>CAZBLQ010000053.1:0-4206 GCA_964492635.1 uncultured Oleiharenicola sp.
CACCGCCAAGAAACAGGGCAAGACCCTCTCCGATCTCGCCGAGGAACGCCTCGCCGTCGTCTGACCGTCGCCGCCGTGCACAAGGCCTCCCCTTCCTGCAGCAGAAGGCCCACCATACCTTCACCGTTCACTATGGCGCCAAGAAATCCGCCAAGCTGATCGAACTGTTTGTCAATCGCGGCTGCCTGGAAGCCATGCCCGTCCACGCCTTTGTCTCCCAATTCGCGAAATGACACTTGGTCATAGGGCCCCGATTCTTCGTTATAGTTTCTTAGGATCGAAGTCGGCAAAATCTCGGCCGAAATGTTGCACGTTCATACCAAGTATCCGCCCTCCTGTTTGATCAAATCCTGCAGCAGGAACCGGTGGCACTCTTTGGCTTCCTCCGCGCAGTGGCAGAGCAGCGTGACATTCTCCTACTGCGCCAGTTTGCCGAGCAGCCGCAACGTGAATTTCTGGCCGTGGTTCTTGATGGTCGCATTGCTGCCATCGGTTGCCGCGGGAGCGAACAATTCCCCGCGATAGCTTTTCGAGAATTCCCGCCACGTGATCTTGCCGGCTTGCACCGTTTTCAAGAGCCGTTCGCTCGGGCCGAGGTTCGCCATCCACACGTCGTAACGGTCCGCCGGCAGCCCGCGTCCGCGGAACCGTGTCGCCAGGATCCGCAGCCCGTCCCCCGGCTCGATCGGCGAATGTACTGACTTCGCCTTAAGCATCGTCCCGTAACGTAGCGGTATCGGGCTTAATGGCAACATTACCGTCATCGCGGAAGAGCCGAGTCGCGAGGGCAGTTTTCAGGTCCTTCAGCCGGTGGACTGATTACTGGACTTATACTTGTCTTATCTGCCCAAGCGCTTGACTAGTCACTGGACTTACGCTTGTCTTACCGGCCATGGCCTTTGTTCCCCAGTTCACGGTTTCCGCCCGGCTGCTCCGGGAGCTGGAGACGATTGCCGGCCTGAAGACGAGGATCGCCGGCGCGACCGTGCAGGTTGCCTGGGTGCCGCAGCTCGCGAAGGACAGCCGCCAGCGGGGCGCGCACGCTTCCACCGCCATCGAGGGCAATCCGCTCACGCTGGCGGAAGTCCGCGCGCTGGAAACCGGCACGCCTCTGCCCGTCCGCACCGAACGCTCGCAACGCGAGGTGCTCAACTACTATGCCGGGCTGCGCTGGGTTGAAAAACGCGCCAGGCAGCCGAAGCCGGTCACCCACGAAGACCTCTTCCGCCTGCACACCCTGCTGGCCGGGGGTGTCATGGACCAGGGCGAGGCCGGCCGCTACCGGACCATCGCCGTGCAGGTCGGCAGGCACCGTCCGCCGGCACCCGACCTCGTTTCCGGTCTCATGCGCGAGTTGATTGACTGGTGGAACGGCCCGGGCACCGACTGGTCGCCCGTGCTCACGTCGGCCATCCTGCATTATCAGTTTGAGGAGATCCATCCGTTCGCCGACGGCAACGGCCGGGCGGGCCGGATGCTCGCGTTGTGGGAACTTTACCGGCGCGGCTTCGACACCCACCACATCTTCTCCATCGACGAATTTTTCTGGGAGGACGGCTCGCGTTATTACGCCAGCCTCGCTACCGTGTCCAAGAGCGGTGGCGATCTCACAGCCTGGCTCGAATACACCACCGAAGGCCTGCGGGTGACGCTCGAGCGCGTGTGGTTGCGTGGGCAGCAGTTTGCCGCGAAGTCCGGCCCGGAAAAAACCGTGCTGCGGCCCAGCCAGGAAAGGCTGTTGCACCTGTTGCGCGACAAACCGGAAGGCCTGGCACCGGCGGAAATCTGGGCGGCACTTGCCGTGACCAAGCAAGGCGCCGCCCACATCCTCGCTCCGCTGCTGAAGGCAAAGCTCGTAAAGCGCACCGGTACACGGAAATCCGGTCGCTACCTGCTTGCGTGATATCCGATGCCCGCAAAGGAGATGCGGTTACACACCGCACTGAAATCTGCTCCGGAAAAACGCGAGTGAACCGGCTGCGGTAATCGATATCAGCCTCACCCCCGTCCCCGCCCCGCGTCTGGCTTTTCACCGAAAGCCTGTAAGGATTGGTCCGCTGCGGCGACTAATCCTGTAATGAGCCCTCCTGCCGATTCCGCCTCCCTCTTCCAGTCCTGGCTGGAGGAACATCGCGGCATCGTCGTCAAGGTGACGCGCTCCTTCGCCTTCGCCCCAGCCGACGTAGCCGACCTCGAACAGGAAATTTTGCTCCAACTTTGGCTCTCGCTGCCGAATTTTAGCGGACAAGCCAAACCCTCGACGTGGATTTACCGGGTGTGCCTCAACACGGCGCTGACCTGGCGGCGCGGGACGGCGCGTCGCGAAAAACGGATCGAGCCCGGCGCGGATCTTGCTCGCATCGCCGCTGACACCACCTCGCCGGCTGAAAACGTCAGCGAGCGCGAACTGCTGGATAAACTTTACGCCGCCATCCACGCCCTGCCGGAATTCGACCGGGCGCTGGTGCTGCTTTCACTCGACGGCCTGGCCTACCGCGAGATGGCCGAAATCACCGGGCTGACCGAAAACCATGTCGGCGTGGCGTTGACGCGTGCGCGCCAACGACTCGCCGTCCTTTTAAAAGGAGTAACCGATGAACTTGAATGATTACGAAGCAATTTGGAAACGGCAGGAACTGCCCGTCGGGGCTGCCGCCGACCTGGCAACGCTCAGGGAAACGTTCGAAACCAAGCGTCGGAAGCTGGCCGCCACACTTTTTGCTCGCGACCTGCGCGAAGCTGGAGCCGGCGGGTTGGTTGTCGCCTTCTACGCCTGGTTTTGGTGGCACGAGGGTTCAGTCGCCTGGCCGGTGGTCTTTGCCATAGCGCTGATTCTCGGAGTTTCCGGATTCTTCGTCCGAGAGCGTTTCCTGGCCCGCCGCCGGCGGCTGGGCACGGATGCGCCGCTACTCGCCAAGGTCGAGGCCGACATCGCCGAATTGCGCCACCAGCGCCGCCTGCTGCTCAGCCTCTGGTCGTGGTATCTGGCGCCACTCGCGGCGTCCATCGTCGTTGTTGGCGCCACGGTGGTGCGGATCCTGGTCGTCAAAGGACCGCCCGGAATCCTCTCCTCCCTCTGGGAACATCCGGCCGCCCTGGCCTGGATCATCTTCTACTTCGCCATCGTTGTGCCTCTGTGCTTTTGGGGAACTTGGACGGTCAACCGCCGGGCGGTCCGGAAGGGAATCGAACCCCGGCTCGAAGAACTCGAGAAACTGCATCGCGACCTCACTTCCTCGTCATGAAAATCAACCTCAATTTGCCCATGAAAACCAATGCCCTGCTGTTCACTCTTCTGCTAATGCTTCCGCTTGTCGCCGCCGCCAAACCACCGCCTGACACCCAGGCCCGCCTTGACGAGTGGATCAAAGGCCAGCCGGGCGGTGTCGCCATCGCCTGGGTCGATGCGGATGGCGCGACGTTTTTTCAATCGGGCAAATATTCATCAGACGATCCGCGCCCGATCACGCCCGACACGCAGTTCGAGCTTGGTTCGATCTCAAAAGTTTTCACCGCGTTGCTGCTCGCCGAAAGCGAGCGGCTGGGCAAAGTCAGCCGCAACGATTCCGCGGCAAAATATCTGCTGCCGTCGGATGATCCGGCACAAGCCCCTCTGGCGAAGATCACGCTGCTTTCACTCACCACCCACACCTCGGGTCTCCCGCGACTGCCATCGAACATCGGACCAAACCCCGATGCCAATCCCGATCCCTACTCAGCCTATGATCGCGTGATGCTCGTTGAGGCTCTGCGCAAGGATGGACGGGTGGCACCGGCCAATGGCGTCATGGCCTATTCCAACTTCGGCGCGGCGGTGCTGGGCGAAGCATTGGCCGCAGCCTGGGGCACAACCTATGCCGACGCCCTGCGGGTCCACGTGCTCACGCCCCTGGGCATGACTTCGACGAGCCTTGGCCTGGCCGGATCACCTCCCCCGCCAAACCTTGCACCGAGTCATGCCGCCGGCAAAACCGTGCCGAATTGGACCTTTCAGGCGTTTGCGCCGGCGGGCGCGTTGCGAAGCTCAGCGCGCGATATGGCAGTCTTTCTCGCCGCCTGCCTGGGCAAAGACTCACATCCGATGCGCGCTGCCGTTGAGGCCACAATTCAGCCCCAGCACACGGCCGACGACGTCGGCGGACATATCGGCCTGGGTTGGCTTTTGACCGATGACGTCGAAAATCCGGTGGTCTGGCACAATGGGGC
>CAZBLQ010000053.1:4306-23554 GCA_964492635.1 uncultured Oleiharenicola sp.
TGGGTTGGCTTTTGACCGATGACGTCGAAAATCCGGTGGTCTGGCACAATGGGGCCACGGCGGGAAGCCATGCCTTTGTTGCATTCAGCCCCAAGACCGGAGCCGGCATCGTCATCCTGGCCAACGTCCAGCAAGGAAGCGAGGCACTGGGCTTCAGCCTGCTCGGCGCCAAGGCTCCGCAGCCCAGGAATGAAACCATCAAGGACGCCGCGAGCTACGCTGGCCGCTATCCTCTGTCGCCGGCGTTTGCCATCGACATCACCGAAGTGGGCGGTGCGCTTCGCGGGCAAGCGACCGGACAGCCGTCGTTTGGCATGCGCGTGGTCGCACCTGATCGTTTCGCCATCGTCGGCGTGCCGGCGGAAATTTCCTTCGAACGGGATGGTTCAGGTAAAATCACTGCACTCGTGTTGCACCAGAATGGTCTCGACCAGCGTGCGCCGCGCGGCGAACTGCCGCCACCGCGCAAGGAAATCGTGCTGCCCGTTGAAACGCTGCGCGAGTACGCCGGCGAATATCCCCTGACGCCACAGTTCGTGCTGACAGTAACGGAAGCGGACGGCGCCCTGTTTGCGCAAATGAGCGGCCAGGGAAAGCTGCCGGTGTTTGCGTCCGCAAAGGACGAGTTCTTCTACAAGGTCGTTGATGCGCAGATCACGTTTCAGCGCGACGCCACGGGCAAGGTCACCGGCCTGAACCTGCATCAGAACGGCCAGAACATGCCGGCGAGCAAAACCTCGAAATCACAATAAGACGTCCCTCGCAAATCGTGTGGTCCACCGCCTGATCAAACCGGATTGTATTCCGGGCACAGGCAAATCGTCACGCCAGAGCTGTTACGCGTAGAGCGCCGCCACCTCGTAGTCGACGACCTGCGGGATGACAAATTCCACGACGCTTCCAGTTTGCCGGAACGGGATGTCGCGCTCCGCGCGCAGTAGCTCGACCCGAGTGACCGTGCGGCCTGCCGGAATTTCAATCCGTACCTTCTGTTCGCCGATGGGATAATATTTTCGCAGCCAGCCCCGGTGCAGGTTGGGATTGGTGTAGTTGAGCACATGGAGCGCAAAGCCGGGGTCCGTTTCCCACGCAAAACATTCGACGATGCCCTCCCCCGCCACCGAAACCGGCTGCCGTCCGTGCGTCAGCCAGGTGATGGAGTTCTGCAGCAGGCGGCTGAGATCGGTCTGACCGGAACGCCAGACGCTGCGCTCGAGATCTCCGGGGAAGTAGAGCAGTCGCGCACTGCCCAGCTCGCGGTCAATGACCGCCGGTCCGTCGGTTTTCCGCACGGGGTCGTAAGAAAGCTCCGGTGGATAGGAGGTGTAAGCCGGCACGACCGAGAGCACCGGGTCGCCCGCGGTCCTGACCGGCAGGCGCCACGCGCCGCCGGGAATCCAGTTGGTGTTGTCGAAGCCGCGCAGGATTTCGTGCGGACGCTCGATGCGCGCGTAGAAACCGTTGCCATTGGGCCCGGCCGGCGTTCCCACCGACTCGATGCCGAATAGGTCGGCCAAGCCCGGATTGGTCCGGCGGCGGCCCGTTTCGTCAAACATGGCGGTTTCAAATGAGGCCAGCAGCGAACCGCCCGCCGCCACGTAGTCGCGCAACTGCTGGCATTGCCGGTCGCTCAGCCAGGCGACGTTGGGCAGCAGGAGCGCAGAGTACCGGCCAAGGGTTTCGGGGCCGAGATCGTCCTCGTGGACGAAATCGAAGAAAATGCGGCTCTCAAGCAGCGCCGAATACAGTCCGTCCATGAACTCCTGCATGCGGCCGTCGCCGGGTGGCGTGTAGAACAACGTGGTGCGCTGCGACATCACCACCCCTACGTTCGCGATGCTGCGCTGTCGCACAAAATGCCGGTCGTGCCGCGCGTGCCATTCCATGTAGCGGTGGCCGGTTTCCTGCCAGCGCCGATCCTCGCCGAGGCCGGCC
This sequence comes from uncultured Oleiharenicola sp., assembly GCA_964492635.1. Classification (GTDB taxonomy): domain Bacteria; phylum Verrucomicrobiota; class Verrucomicrobiia; order Opitutales; family Opitutaceae; genus Lacunisphaera. Next base: position 6,242 of record CAZBLQ010000053.1, read on the forward strand.
TGCCCGCCCACCCAGTGATACCAGATCGTCATGCCGCTCGCGACCGTCTGATCCATCCAGATTTCCGCCTCCTCGCGCGATTTGGCGACATTGCGCCAGCGTACGCCGCCGCTGCCGGTGGAATAGGCGCCGGTCACGTTTGTGATGGTGCGGCCCTGCATGATTGCGGTCGCCACCCTTCCCTGCTGCGCGGCGCCCCAGATGGGCGTGGCCTCGCCGCCCCGGCCCTGGTTGTCGCAGTTGTACCATTCGCAAACTTGGGCGAGCTGCTTCAGATTCGGCGTGGCGCGCAACCCGTCGCCCATGTTGGCAAAGAAAAGGTTGTCCGGCTTTTTCTCCTTCGCGATGCCATCGTAAAGTTTCCACACCTCGACGATGCGCGCATTGAACTGCTCCCAGTAGGCCACGGAGCCGGCCGGCGCGAGCTTGCGGCACACGTCGCAATGGCAGACCGGAAAGCTGCCGAGCGGCGGCCACGCGTTGGTGAAGAGCCCGTCGACGTCGTAGTGGGCGTGAATCTCACGCATGATCGCCGGCATGTGCTCGGTGAAATAGGTGGAGAAGATGCAGGTGCGATAAAGTTTCGGCTCCTCGTTGTGGGCAAGAAAGCCGCCGTTCGCATCGCGCATGAACCATTCTGGTCTGGCCTTGGTCGCTTCCTCCCACTGCAGGTCCGGGCTCAGGCGGGCGATCACGCGGATGCCGCGCTTTTTCGCCGCAGCGGCCGCGGCGCCGAATAGATCACGATCGCCGAGAAACTGGCTGCGGCGGTGAAAGGGAATCTGGGTGGGATAAAACGCGAGGATGCCTGTTACGCTGACCAGCACGGCGTCGACTTTCAGGCTGGCCCAGTAGTTGGCCCAAGCCTCGACATCGAGTTCAAGCGGATCGCGCTCGTTGAAGTTGACCTGCCCGATGCGATGCAGGCGCTGGTGCCAGGGAAGCCGGGCTTGGGCTGACCCGGGGTCAACCAATTCGCCCAGCAACACGGTGGGGCGGACCGCCAGCACGCCCGGGAGGACTGCGCCCGACAACACGAGGAATTGCCGCCGATCGAGCTTCATGCGTGAAATCCATGCAGAATTTCTCCAGAAGGCAACCAAGGCCCGCCCGTCTGGATGACATCGCATGACGAACCCAACCCGGTTCCTCCCGTCGGCATCTAGCTCGGACCGTCACATTCTCACCGGCCGGCTGAGTGCATCGGACTTGAAGCAGGCATCGAGCACTTTCTGAACCTCTGAGCCACGGGCGAAATCCGGCTGCTCCGCCCGACCTGTTCGAATCGCGGTGATAAAACGCCGGTGCAGGCTCGGCACCGGCTTCGCCTTTACCTCGCGCCAGCAGGCCTTGGGCAGATCCCGGCCGGTGCAAATCCGATAGGATGTGGTCGAGCGCTCGGAATCGATCTCCACCGAGCCCAGCGTGCCTGAGATTTTCAGGAAGAGCCGGTTGATGTGGCCGCCCGACCAGCGCGTGGTGTGGATGGTGCCGAGTGCGCCGTTGGCGAACTTCACATTGAGCACGGCCGAGTCGTTGGCGTCCAGCCGGTAGGCGCCAATGCGGTTGCGCGGGGCCTTCGGGAACGTCTTCAGCTGGGCAAAAACCTCTGCAATCGGACCGGCCGGATAGGTGGCAAAGTCCACAATGTGCACGCCGATGTCGCCCAGCACACCCTTGCTGCCGTGGCGCGAAGACAAGCGCCATAGCCAGCCGGGGGAAGTGCGCCACTCGCCCCACAGATCCTGCAACAGCCACGATTGCAGATAACTTGCCTCGACATGCCGGAGGTCACCGAGTCCACCGCGGTGCACGAGGTCCGCAACAGCGTGCAGACACGGCCAGTTGCGGTAGGAGAAATTCACCATGTGCACGACGCCCGCCCGGCGTGCGGCCGCGAGCATCCGGCGGGTGTCCGCGTAACTGACCGCAAGCGGCTTCTCGCAAAGCACGTGCTTGCCGGCGCGAAGGCACTGAAGGGCCAGCGGCGCGTGCATGGCGTCGGGCGCGACGATCGACACGGCATCACAGTTGGTCCCGGCCAGCAGCTCCGCCACGCTGGTATAGGCCACGGGAATGTCATGTTCCGCACAGAAGGCCTCCACCCGCTGCCGATCAATGTCCGCCGCCGCAATGATGGTACAGCCGCGGATCTCCCGGAAAAAACGGACATGCGTGTGCGCCATGCCGCCGGTGCCGATGATCGCCAGCCGCACGCCGGTAGATTTGGATTTCTTCGTCCTCATGGTAAGACCGTTCAGACGGGCGGCAGCGGCTCAAGGGGCTTGCTGTTGGGGCAGGCATCGGGTAGGCGCACGGTGGACCGGGCCCAGCGCACGCCGTTGGTGATGACCTGCTGAACCACGGGCAGGTGATAGGTCGGGTAGGTCTCGTGCCCGGGACGGAAATAAAAGACCCGTCCATGTCCGCGCTGCCACGTCGCGCCGCTGCGGAAAACCTCTCCGCCGCTGAACCAGGAGATGAAGATCAACTCATCCGGGGTCGGGATGCCGAAGGGTTCGCCATACATCTCCTCGGCGGGAATCTCTAAATATTCGCCAAGCCCGTGCGCAATCGGATGCGAAGGACAGACGTTCCAGATGCGCTCCTTGTCGTTCGCCTCGCGCCATTTCAACGAGCAGGTCGTGCCCATGAGCGCCTTGAAAATCTTGGAATAATGCCCGGAGTGCAGCACCACCAGGCCCATGCCCTCAAGCACGCGCCGGTGGACGCGGGCAACCACGGCGTCATCCACCTCGTGGTGCGCCATGTGTCCCCACCAGACTAGTACATCCGTGCCGGTCAGGACCGCTTCGGTCAGCCCGTGCTCCGGCTCGTCGAGCGTGGCCGTCCGCACGGTCAGTCCCGGCGCAGTGCGCAGGAAGCCGGCAATGGTCTCGTGCATGCCCTGCGGATAGATGGCCGAGACCTTCGGGTTTTTCTTTTCATGGCGGTATTCACCCCAAACGGTGACATTGATGGATGGGCTCATGGCGATAGTGGAAAAACAGATTGGATATTTCCGGCCAGTCAAACCAGTCAAATCAGGCCGGAACCCTGCTGCCCTATCCCCGTCATTTTGAGACTGCATTATTTGGGCCCATCCGGATAATCCGAACCCCATTATCATTTCATGAGCCGCTCCGCGCAAAGTGTCTTTGTTTTTGGGCTCTACTTGATCGCGGTTGGCGGTGCGCTGGTTGCGATTCCGAACCCCGTGCTCGGTCTGCTGGGCTTCCCCGCCAGCAGCGAAATTTGGCCGCGGATCGTCGGGGTGCTGGCGCTCGTCTTGGCGTTCTACTACATCCGGGCGGCTCGCCAGGAACTGACCGCATTTTTTCGCTGGACCGTCCAGGCCCGCGCCATGGTCTTCACCCTCTTCGCGGCGTTTGTGCTGCTCCGTCTGGCCCCCATGCCGCTTCTCCTGCTCGGCACCGTGGATTTGCTGGCGGCAACCTGGACCGGCCTCGCCCTGCGTGGGGCAAAAACCGGTTGAAACTTCCCGTCTGGTCTAAAAAGGAAAATCATTTTTTCGCCGAGGATCGACGGCTTTCCCCTCGATGCGCCGGGTCGCCAGCTCGTGCCGGCGCTGGCCCGAGACTGTGATGGCTTTGTGGGGCTGGGCCGGACAGGCATATTCACAGGCCCCGCAGCCGATACACAATTCCTGGTTGACCTGCGGCAGACGGAGATTGTCGCCGTAAGGGACGGTATCGACCGCCTTCGTGGGGCAATGCTCGGAGCACGCGGCGCAGTCGGTGCCCTTCGTCTTCACGATGCATTTCTCCAGATCAAGGTCCGCCACCCCAATCCGCGTCACTTGTTTTTGCGCGAGGTCCAGCACGGTGAGCGCTCCGTCGGGACAGACCTCGGCGCAGCGCCGGCAGTCGAAATTGCAAAAGGCTCCGGCATAATCGAGCCGCGGCTTGAGCATTCCGGAAAAGCCGTACTCCAAAAACGCCGGCTGCAACACGTGGGTCGGACAGGCGCTGATACACATGTGGCAGGCGGTGCAACGATCCAGAAAACGATCCACGCTCGAAGCGCCCGGCGGACAGATCGCGCGGCTGTAGTTGCGCGGCGGAGATTTGCCGGACTCAGTGGCGGCCAGCAGCCGTCCGGCGCCTGTGACGGCAGCCAGCGTGGCGACGGTGGTGGAAATAAAAGTCCGCCGTTGCGGATCGGCGGCCGACGCACCCCGGCTCACGCCAGGAACCGGTTTTGCTGCGGGTTTCACAACCCGGCGCCGCCAGGTCCAGCGGTAGCGGATGCCGTCCTCCTGGCAGGCATCGATGCAGTTGTAGCACCCGACACAGCGCGAATGATCGATCATGCCGGAGCGGAGATCGATGCACTGCGCCTTGCACACCCGCAGACAGTCGCCGCATTTGCGACAGGCCACCGTGTCGAGTGAAAGTTGCCAGGCGCTGCGTGCAGACACCAAACCGAGCAGCGTGCCGACCGGGCACACCGTGTTGCAATAAAGCCGCCCCCGCCAAGCGGCGAGGCCGGTGATCAGAAGCAGCATGCCTGCCGGCATTGCGAGCGCACCCGCGGCGGCCCATGACGGGGTAACGCGATAGAGGCTGTCACCACCGACGGTGCTGATGAGGCCCACCAAGACGTTGTTGACCAGTGTAACCACCGGGCGAAAGAGATCTGAGGCGATGCGCCCGAAGATACTGTACGGATCAAGCAGGGTGAGCGTTAGTCCGGTCCAGCCGGCGGCGATGCCGCCCACCGCGCCCCAGAGGAAGATCTGCCGGAGCCAGGTTCGCGCCGGGCGGTGCGGCAGCAGCGTTTTTTTGCGCCTCATCCACCCCGCCACCCGCGCGACAATGTCCTGAAAAATACCGAGCGGGCAGACGACGGAACAATAGATTCGCCCGACGGCTAGGGTCACGATAAGGACGGCGAGACAAGCGAGAGACAGGCTCGCACCGGTGGCCAGCGCGACGGCGGAAGGAATGAACTGGACGGACGCCAGCCAATGGCTGATGGCCGGCGGCACGGCATTGCGGAAATCGACCAGGGCCGCCATCAGCCCGGTAAACACAACCGCGGCGCCGGCGACGCGGAGAGACTTCAACCCACGCCGGCGCATCACGTCAGGCCAGATTGAAACGACGGATCTCGACCTTGGTGAGGTCCATCGTGCCGAGCTTCATCGCATCGGCGATTTCGATGTAAGCCACACTGGCCGGCTTGAGACCGAGTAATTTCGCGGCGGCGGCATCCAGGGCCACGCAATCGGTCGACGCCAACAGCGTGCGCATCTCGACTACGTCGGCCACCGTCTTGCCCCGCGGGCCGTTGCGAACCATCGGGTGATAGGCGTCAAGAATGTTGAGCGTCGGCTTCCGCAAGGTGAGAAAATCGGCAATGATCTGGTGGACGTTGTTCTGGTGGTAGAAGCCGCGGTCCCAGACCACGCCCATCAGGTTTTTCATCGCCGCGGTCATGCCCGTGCCGCTGTGATGCTTGAGCACGGGCACATTGAGGAGGATATCACTGTCGAGCACCAGCGAGTGGACCAGGGCGTGCTTGAGTGTCACCCCGCCGGGAATCTCGACCTCGCGGTAAAGGCTCTGGTCCTTGCCATTGACGACATGGGCGCCGGCATCCCGCGCCGCTTTTTCAATCCCGCTGTGTTCATAGCAGAGCTGCCACTGGTCACAGGTATTGTCAAAAACACTGACGGACTTGGCCCCGGCCTCCAAGCACAGCCGGACGAGGTGCCCCACCAGCTCGGGGTGCGTGTTGGCGCCACGCTCAGGCGGAGCGTCCCAGCCAATGTTAGGTTTGAGACAGACCGTCTGTCCGGACTTCACAAACATGCCCAGGCCACCGAGGGCGGCAAGGGCCTTGTCGACCATGGCCGTGCGGCTGCCGTCGCGCACCGCGATGAGCACCGGGCGGGCGGCATCAGCGGGTGCGGGTGCAGCGGATTCGGACGTTTCAGCGGCGGCGAGCCCGCGCCAGTTGGTGAGTGTGACCGCGGCCCCAAGCGCGAGGCCGGATTTGAGGAATTCACGACGAGTGTTCATGGCGGATGAGGGGAAGAGGCAAGCGCCGATGCACTTCAAGCGCTGCACTTTAAACTACGCCTTGAAACCGCCCGGAGCGCTGCACTTCTTGTCAAAAACATGCCGGCCATTGCGCTGGGCTAAAGGCGCCGGAGAGCGATGACCGAATATCTGCCGAGGTAAAGGCGCGAAGTTGGCCGGGAAAAAACGCCGCCCACCTAGGGCAAGCTGGCAATAAATGAACTTATTTCCCGCAACACGTCAGCCTCGTTCGACATGAAGACGGCGTGACTCGCGTGGGGCAACCGGACGATATGCGGTGAAGGCGCGGCTTTTTCGACCGCCTTTATCCGGACTTCTACCCGGGCAACATCGTCAGCCTCGGCCTTGCTCCGGCCTGCCGGGTCATGTTCAAACCATCCGGCGATTTCGGCGTGAGGGCTCGGGAAGATGGCAAGAACCGGTGTCCTGACAGAGGTATATTTTTGCTCTCCGGCGAGCATCAACTGCATCGGAGTCGGTGCCTTGGGGGCCGGCGGCTCCGGATCCGTCTTCGGTTCCGCGGACGCTGGCTGTTTCGGGTCTGTTTGGGGCTCCAAGGACTGCAATAATTTCTGCAGGTCCCGCAGGTCTTTTTCAAACTGAGGAAGCGATCTCAGCACTGCCGCGATCCATGGTTGCGGGTCGGAATCATGAGCGATCAGGTGGTCAATTTTTTTGCGCAATTCAATCGCGTCGATCTGGAAATCGCCACTGGCCGGGTCATAAAATGCATTAGACTCGGCCGCGTCCAGGTAGACCAGCCCGGCGACCTTTTCCGGATGCCGTGATCCGATCGAACTTAATTCCTCCCCCGCCAAGGAGTGCCCGATGAGAACCGGCCGGTCGAGCTTGAGCGCAGCAATCACGGCCAAAACATCGTCCCCCAGTCGATCGGCCGAATAGCCGCCTGCAGGAACACTGGAGGCGCCAAAACCGCGCCGGGTGATGCTGTAGACGTGGCAGGTGCTGGTGAGCTTCGGGGCGAAGTCCGTATAGATGTGCGCGTCAGCTCCGAGCGCGGCCAGCAAAACCAACGGTCGTCCAGTGCCGCCCCAGTCAACCACCTCCAATTTTACGTCCTGCTCAACGGTCACGAACTGGACGGTGAATTTGGCCGGAGCCGCCTCGTCCTTGGCGTAGAGGGTGGCTCCCACCAGAGAGATCAACGAGGCGATCAATCGGATGTGTTTCATAAGGGGTCTGCTGCAGAGAAGTGGACACCTGGGCGCAATTGGCGGCCAGCGATTTTTTGGCCGTTCAGTCGTGAAATGCGGTGTCGGGTTTCTCAAGATCGAGTTCCTGAATCCACGCGTTGCGGAAACGCACGTCGTGGCCTTCGCACTGGAGTTTCAGCCCGCCGGGCGCATCAGTGATGCCCTTGCCGCCGTCGTTGCCGCCATCGAGACCGGAATTGGGTCCACCCCACACCTGGCTGATCGGCTGGTTGTCGTGCGCCTTCGTGCCGTTGAAATAAATCGTGACCATCGCCGGCTCGATGCGCTTGCCATCCTTGAAACGCGCCGCTCGGAAGGTGATGTCGTAGGCGTTCCACTGCCGGAGACCGCGGTAGGCGCTGTAGGGCGCCGCGGCCTCGTTGATCACGGCACCCATGCCGTGCTTGGTCCGGTCGCCGTCGAGAATCTGGATCTCATAGCGGTTTTGCAGGTAAACGCCGCTGTTGCCGCCCGGGTTCATCACCAAAAACTCAATGTGCAGCCGGAAATCACGGTAGGCCTTTTTCGTCACGATGTCCGCCGCGCCGTATTTGCCGCCAGCCGCCGCGGGATCATCGGACATCAGCACGGTCCCATGAGCGACCGGATCGTCCACGATTTTCCATTTGATGGGCAGGGCCGAACCGAAACGCGGGCCGGTCCAATAGGTCCACTTCTCGTCGAGCAGCTGCCGGCTGCCGTCGATGATGACCTCGGATCCGGGCAGCGGCTTCGCGCCCAAGCCGATTTCGGCCCGGGCCGCGGAGGCAAGCATACAAAGAGAAAAAATCAGGACAAGTCGGCGGGAGGGGTTGTTCATGGGGAGGGAGTGCGCAGCCTGGCGAAGGTTATTTCATCGCCAGCTTCGGCGTCGCCTCCGTCACGATGCGGACGACATGATAGGTGGCGCGCGTTGGGCCGGCGTTCTTCATGCCATGCTCGTCATTGGAGGCGTAGAAGATGATCGAACCCGGACCGGCGTGTTGCGTGACGCCGTTGATCGTCACCTCCATCAGGCCCTCCTTGACTATGACGAGTTCCTCGTCCGGGTGATGATGCGAGACATGCGGTACCTCGCCGGGGTTGAGGGTGGTCACGTGACATTCAAAATTGGCGCAGGTCACGGTGGGCGAATCGACGATCTCGCGCCGCTCACCCGTCTTGGTCGCTTTCACGGCAAGCTTCTCCCAGTCGAACACGGTCGAGCGCAGTTTGCCCGGGGCAGCGGAATCGGCCGCCGCCTGGGATGGCACCGATCCGGTGGCCACGGTCGTCAGGTTGAACACCAGATAAGTCGCAGGGGTATCGCCGACATTCGTCACGTTGTGCAGGTCGTTCGAGGCAAAGAAAAAAAGCGAACCCGGACCCACCCGCTGCACCTGCCCGTTGATGAACACATCGAGGGTGCCTTCCTTGATGATGATGAATTCCTCCTGCGGATGGCGGTGCGGCGGGTGCGACATGTTGCCGGCATTCAGCGTGCTGATGTGGCATTCAAATCTTTCGAGAGTTGCCGTGGGTTGGTTGGCGACGTCCCGGCGAACGCCGGCCCCGCTCGGCCGGGCCATGAGGTTCTCCCAGTGAAAAACGGTGGAGCCAAGTCTGGCGGAAGATACCACTGCGGCGGGAGTTTGCCCCATGACGGACAGGATGGTCACGACCGACGCGACCGCCAGTGCAAACAAAAGATTCTGGGCCAAAGCTTTCATGAGAAACTGTTTTAGGGTTGCGGGGGTGAAACCGTTTGAACACGGCTTCGTGAACTTTTTGCCGCCACGCGGGACCGATGCAATCCGCAAGATGGCGCACCACCAACCGATTCTTGCCGTCGAGCAGCTCTTCGCCCAAAATCGCTACGGTGTTTGCGCTACCGGTGCTGTGAAAGCGTGGCCGTTGATGACGACGTTTTTCAGCACCAGGTTCTCGACCCGCCCGAGGGCAAATTTCTCATCCTCCAGCTTGAGGTCGATGTTTTCGAGCGTGATGTCGCGCAGGACATCGCCCGGGTTGCCCTGCAGCGTGCCGAGCGTGCGGTACGCACCCGTGATGTTGCGGAGCACAATGTGATTCACCAAACGCGCCGGGGCGGGCCGGCCTTTCAAATCGAAGAATTGCGTCCAGGGCGCCACGTTCAGGAGCCGGCCATTACCAGCGAGTTTGATGCCCTCCATCGTAATCTGCTCATAGTGCTGAGGCGTGTCAGGCCGGAGTTTCAGGGTGAGCAGCGTGGCGCGGCCCGACATGACGCAATTGCGCACCGTCACGTTGCGAATCGTGGTCGCCTCACTGCCGCAGGTGATCAGGCCGCCGCCGTCGCCGATCTCGCAATCCTCCACCAGAATGTTTTCGACCGGCGGGCTGTCGGCGTCCTGGTCGGCGAGCGGACCTTTGCTGCCCTTGAGCGCGATGTTGTCGTCGTTCGTCGAGATGTAACACCGCCGGATGGTCACGTTCTGCGAGCTGTCCACGTCGATGCCATCCGTGCTGGGCCCCCGCAGACTGGCGCTGGCGCCCGGGATCGTGATGCGCAGACCCTCGATGACGACGTCGCGGCAGCGATAAAGATGCAGATTCCAGAAGCCGGAATCCTGCAGCGCGAGGCCCTCGATCCGGACGTCATGGCAGCGGTCGATGAACAGGAGGCGTGGCCGCTCCACCTCAAGATTGGTGCACCGGGGATTCTCTTTGCGCCGCTGCCAGAAGGCCGCCCAGTACGACCTGCCATTGCCGTCGAGCCGGCCTTCGCCGCTGATGCGCAGTTTTTCCAGGCCTTGCGCATTGACCAGCGCCACGCGCCATGGTTCGAAGTGGCCCTCGATGCGCGTGAGTTGCTTTGGATAATCCTCGATGCTGGCCGAGCCCTGCAACACCGCGCCCGCGGCGAGATGCAGCCCGACGCCGGGCTTCAGGAAGACAGCTCCGCTGCGGAAAACCCCCGCCGGAATCACAACCGTGCCGCCGCCCTTGGTGGCCGCCTCGTCAATCGCCGCCTGGATGGCGGTGGTGTTCAGGACCGCGCCCCCGGCGATCGCCCCATAATCAGTGATTGAATACTGTTCCTGAGCCGTCAAATCCGGGGTCAGCGCAAGCAAAAGCAGCAGGGAGCGGCAAAGGGAACTGAGGTTCAGGGCGGACATGGGGCCGGATGAAGTATCACGGATTTTGACCGGATGTGAAGAGCGCAAAAAATCCACCGACTGTTTTTTTGGCCAACGATGCGATTTGCGCGAAACGTTCCTTCCGTCTTTCCGGATTCTGGCAACGGTCAGCACTTATTGCCCCGGATTTTCCTGCTTATCGCGTTGCCCTCTTGTTCCTCCCGCAATTTGCCCGACAAAAAAGGCGCGGAAGATTTTCCGCGCCTGTCCGATCGATTCGGAGGATCAACGGTGGTCGTCCCGCCGATCGTCCCGCCGGTCATCCCGGCGATCATCAGGCCGGTTGTCATGCTTGGCTTCGGCCCAGTAACCTTCGACAAAGGCGTAACCGCGTCCACGCTTCTCCCAGCGCGGCTCGACCCACAAAGTCCGACCCTGCGGCGGGCGTTCCCAGTGACCGGCCAGCCATTCGCGCCGCCCATGGTTGTTCATCCAATAACCGTTGATCCACACATGGTCGCGTGACGGGCGGTCGCGTTCGATAATCACTTCGTGTCGCGGCGGCGGCGGAGCTCCCAAAATGATGCTCAAATCAATATCAGCGATCAAAACCGGCCGCCCCGCCGGAGGTGCGCCCCGGGCAAGCAAGGGAGCCGCTGCCCCGATCAGCAAGAGCGGCACCCACAGCCAGGCGGCCCGCTTGCGTTTTAAAACACGGATGGATGAATTATTCATAATCTTATTTTTGACCACAGTTGCTTCCCTGGGTTACTGGCTTTCCGCAGTAAAAGCCGATTTTGCCTGCTGCTATCACCCGAGATGAAAACGGCGCGGGATTTTCCGCGCCGCAGTGAGTTTATTGATATCGACAAGTCTCAGCTCCAATAGCCTTCATAGAACCGGTAGCCGCCATCGCTTGTGCGCTCCCAGCGTGGGGCAACCCAGGCCGCACCCGAATTCGGGGGCAATTCCCAATGTCCGGCCATCCACTCGTAGCGGTTGTTGCGCCAGGTCCAGTAACCGGCGATCCACTTGTGATCCGAGGAGGGCTGGGCCAGCACCACTTCCTGCTGCACGGCAGGCGGAGCCTGCATGACGATGATGGTGCCGTTGGAGGTCTGCGCCGTACCCGAAACCACTATTTGCTGGGGCTGCTGTTGCGCCACCACAAGCTGTGTTTGCGGCGTGGAGGGCGGTGGGGCGGAGACGACATGTGATTCGGGTTCAGAGGCGCAACCAGCCACTAAAGCCAGTCCGCCGGTAACAATCGACCACAAGGCAACCTGTTGGGCCGTGTGACTGACTTTGGTGAGCAATGAGTTCATGACCGTTAGGACTGAGGCAAGGCGGGGGAGGTTGCGGGAAAACCACCCGGGCCCGGAATTATTTTTTGGCTTTTCCGGGCACCAAGCCGGCCAGAAACTGTCCTCGCGCCATCTCGTCCTGAATGCCGGCCGCTATTTCAGGCTTCTGCCTCCGCGTAATCCGTGTAATGCGTGGTCACAAAAACCATCCTCATGCAACGTACCCTGGTCAAAGACGCCCTGCACGCCACCGCTCCGAGCGACTCCATCCTGCTCCAAGGCTGGGTCCGCACCCGGCGCGACGCCAAGGCGTTTTCCTTCATCGAGCTCAACGACGGTTCCTGCCTCAAGGGCCTCCAGATCATCGTCGACGCCACCCTGCCCGACTACGCCAATGTCACCAAGGCCAACACCGGTGCTTCCGTCGAGGTGCGCGGCAAACTGGTCGAGTCGAAGGGGCAGGGTCAGAAATGGGAGGTCGTCGCGGAGAAATTCGCCGTGCTCGGCGAGGCCGATGCCACCTACCCGCTCCAGAAAAAGGGGCACACGCTGGAGTTCCTGCGGGAGATTGCCCATCTCCGTCCGCGCTCGAATCTTTTCGGCGCCGTGTTCCGCGTGCGCAGCCGGCTGGCCTACGCCGTTCACCAGTTTTTCCAGGAGAAGGGCTTCGTCTACGTCCACACGCCCATCATCACCGCCAGTGACGCCGAGGGCGCCGGCGACATGTTCCGGGTCACGACCTTCGACCTCGCCAACCCGCCCAAGACCGACCAGGGCGACATCGACAACGCGCGGGATTTCTTCGGCAAGAAAACCTTCCTCACCGTCTCCGGCCAGCTGGAGGGCGAAATCTTCGCCACGGCCCTGTCGAACATCTACACCTTCGGCCCGACCTTTCGCGCCGAGAATTCCCACACGTCGCGCCATGCCTCCGAGTTCTGGATGATCGAGCCCGAGATCGCGTTCTGCGACCTCGAGGGCAACATGGCCCTGGCGGAGGAATTCGTGAAATACCTCATCCGCGACGCCAGGGAACACTGTGCCGCCGACCTCGAGTTCTTCGCCAAGTTCGTCGACAAGGAACTAAACCCGCGGCTCGACTTCGTGCTGGAGCGGCCGTTCCAGCGCTGCAGTTATACCGAGGCCGTTGAGATTCTGAATAAGAGCGGCAAAACCTGGGAGCATCCAGTCGCCTGGGGCGACAACCTCCAGTCGGAGCATGAGCGGTTCCTCACCGAGGAGCACTTCAAGTGTCCGGTCACGGTCTACAACTACCCGCGGGCGATCAAGGCGTTCTACATGCGCGTGACCGATGGGTGCGCGTCCGACCGCCAGACCGTGGCGGCGATGGACCTGCTCGTGCCCGGCATCGGCGAGATCATCGGCGGCAGCCAGCGCGAGGAGCGGATGGACCTGCTCAAGGCGGGCATGGCCCTGCACCACCTCGACGAAAAGAACTACTGGTGGTATCTCGATTTGCGCCGCTACGGCACCGTGCCGCACGCCGGCTTCGGGCTCGGCTTCGAACGCATGCTCATGTTCGTGACGGGCGTCGCCAACATCCGTGACGTCATCCCGTTCGCCCGCACGCCCGGCACGGCGGAATTCTGAATTTCCTCAGGCTTTTACCTCGGTTCGCCGGCCGCCGGCCGCGGCCGACGCGTAGACGGCCTCGATGACCGTCAGATCACGCCGGCCCATCTGCCCCGGCACTCGCGTGGGCCGTCCGGTCAGCACACATTGGGCAAAATCGTCCATCTGCAGGGCCTGCTGGTTCGTCGCCGGGTACCGGAGCCGCCCGCGGCTCGTCTCCACCTCCAGCCCGTAGTACATGAAGGCGTTTTCCTTGAATTCAATCCAGCCTTGCGTGCCCTCGGCCCGGAATTGGTTCCGGTTGTGCGCATAGCTCGCGACCGCACTGCACACCGCCGTGTTCGGGAACAGCATTGTCCACGAGATGGTTTCTTCCACATCGACAAAAAAATCCGGCCGCGTCTTCGGACCGAATCGGGCGCTCACCGCGATCGGGGGAACCCCGCCGGCCACCATGCATCCGGCCTGGATCAGGTAGACGCCGAGATCCATGATCGGACCGCCGCCCCCCAGTTTCTTGTCCGCACGCCACTGGCGACCATTCATCACAAAGCCGAAATCACCCTGCATTTTCAGCAGCGGCCCGAAGTCCTGATCCCTGGCCAGCCGCATCAGTTCCTGGTGATAGGGATCAAAAAACAGCCGGTAACCGATCGAGAGTCGCACTCCTGCGGCGTTGCAGGCGGCGATGATCGCGTCGCACTCGGCGACGGTATTGGCCATCGGCTTCTCACAGATGACGTGCTTGCCGGCCTTCGCCGCCGCGACGGCATGCTCCGCGTGCAGCCCGTTGGGCGTGACGACATAAACAATGTCGATGGCGGGATTCTCCGCCAGTCGCGCCATCGTGTCGTAGCTGTAGATGTTCTTCTCGGAAAATCCATAGTCGTGCGCCCATCGCCGGCCCTTCGCCGGGTCACCCGTGACGACCCCGGTGAGCTGGCAATGCCGCGTTTCGCGCAACGCCGGGCCGAGCTGGCCGCGGCTGTAGTTGCCCAGCCCGACCAGCGCCACGCCCAGTTTTTTTGCCGGGACCGGCCGGTCGAGGGCGTGGACCGGGCGTGGAACCAGGGCCAGCGCGGTCGCCGCGGACAACTGGCCGATAAACCGGCGGCGGGAAACAGGAGACATCGTGGAGGGTGTTTTCATGGGACTTGATAGCACCATCACCCCGATGGCATGTTGGGACAAGCCTCCGCTTGCTTACTCCATTCGGCTGAAACCGGCTTCCTCGCCGGCGGCAGATGTGAACTCAGGTTGCCTATTCGGACAGTTTCACTATCCATCCCGCCATGCCCGCAGCCGATCATTCACGCCGCGCTGTCGCGCCGACTCCGCTCCGCCTTCTCACCGCGGTGCCGGTTTGCGACGGCCACGACAGCGCAGTCACCACCATCAACATCGAACTCGCCCGCCATGGCATCGAGGTCATCTACCTTGGCTACCACCAGCCAGCTTCGGCCATCGTCCGTGCCGCCATCCAGGAAGATGCCAATGCGGTCGGCATATCCTCCTACAACGGCGGGCACATCGTTTTCTTCAAGGAGGTTGTCGACCAGTTGAAGCGAAAAGGCAGTGGCGACATTCCGGTGTTCGGCGGCGGGGGCGGCACCATCACCCGCGCCGACGAGCGTCTGATGAAACGCCAGGGGACCGACCGCATCTTTTCCGCCGGCACGCCGCTCGACGATATCATGGCGCTCATCAAGCGCCACTATGCCCGCGCCGCGAAACCCAATGCCAGGTACAAGGGCGACCGCGCCATTGCCCGGGCGATCACAATCGCAGAATCCGAATCTATGGGGGCGGGACTATCAGTCCCGCAAAAAAGCAGGACTGATAGTCCTGCCTCCATCAAGAAAACCGGCGATGCCAAATCTTATGTCGTCGGGGTGGCCGGGCCCGGCGGCGCTGGCAAATCGACGCTCATCGATGAACTGACCTCGCGTTTTCTGCAAAAAGTTCCGGCGGGGCGTATTGCCATCCTGGCCAACGATCCGTCCCACCCCGACTCGGGCGGCGCCATCCTCGGCGACCGCGTGTCGGCCATCTATTCACAGGATGACCGGGTGTTTTTCCGTTCGCTGGCCACGCGCGGCAACCTCACCGGACTTTCCGCCGCCGCGCCAGCCGCCATCGAGATCCTGAAAAAATCCGGCGAGTTCGATCTCATCCTCGTTGAGTCCGTCGGCGTCGGCCAGGAAAGCGACCCGTTCCACATCTATGGCAAGGGTCCGAAACTCGTCGACGCGACGCTGTTCGTGCTCGCGCCCCACTACGGCGGCCGCATCCAACTGCAAAAAATTGCGCTGCTCAACGGGGCCGACCTCGTCGCGCTGAACAAATGCGACCACCCGATGGCGCACACCGCCAAGGCGGAAATCCAGGCCCGGCTCGACCAGAATGGCAAGGAGCAGAAGCTCCACCCCACCACGGCGGCCAAGCATTTTGACCCAGGCGTTGATGCGCTTTTCGACGCCATCGCCCGACTCGGCAACCTGCCTGTTTTCAGCGGCGGCGAGAAACCCTGCCAGATGGAGGTCGGTTCATGATATCCGCAATGCACATGACGCTGGTAGGGGCCGTTGCCCTCAACGGCCCGGGCGCTTGGGGGCAAGCGCCCCTACCGGCTGACGTCTCTCAACTCCTTTGCCTCGCACGCAGGTGCGGGGACAAACCCCGGGGACCGCAGCAGCGGGACAATGGGGCAACCTTCAACTCTCAACTCGCTCAATGAGCCAGCTTGGAAAAATCGCCGACTCCGTCGATGCCTACAACGCCCATGTCGCCGCCGAGGTGGCCCGCGCCCACACCGACCTCCAGTTTGCCGCCGACCTTCGCGAGCGCTGGGCCCGGATTCACGAGACTATTGACTGGACCGTCTCACCCACCGGCACGCCGCTCCCGCGACTCGCCCTCCCGCAAACCGATGATCCCGGCGCCATCGCCGAATATCTGCTCGGCCAGGGCCTGCCCGGTGAATTTCCTTACGCCAACGCCGCCTACCGCGAAATGTATCTGGACCGCGAATCAGGGGTAGGGCGCGTTATCCCTAACGCGCCGCAACTGCACAAGGATTCCGGCAAGGTTAAGGATAACCCGCCCTACCTTCCCGCCGCCGCGGTAAACGAGGAACCGATGCGCTTGTTTGCCGGCCTTGGGCTCGCCGAGGACACCAACGCACGCTTCCATTACCTTGGCACGCACCAGAAGAGTCTCCGACTTTCCACCGCCTTCGACGGCCCCACGCTCTACGGCCTCGACTCCGACCACGAGGGCGTGCTCGGCAAGGTCGGCGAGGGCGGCGTGGCCATCGACACCGTCGAGGACATGACGCGGCTCTTCGCCGGCTTCGACCTCACGCGCAAGGATGCCTCGGTCTCGATGACCATGAACGCGCCCGCGCCGGTCATCCTCGCGATGTTCATCGCCGCCGCGAAGCGCCGCTTCGGTCCCGGTTGCGTGGCCAACCTCCGCGGCACCATCCAGGCCGACATGCTCAAGGAAGTGCAGGCGCAGAACGAGGTCATTTTCCCGATCGATGCCTCGCTGCGCTTCCTCTGCGACATGATCGAATGGTGCGTGCCCAACATGCCCAAGTGGTATCCGGTCTCCATCTCCGGCTACCACATTGCCGAGGCCGGGGCCACGCCGGTGCAGCAGGCCGCATTCACTCTCTCCAACGGCTTCACCTACGCCGGGCTGCTCAAGGCCCGCAACGCCGACGTCAACGAGTTCGGTCCGCGGCTGTCCTTCTTCCTGGATTGCGGCCTCGACGTCGAATACCTCGTGCTGGGGCGCGTCTGCCGCCGCATCTGGGCCATCGGCATGAAGGAGGTCTTCGGCGCCGGCCCCAAGGCGCAGGTGCTCAAGCTCCACACGCAAACCTCCGGCCGCTCGCTCATCGCCGCCGAGTTCCAAAACAATCTCACGCGCACGGCGGTCGAGCTCATGCTCTCCTACATGAATTATACCAATTCATGCCACTCCAACTCCGCCGACGAGCCCTTCACCACGCCCACCGAGAAATACGCCA
>CAZBLQ010000054.1:0-22887 GCA_964492635.1 uncultured Oleiharenicola sp.
ATGGGGGCGCAATTCGCTCGTTCCAGGAAGCCGCCCGCCTTGATCCGCAATGCGCCATGGCTCACTGGGGCATCGCGCTCGCCAGCGGCCCGCACATCAACTTCCCGGTTGTCCCGCCGCCGGCCGCCGGGCTGGCCTGGCAGGAACTCGCCCTCGCCCAGGCCGCCACGCATGCTTCGCCCGTTGAGCGGGCACTCATCGAGGCGCTCAGCCACCGCTACAGCAGCCCGCAGCCCGAAAACCGCGGCCCGCTGGACCAGGCCTACGCCGACGCCATGCGCAAGGTCTGGCAGGCCTATCCCGGCGATGCTGACGTGGGGGCGTTTTTTGCCGAGGCCATGATGGATCTCCGCCCGTGGGACCAGTGGACGCCCGAGGGCCAGCCACAACCCGGCACGGACGAGATCCTCGCGACACTTGAGGCGGTGCTGAAACTCGACCTGCAGCACCCCTTTGCCAATCACCTCTACATTCACGCGGTCGAGGCTTCGCCGCATCCCGAACGCGCCCTCGCCGCCGCGGACCGTCTGCTCAACCTCCAGCCCGGCCTTGCGCATAATGTGCACATGCCATCGCACATCTACATCCGCGTGGGCCGGTGGCACGATGCCATCGACTCCAACTTGAAGGCCGTGGCGGCTGACCGCGCTTACCGCCAGGCCGCCGGCCCGCCCAAGGGCTTCCTCCCCGTATACATTGCCCACAACGAACATATGCTCGCCTACGCCGCAATGATGACGGGCGAAAGCGCCCTTTCCCTCCAGCATATCCGCGCGCTGGTCGCCGGCCTGCCCGCCGAATTCATGCAGGAATTCAGCAGCATCGCGGAAGCCTGGCTCGCCATGCCGCTCGAGGTGCTGGTCCGTTTCGGCCGCTGGGACGACATCCTGGCCGAGCCCGACCACGCGGCCACGGAACCGTTCAGCCACGCGTTCCAACACGCCGCCCGCGCCATCGCGTTCGCCGCCAAGGGCGACCCGGCCGCGGCACGGCGCGAACAGACGCTCTACTTCGCCGCCGCCAGGGCCGTGCCCGCTGATGAACTCGCTGCCGGCAATAATTCCTGTCAGGCCGTGCTCGGCATCGTCACCCCCATGCTGGAGGGCGAGCTTCTCGTCCGCGAAGGCAGGGTCGACGAGGGCCTCGCCCAGCTCCGGGCCGCGGTGCAAGCCGAGGATGCGCTTCGCTACGACGAGCCGCCCGGCTGGCTGATCCCGGTGCGCCATTCCCTCGGGGCCGCATTGATGGCCAACCACCGCTATGCCGAGGCCGAACAGGTTTACCGCGATGACCTCGCCCGCCTGCCGGCAAACGGCTGGTCGCTTTTCGGACTGGGCGAAGCACTGGTGCAAGAGCACAAGACCGGCGAAGCCATGGTTGTTCGCAGCCAGTTCAAAAAAATTTGGAACAAGGCCGACGTCAGCATCTCTTCTTCGTGTCTCTGTCAGCCGGGCGGATGAACGGAAGGACAGCGATGACCGAATCTGCTTCGCGCGGTTTCGGTGGTGCCGCCTGGGGTTCCTGTTCCAGTCGCTCTGACCGGCTGGCGGATTTCCTTTCTCGCAATTTCCTGCTCCCCTCCCGCCGCCTTTTCCTTTTACCCTTCTCCTTCCCGCTTTTCTATTTCCTCACCATCGGTTTCATCCTCTCAACCATGCCCCACAAGCCCGCCGCCCAACGTTACGCCAATCCCGCCCTTTATCGCCGCTGCGGTCGCAGCGGCCTCCTGCTCCCGCAGCTCTCGCTCGGGCTCTGGCACAATTTCGGCGACACCGATGATCCCGCCAATCGCCGCACCCTCATCCTGCGCGCCTTCGATCTCGGCATCACCCACTTCGATCTCGCCAACAACTACGGCCCGCCGCCCGGTTCCGCCGAGACGAATTTCGGCCGCGTGCTCCGGGCCGACCTCGCCGCCCACCGCGATGAACTCATCATATCCACCAAGGCCGGCTACGACATGTGGCCCGGGCCCTACGGCGACTTCGGTTCGCGCAAATACCTCCTGGCGTCACTCGACCAGAGTTTGAAGCGCCTGCAGGTCGACTACGTGGATATTTTTTATTCGCACCGGCCCGATCCGCAGACGCCGCTTGAGGAAACGATGGGCGCGCTGGCCCACGCCATCCGCTCCGGCAAGGCGCTCTATGCCGGGCTTTCCAACTACAACCCCGAACAGACCGCCCGGGCCTCGAAGATTCTCCGCGAACTCGGCACCCCCTGTCTCATTCACCAGCCGAAATACCACATGTTTGACCGCACGGTGGAAAATGGCTTGTTGAACGTTCTCGGGCAGGAGGGCATCGGCTGCATTCCGTTCTGTCCACTCGCCCAGGGCCTGCTGACCAACCGCTACCTGGCCGGAATTCCGCCGGACTCCCGTGCCGCCCATGACCCGCGCTTCCTCAAACCCGAACATATCACCGAGGCCAAGGTCGCCCAAATCCGCCAGCTCGACACGCTCGCCCAAAAGCGCGGCCAGTCGCTCGCCCAGATGGCGCTCGCCTGGGTGCTGCGCCAGCCCGCGGTCACCACCGCGCTCATCGGCGCCAGCAAAGCCAGTCAGATCGAAGACAATCTGGGGGCACTGAAGAATCCCTCATTCACCGCCGGCGAACTGGAATCCATTGATCGCATCCTCGCAAGCTGACACTAATCCGTTACGATCCGGCCACCTACCACAGCACCAGGCGCCACCCCGCTTGCCAGAGGGGATTTCAAACTGTGCTGGCGATAATCCCTTCTGGCCGGCCGGCTTGATCACCCCGCAAACCGGCGCCCTTTTGTGCATTATTGAAAACACCCCCTGATAGATTCCCCCTTGCCTCTGGGGCAGTGCTGAGCAGGAATCTAGGCATGAGAGTCTCGTCTCCCTCCAGCCGCCTGCTCGGGCGACGGAACATTCCCCGATCGGCGGCGGGGGTGGGCTTGATTGAATTGATGGTGGTGGTGACGATTATCAGTTTCCTGATGATGCTGGCGGTTCCGGCCTACCAGCGGGTGGAGCGGAAGGCCCGGGCCAGTGCCTTGGTCAACGATCTCCGGGTCTTTGCCGCGGTTTTTCAGTCCCATGCAAATGAGAAGGGCACCTGGCCGCCCGAGGCCGCCGCCGGGGTCGTGCCCACTGGCATCGGGTCCGATGAGTTGAAAACCGATGTCTGGACACAGCCTACGATTATTGGCGGCCATTTCGACTGGGAAAACAATCAGATCCACAATGGGATTCATTATCATGCCGCCATTGCGATCACGGACACGGCCGACGCGCCCCTGCTGGTTGATCTCGAATTATTCCAGGAGATGGATGACGCCCTCGATGACGGCAACCTCGCCACCGGCAGTTTCATCCTGGGGGACAATAACAGTCCCCTCTTTATTCTCGAACCCTGATGGCCACCCCGGTGTACAGTGTTACGCTGCATCATCTGGCGCCCGGCGCAACGGCTGCCGGCCTCGCCTACCCTGATGAGCAACTGCCCGCAGTCAGTCTGACCCAATTGCGGGAAATGCTTTTTGCGCTCAGCGAGGTGGCGGCGCGCCTGACCATTTACGAGCCCTCTTCCCCGGAAATCCGCGTCAAGACAGACCGGGATGTTTTCGTCATCCGCACGCGCAACCGCCAGTTGTGCTTCGTCGGCTGGGAGGCGATTCTTCGCGGGGAAGAACATTCCGTCAGCTACATCCTTACCAGCATCACCGGCACCAGCGTCATTGTGGAACCGGGCCGGGCCGCACCCAAGGTGGAACGGCATTTTATTCCTACGCACAGCACGCCGCCCATGCCAACCGGGGGCGTGCCGCGCTGGGCCAAAATGGCTGTGCTCGCGACCCTGATCATCGGCTTCAACGCCACCACGGTATGGATGCTCATGCGCCCCACCCACGCTCCCGTCCCCAAGCATGAACTGCTTGCGGATGCCGAGTCACACAACCTTTTGACCAAGGTCGCCGGCGTATATCAAACCGGCGTCGTGGCGGGTGACCGGCGGCTCATCATTGATGCGGATGGCACACTCCATCTTGCCAAATACGGCCCCCAGCAATCTGTCGCCGAGGAGAAAACCAAGTCCGTGCGCGGCGCCATTGTGGGAGGCCGAGCCGCGCTGATCACCAGCGACCCCGCCGTACTCGTCATCAAGGATGCGGATACCGTGGTCCTTTACGGCAGCACTTACCGGCGCCGTGTTCCCTGACTTGGCGCGCCATCCGGCGTCGTGTTCGTGACAAGTTACAAGAATCAGGGGAAGACTCGCTGAAATGTTTTTTAATCCGGCCTCTCGTGTCACTTGGTCCGTGTTACCTTTCCCATTTTTGCCCCCATGCCTGCCTCGCCCCGCATCCTCCTCATCATGGGCGTGGCCGGCTCGGGCAAGACCACCATCGGACAGCGGCTCGCCGCTGACCTGGGCTGGCCCTGTTTCGAGGCCGACGACTTTCACTCCGCGGCCAGCCGGGACAAGATGAGCCGGGGCATCCCACTCGATGATGCCGATCGAGAGCCATGGCTCGCTGCCCTTCGCGCCCGGATCGACCGGTGCCTCGCCGATAGGCGGAGCGCGGTGTTCACCTGCTCCGCGCTGAAGGAGAAATACCGCCAGACCCTGCTGGGAGGCACCAGCGCCGTCTCCTTGGTCCACTTGGCCGGAGATCTGGCGACGATTCAATCCCGCGTCAACCAGCGCGAGAATCACTACATGAAGGCCGGCATGGTGCAGAGCCAGTTTGATGCGCTCGAAGTGCCCGCCAATGCCCTTACCTTCGACATCCGGCAGGCACCTGAAGTCATCGTCGCGGAAATCCGGCAGCGGTGCGCCGTGTAGTTCGGCCACTGCTAGATTTATTTGCCACAAAAAACCCCGGAATCCGCCGGCCGGTGAAGCTCCCAAGGCGCCTATAGGCGCATGGAGTATCCACTTGGGGAAGCCAATCGTTTTTGTGCTTTTCGTGGCCAAACAATCCGGTGCCCGCCTGATACGTTTCAACTGCTTCTATTCGTGCCGTTGTGTGTTTAGTGGTTAATGCCTTATGCCCGGTTTCGGTTTTTGCGCCCTTTCAGTGCATGGCTAGAACTGCATGCAACCCTGCCTCTTAAACTCTTGTCCGTTTGACGGCCTGCCGTAGGCTCCGACACATATTTTGCGTTAATCCGCGCTGATGAAACCTGCATTCCCCACCCGCTCCGCCACCGGCTTCACTTTGATCGAAGTGATGATGGCTGCCACTGTCCTCGTGGTGGGTTTCATCGGCCTGATTCAGGCGATGACGGTCAGTTCGGCCATGATGGATGCGGCCCGGCGCCAGACCCTCGCAGCGCAGATCATGAACCACGAGATTGAGAAACTGCGTTTCTCCAGCTGGTCCACCATCAGCGGCCTGTCCACGGCCAGCACGGCCATCACGATCGACCCCCAGTTCACCACGGCCATTGCCGCGTCCGGAGCCGCCTACAGTCTCACGCGAACGCTGACGAGTCCCGACCCGGCCACCAATCTTCGCGAGGTCAACTTCACCGTGACCTGGGTGGTGACAACCAGCCGTCGCGACGCCAGCAACAATTTGCTGACTTTCACCTACACCCGCAGCAACTCGGCGTATTTTGGCAAATACGGCCTGAATCTCACCTATCAGCGCTCATGAGGATGAATGTATCAAGTCGCTGGAGTCATGCTGAAGGGCGGGATCGTTTGCCACGCGCGCAGGCGCGAGGACAAACACCGGGCCGTGAGCACATGGCAACGGCGCTGATCCCGCCACGAACGTGCGGTCGCTCACGAGGCGGGATCAGCGATCCCGCGCTACAGGCGGTGAGAAAACCCACCGCGGGCTTCACCCTCGTTGAGCTGCTTATTGGAATGAGCCTGTCTCTGTTGATAATGGGCGGTGTGCTTTCCAGTTATATTTTTCTCGGCCGCAGCTTCACCCGTTCATTGGGAATTACTTCGGCGAACCAGCCGAACCTGGAATCCCAGGGCCGGCGGGCGCTGGCGTATTTCGCCCAGGATGTGCGGATGGCCAGCGGCATCTCGGGCACTCCCAGTGCCAGCAGCCTGACGCTGATCCTGCCCACTGGGACGAGCACAAAAAACGTCGCTTACTATTTCAACAACACTGCCGCCGCGGTTAGTGTTACCCTTGCTGCTTATAGCACCACTGTGCCCGCTTACACTCTGGTCCGTGTCGATGGAAGTAATGGCGCCACCATGATCCTGCTTACCAACCTCCTCACCAATCCACCAAACTCTCCCTATTTTTATTTCCGATATTATGACGCTTCAGGCTATCCTTACGACAATGGGGCCTCGCCCTATGCCACCGGCACGAATTACTTGCCCGGCATCAAGCAGCTCTCGATGACTTTCATCGCCCAAGCCGGCAGCAGTACCAATGGCACCCTGACCCAGGTTTATCGGAGCAACTCCTCCCGCCTGATTCTCCGCAACAAACAATTCCTGCCCTGATGCGCCTATCATCACCAAGCCGGAACAATTCAGGTTGTAGGGCGGGATCGCTGATCCCGCCAAAGGTGGGCCGGGTGCTCCGCGCACGGCTAGGCGGGGTCAGCGACCCCACCCTACAGTTTCCATCTGCTTCGTTCCGCCTCCGCGGTTCCGTCACGCTGGTCGCGCTGTGCTTCGTGGCTGTGCTGGGCATCGGGCTGGCCAGCTATCTTGCCGTCACCAACCAGTCCATGATGCTGAGCAACCGTTCCTACGTGACCGGGGTAAGCGAGCAACTGGCGGAGACGGGGCTGGAGCAGGCGCTCTGGTCGTTCAACCAAAACGACTGGTCCAGTTGGACGATCAGCGGCACCACCGCCAAGCGAACCATAACCTTCCCCAGTACAAAATATGGGAGCAGCGGCCTGACGACTTCCATTAATCTCCGCGTGGATAACTATAACGCCTATAATTTATCCGCCACCTGGAGTTCGACCACCACCTATCGCATCAACGATCTGGTCGGCTACAACGGCAGCCCGTATATCTGGTATCGCTCCGTTCAGAACGGCAACCTGAACAAAAATCCCTCAACCCAGACCGATCTCGCCTGGTGGGTTCCGGCTCCTGTCCCTTGGGTTTGGAGCAGCAACATCACCTACTCTCAATACGACGTGGTTAACTATAGCGGCATTTGGTATCGCTACAGTAATGCCGCCAGTTCCTCAGGGAATCTCCCCACCAACACGACGTATTGGACATCCATTCCCACACTGTCTTTGTCTTGGAACAACGCCACTGCCTATGCCGTCAATGCTTTCGTTTATTCCAGCGGCGTTTGGTATCGGTGCACCACGGCTCATACCGGCCATGCCCCGCCGAATGCAGCGTATTGGAACCCTGGCTCCGCCGCGCCTTATATCTCCTGGGAGTGGCGGAGTGGCATCTCATACTTATTCAACGATCTGGTTTATAACTCTTCCGGTGGTATGGCCGGTGTCGGCACCTGGTATCGCTGCACTGCGGATCACACCAGCGCAGGCAGTGGTGCCAATGGCCCCCCGCCCGCCGGCTCGAATTGGGAAAACGCGTTGAGCGGCCCGATGTGGGCGTGGAGCTCCAGTTATTCCTATAATCTTGGCGATGTAGTCTATAGTGGCTCCTCAT
This sequence comes from uncultured Oleiharenicola sp., assembly GCA_964492635.1. Lineage (GTDB taxonomy): Bacteria > Verrucomicrobiota > Verrucomicrobiia > Opitutales > Opitutaceae > Lacunisphaera. The sequence goes on from CAZBLQ010000054.1 coordinate 7,605, forward strand.
GGTATCGTTGCATCCTTGCGCACACCAACCAAGGGCCGCCCAATGCGACCTACTGGTCAACCGCGCCTTTGAAATCCAACGCCTGGGATTCGGGTAAACAATACAACCAATATGATACCGTCAGTTACAATGGCGTATGGTATCTAAGCATTCTGAACAATAACACCAACCAGAATCCGGTGACTGCCACCACTTACTGGGTCGACCCGACCAATGTCTCTTATCAGTGGAATGCAGCCACTGCCTATACCACCAGCTCCTATGTCAGCTACGGTGGAGTCTGGTATGATTGCATCAGTGCCAACACCAACATTACACCCAATAATGCCACGTACTGGACGGCTTTGGGAGCGCCGGTGATCTATGCCGAGGGGACCGCGACCTTGCCGAATGGCAGTGCGACCATCAAAACCCAGCTTCGCGCCAGAGTCGCCCAAGCCCCGCTTTTCCCCAATGCGGCGGCAGCGACGACATCATTGACCCTAGGCGCCGGGGGCACGGTGGACAGCTATGATTCGACTGCCGGGGTCTATGGTGGCAGCAACATCGGTTATTCCGCCGTGCTGGCCGCGAGCGGCACAACCAGCCCCGCCGTGACTGTCACCAGCACTACAGTGAAAGGCTATGTCGCCGCTCCTTCGGCTTCAACCACTCCCTATGCGCCAATCTGGACTTATGGTGGCGCTGCCGTCTTGACCGGAACCGCCTCCGGGATTGGCGTTGATCTGACCCGGGTGAGCCGAAGCCCCTATATTCCGCAGTTCGACACTTTGCCGTCCGGTGGCCTGACCGCCGCCTTTGCGGCGTCAAATTTTCCCAAGGGTACGGCCCTGACCTTGTCGGCCACCACCAACCTCGGCACCCCAGGTGCAACCACGCCTTCCCGCTACTACTACAGTGGAAACCTGACCCTGAGTGGTTCTTCCACCACCATTATCAATATCAACGGGCCAGTGATCCTCTATATCAACGGTGATCTGACCATGGACTCAGGGACTCCCAACGGTAAGATCAATATCAACAGCACCGGCTCCGCCGAGATTCATATCGCTGGCAGGCTCACGGTGAACATCGGTAGCGACGGGATTAACAACATAACCCAGGATCCTAAAAAGCTGATCCTGATCTGCGACACCTCGGCCTCCTCGGTGCAGAATTACTCCGACGGCACCAGTCCGGTCTACGGGGTGATTTACATGCCAAACACCACCAATTCCTCCGGCCTGTCGCTTGATACCTCCACTACCATCCAGATTTACGGAGCAATCTCCGCCAAGAAGATTACCTACAGCGGAGTCGACGCCAACCTGCACTACGACACCTCGCTGCGCTACGCCACCTTCGGCGGTGTGGAGCAGCCCTGCATCATCACCGAATGGCGCGAGCTGACCGACCCGGCCGAGAGAGCGGCGCTGCCCTAGCCTGCTTATGCTGCAAGCGGGTTCCAGAAACTCGAAATCAACGCCCGGTCAGCCACGGAAACGCTGGCAAACACCGATGGGATCACCGGCCAACAGTGCGGCGGACCCCTTGACGCCGGCCCCTCAGCCTGAATACTGAAAAAATTCCTCGCAGCTTGCTGCGGGATTGCCTAGTTGAATTCAGGACGCCAACCGACCGGCCCGCGCTGGGAAAGGGTGGCGTTCAATAGGTTACGACCCATCGAATACCGTTTGTGAAATTTCCCGAAATGTTCAATCGCAGCTCCCGGCGCAGCTTGCTGATAGAGATTAATCCCTATCAGATTCTGGCCGCAGGGCTCAGCCGTCCGGACGAAGGTGCGATCATGCTGGATTGCGCTGCGGAATTCGACAGCAATGACGATATCGGGCTGCGCCAGTGGCTCGATGCCAATTTCGAGAAACAAAAATCGTGGGTGCCGGTGATCTGCGGCTTTGTCTCGCCGGATGCCCTTCTCCAGCGCGAGAGCCTGCTGCCGCGCCGCCTCACGGAGCCCGACTACCTCCCCGGTCTCGTCAAGGAGCAGTATAAGATTGAAAATCCGGCGGTATGGAAACTCGAGACCCTCAGCCCGCTGGAAGGCGTTCCCCTGCTCCCCGAGGGCACGCAGCGCCCCGCCCTGGTCTGCGGCGTGTCGCATACCGATGTGCACCGGGTGCAGCAGCGCCTGCTCGACCACCGGTTGCTGCCTTACCGCCTGGAAATGGGCACGCTGCCGCTTCTCGGCGTCATTTCCGATTACAAGGCGCGGCGCAATGACAAGCGCGCCATCGTCGTCGTCAGCATCGAGCAGGAGCACACCACCGCTTACATTCTGGGCAAGGAGGGCGTGCACACTCCCGCCTCGGTCCGGCATGGCTTCTCCTCCATCGTGCAGGCAGCGCGCAAGGAGTTCGGCCTGAATGAAGCCGCGGCGGTGCGCGACCGGCTCCATCAGGCGGACGACGAGCTGCTGCTCCGCGCCACCAAGTTTGTGCGCGCCATCGGCCGTGACCTCAAACCGCTGGTCGATTCCTATGAAATGACCACCGGGCAGCCAGTCGGCGAAATCTTCTGCGCTTATCTGCCACCAACACTTTCTTGGATTTCCGAGCCCCTCGCCCAAGTCGTGGGCCGCACACCGTTCATCATGGATTGTCCGGCCTGGCTGCCAACGGTGAACTTGCAGACGGCCGCTGATGTCCCTGCTTTTGGCCCGCACTGGCTGGGTGCCCTCAGCCTCGTGGCTGATCTGCCCGGTCCCAAGCCGGAGAATAACACTTCCGGGGAGGATGCCACCCACCAGGGCCCGTGGCACATCGATTGCCGGCTCTCGGCCCAGCTGCCGAGCAACGATCTGATCCGCCGCCGGTTCCTGACCAACGCCATCGCCCTGACGCTGGCGGCCTGCGCCCTCACCATCACCCTCTGGCAGCTTTACCTCGGCAACTCGCTCAGCGCCGACACCACCTACTGGGAACAGCGCATCACCGACAACCGCAAACAAAACGACGAGCTCAACCGTCTCACCCGCACTCTGGGCACCAAATCCGAGCGGCTCGATCATGCCTATGCCCTCATGGCCGCGCCCTACCCGGTCTCGGGTTTTATCTTCAATCTCGGCCGCTCCCGCCTGGCGAACATGCGTATCGACGCCCTTGAATCCAATGAAACCGGGCTGCTCATGCGCGGTGGCCTGCGCGAGGCCCCCGAGCAGGCCAGCCGCACTCTCCGCCGCTATCTGGAGGATTTGCGCCGCGATGCCGACATCGGCCCCCTCTTCGCCAGCATCGCGCTGACCTCCCTCGACCCCCAGGGCACCACGGACTCCATGAGCTTTGAAATCTCCTTCAAGCTCAAACCGGCCCAGCCATGAACCCCGTGCTCCAGCAAATCATCGCTTTTGTCCGGCGCTACCCGATCGTGGTGTTGAGCCTCACCCTCTTTTCCATCCTGAGCGTCGCCAATTATTTTTTGTGGCAGCGGCAGCAGGTGCTCGCTTCGCAACACGAGGAAGTGCGGCGCAACGGCGAGGCCATGCTGCTCGCCCTGAACGGCTACTCCCGGATCAACGCCCAGCTCGCCACGGTGCAGGAAGCCCTCGGAGTGATCGAACGGAATCTTGTCGTAGAGGGGGATCTGGCGGAGAACCTGGGTTATTTCTACCAGATTGTGACGCGCAGCCACGTCCGGCTCAACCAGCTGAACCAGCTCAGTTCCCAGCCGGTGGCCGAGGGCGTTCCCTTCAAGTCCGTGCCTTTTTCCCTCCGGGTTACCGGCACGTTTCCCCAGGTGATGAGTTTTCTGCACGAACTTGAGACCGGCCCGCGCCTCCTCCGGATCAAAACCTACAACTTCACCCGGAGCGACCCGAAGAGCAATGCTCTGGCCCTGGATCTCACCGTCGAACTGCTCGGAAGCCCATGAACTCTCTGCTCCGCTGTTCCCTCGTTTTCGCCGCCGGTTTGCTGCTGTCCGCGGCCACGGCCTTGGCCGCGCCCGCACCGGGTGCCCCCGCTCCCAAGAAAAGCACGGATCGCTTTGAGCGTACGAAAGAGCACATTGATGCGCTGCTCAAAAACCGGCTGAAACCCGATCCTCTGCCGTCCATTCTACCCAATCCCTTCCAGCTGGCCGAGGAGGCCCCTGTGAACACTGCGCACACTCCCGGCGACGAACCAGCCGGTCACGAAGCGGTGGTCCCGGTTGATGCCGCCCCTCCCGGCAGCGACGCTGAGTTTCTTGCCCTATATGCCGCCACGCTCAAGATCAGCGGCATGGTCCAGCTCAATGGCCGGCTCCAGCTGATCATCAACCAGTCATCCTACAAGGAGGGCGACTTCATCGTGCTCCGCAACAAGGAGACCAACATTTTCCTCAAGGTCGTGCACATCGTGCCCGGCGAACTCACCCTCGGCTACAACGGGGTCGAGCAGACCGTCAAGTTCAAGAGCAACTGACGCCGGCGGCTGTCCGGAATGTCCCGCGGCAAAGTATCCTGTTAGTTTACATCGGCCCGGGCGCGGTTTCCCGGCGCAACTGGCCGAGAAACTCGCGCAAAAAGCCGGTTCGCTGCCGCGCTTCGCGCCGCCCGCTGGCCGTCTGCATGGTGGCCTCGAGCTTCAGGAGCTTCGTATAAAAATGGTCCACCGCCGAGACGCTGTCGTCCGGCGGCCGGCTTTCGCAAAACGGATCCGCCGGCGCATACAGCGGCCGGCCCATCGCGCCCCCGAGCATCAGGCAGCGGGCCAGGCCCACGGCGCCGATGGCTTCCAGCCGGTCGGCATCCTGCACCACCTTCGCCTCCGGCGTGCGCGGCACGATCCCCGCGCTGAAACTGTGCGCCTCGATGGCATGGGCGATCTCCGGCAGCAACTCTTCGGAGCAGCCCCAGGAACGCAGCCATTTTCCCGCCTGGGCCGCCGCCAGCCGCGAAGCCTGCGTCCGCTGCGGTGAATCCTTCGGCACCGTCACACAATCGTGCAGCCACGCGGCGGGCAGCACCACGTCCAGACTTGCACCTTCGGCCGCCGCCAGCGCCTGCGCATTCCGCACGACCCGCCGCACATGCTCCAGGTCGTGCGCCACATCGCCCGCCTGCGCCGCCAGTATCGCCACGCAATGTTGTTCAAGATCGGCAGGGCTTATTGGCATGTCCGCAGCAAAAGCCCGCGGACGGAGCGCACAACCAGAAATCACGGAACGCCCATTTTGCCTTGTCCTTGCGAGCCCGGCGCAGCCGGGCGTGACGATCCGCCAATGGATTGCCTCCTGCTTCGCCAAGGCTTCGGAGGACCCTCCCTCGCAGTGACAAACCCAATCCACCGGAATTCGCGCTCGCGCTTCCCGCCCGCAGCGCCTCACATCGCCGGGCTCCATGTCCACTTCTCCCGTCACCTCCGAAGCCCCTTGGCAGGCCGGTTTGCAGAGCGTTCGTGCCTTGTTCCGACCTGGACTCATCCTGCAATCCACCGCGTTGGGCGTGGTGCTCGCGTATTATTACCTGCCGGCGGCGCATGGCCTGTTCACGCAGCTGACGGTGTGGCGCACGGAAGGCGGCTACCTCTTCTCGGCGCTGGCCAGCGCCGTGTGCGGCGGAGTCCTGCCCTTTCTCTACCTGCGGTTGCACCCGGCCACCCGCCCGGGGTATCCGTGGCGGCATCTCATTTTCTTCACCCTGTTCTGGGCGTGGAAGGGTGCCGAGGTTGACCTGTGGTATCGGATCCTGGCCATGCTGTTTGGCCATGAACCGGCTCCAAGCACCATTATCCCGAAGGTCTTGGCCGACCAATTCGTTTATAACGCAATCTATGCCACGCCGGTGGGCAACCTGTGCTTCGCCTGGAAAAACGCCGGGTTCCGGTGGGCGCCAGTTGCCGCCGACTTCCGGGCCGGCCGCTGGTATGCGCGCAGTGTGCTGCCCGTGTTGCTGACCGTGTGGGCTCTCTGGATTCCGGTGGTTTGCTGCATCTACGCGCTGCCGTCCGCCCTGCAGATTCCCCTGTTCAATGTCGTGCTTTGTTTTTGGTCCATGCTTTACGCGCACATCACGGCGCGGCAAAACGGGCCGGGCGGTGGTCCTCGGGATCCGGCCCGCCCGGATAAGCGTATTTGAAATAAACCGCGTCCCGCCTACTCTCACTGCCAGATGAAATTGCCCCGCCTGCTCCTGCCGTTGTTTCTTTTGCCGTTGCTGGCGCTCGCGGCCGAGTCCCCGCCGGCAAGAAAGGGCGCGGTTCAAGTCACGCTGGTGTCCGACGCGGCGGCGATCGAACCGGGCAAACCTTTCACCGTCGCCCTGCGGCTGCAGCATGACCCACACTGGCACAGCTACTGGATCGCTCCCGGCACCGGCTATCCCACCTCGCTCAAATGGACGCTCCCCGAGGGTTTCACGGCCGGTGACATCCAATGGCCCACACCGCACGTCGTGCAGGACGCTGCCGGCAAGATCACCGGCAACGGCTACAACGACGAGGTTTACCTGCTCGTGGAAATCACTCCGCCAACCACGCTGATCGTGGGGAACCCGGTAAAGTTGGTGGCCCTTGTGGAGTGGCTCATGTGCAAGGACGTCTGCATGCCGGGTGACGCGAAGTTGGAAATAAATTTCCCGACCGGCACGGCAACCGCCGATCCTAAATGGACGGTCGTCATGACCGAGGCCCGCGCCAAGCTGCCCAAACCCGCCACGGGATGGATCGTGACCGCCTCCCACTCGGACAAGACGGTCGTGCTGCATCTCACGCCGAAGCCCGGCACTATGCACAAGCCGGCGGATCTGCATTTCTTCGCCGCGGATGGTTTTACGGATTACAATGCGGCAAACACCATCGAACATTCGCATGGTACCTGGTTCATCAGCGCACCCCTGGACGCCGCAGCGGATAAAGCCGTGACTAAACTAACCGGCGTGCTCGCCTCGGCCAACGGCTGGAGCGACGGAACGGGCTACGAGGGACTCGTTGTCGACACACCGTTCACCACGAATGCACCCGAGACCATTACAGCCGGCTCTTCATCCAACTCTCAACCATCAAAACTCAACTCTCAACCCACGGCACCGAGCAGTCTGCTTGGCACCCTCCTCCTCGCCTTCACCGGCGGCATGATCCTCAACCTCATGCCCTGCGTTTTTCCGGTGCTGGGCATCAAGATTCTCGGCTTCGTCAACCAGGCGGGCAATGATCGCAGGAAAATCACGCTGCACGGGCTGGTGTTTGCGCTCGGCGTGCTGCTGTCGTTCTGGGCTCTCGCGGGTGTGTTGCTCGCCCTCCGGGCCGGCGGCGCCCAGCTCGGTTGGGGCTTTCAGTTGCAATCGCCCGGCTTCGTCTTCGGCATGGCGGTTTTCCTGCTGGTTTTTGCGCTGAACATGAGCGGGCTGTTTGAGATCGGTCTCTCCGCCACCGGCGTCGGCGGCAATCTGCAGATGAAAGAGGGCTTCGCCGGGTCGTTCTTCACCGGCGCGCTGGCCACGCTGGTCGCCACGCCTTGCAGCGCACCGTTTCTTGCGCCCGCGCTCGGCGCCGCGCTTTCGCTTTCGGCGGTGGAGTCGTTCCTGGTTTTTACCGCCATCGCAGTCGGGCTTGCACTGCCGTATCTGCTGCTCTCGCTCTTTCCCCAGGCCATCAAGCTCCTGCCCCGGCCCGGGGCGTGGATGGAGACGTTCAAGCAGTTCATGGCCTTCCCGCTTTACGCGACGGTCGGCTGGTTGCTCTGGGTGCTCGCGGGCCAGACGAGGGATGACGACAATGCCCTGCTGTTGATCGCGTTTGGTTTCGTGCTCGTGGCGATGGCCGCGTGGGCCTACGGCCGCTTCGGCCAGGCCTACGGCAAGGCGGGGCGGCAACTTTTCGGCCGCGTATTCGCCGCCATCCTTCTGGCTGGCGGACTCTACACGGGCTGGCCCAAGACAACCGAGACCGCGCCCACGGGCAGCTATCAGGTCGTGTGGGAGAAGTGGAGCCCCGAGGCCATCGCTGCGGCTCAGGCCGCCGGCAAATTTGTCTATGTTGATTTCACGGCGCGCTGGTGCGCCACCTGCCAGACCAACAAGGCGGCGGTGTTTCATTCCGATGAGGTGCTCGCCGAGTTGAAAAAGAAGAACGTCGTGCTCCTGCGCGGCGACTGGACCAACCGCGACCCGAAGATCACCGCCGAACTGGCTCGATGGAATCGTTCCGCAGTGCCCTTTAACCTCGTCTATGCTCCCGGCAAGCCGGACCCGGTCGTGCTGCCCGAGTTACTTACGCCAGATCGCGTCCTGGCCGGCTTCGCCGAGGTCGGCGCGAAATGAAGTGGAAAAGTTTAGCCCTGCCGCTTACCGCTGACGGCGCCATGCTCGATCGTCTTGTGATCGTTCACGCCCCCGCGGACGGACGTGCCGGTTTCGAGCAGTCGGCGGGCCCCGGCGTCACCGCGCAGCCACGCGTCGAAGAAGAGGATCTCCCACGTGTAGACGTCGCTGTTCGCGGCATCTGAAAGCCGGTGCGTTTCGCCGTCCAGCATGACGGCGGCCGCCGGTCCGGCCATCTCGCGGACGCCGGCCTCCACGCCCCCGGGCGGAACATTGCTGTCCTTCCCGCCATAGACCGCGAAGAACGGGACATGCACGCTGCGCAGTCCGGCGTAGTCCTCGCCAAAGAGCCACGCGTCCATGTTGAACGGCCAAAAGCCGAAACTGCCGCCCATGAACGGCACCAGCCCGAACCCGGCTTTAATCCGCGTATCGGCGGCATGCGGCATCCTGCCGGCAGGATCGATTCCGCCCATCGCGGAGAGGATGGTGTGCCCGCCCGCACTCTGACCCGCCACGCCAATCCGCTCGGGATCGATCGCGCCGGCGAAATCGGCATGCTGCAGAATAAAATCGACCGTCGCCCGCAGCTCGATTGAACGCAGCGCCATGTTGCCGGTGAACGGAGCGCCGCGACCGTCGCCGTGGAACATGTCCACGACGATATAGCCGTGGGCCGCGAGCACCTTCATGTGCTCAAGGTGCCACAGCCCGTGCGTGTTGTAACCGCCGGAAATGACAATGAGCGGATATTTCGCTGCGGGGTCCGCAAAAATCGGCTTTTCACCCGGTTGCTGCATATGCGGGAACATCTTGTCGCCGGTATCCTTATACGGGAACTCGTAGCCCGGGCGCGGATTGTCCTTGGTAGTCGGGTAGAGGACGAAAAGCACCAGCGGAATCCGGGTGCCAGCTTGCGCCCCGAACAACTTCGCATCGCCGGGAACGCTGATCTGCAGCGTGGATACGGCCTCGGGATGAGTCAGGATGTCCGTGAGGTAGACAATCCCCTTCGCCGTCGCCTTGCCATTGAGGAAGTCGAACATCGGCACCCCGGCCCGCGGGGAGACCTCCAGATTGGTGCTGCCGACGGTAAACGGCCCCGGGGCGACAGGCATGAGCTCGACACTCACGAGTCGCGAGCAGGCGACGAGCAACGGGAAGACAGCAGCAACGAACCGGCAAATTCGGGGTGAAAACATGCCCACAGATTCCCGCCAGCCTTGTTGACCGCAAGAAAACACGTGAGCCTTCATCTCGTCTTTATCCGTGTCGATCCATGCAATCCGTGGTTAATTCTAGTCCGGATGCAGGGCGTGGAACTCCGTGCGGTTGCCGTCGGATGGCGGCCCGTCATGAACGAGTCGCGAGACGGCTTGCACAGCTGATACTGGCAGTAGTGTCCGGTCGAAGTGGACACCCGCCCGGGCCCGCGGCGGTTCACTCGGGCCAGAGGTCGTTTAACCGCCGGCCTGCAACCCGGTCGAACCGCAAGGCAAAAATGGCGTAGACGATCAACAGGCCCACGAGACAGGCGCTACCCAGATGGTTGTAGGCGCCGGTGATGTCGTGGTTGCTCCAGTGATAGTCGTCCCGGAGGATGTTCATGTCGCCGCCCCCGTCCTCCTCGCCCTGCACCATGGAACCCCAGGGAATGGATTCCGCGCCGTGCTTCACCTGCCGCCAGAAGACGTAGATATTGAGAAAGCTGCTCGCCCCGAGAAACAGAAAAACGTATCGGCAGTAACTCCATTTGAATTTTTCCGGGAACTGAAAGTAGAACAACGCCATCAGTGTCGCGCTCAGGTAGAACTCGCCCCCCACGCCGGCGAAACTCAGCCACAACTGCGCCCGGTATTCGGGCAGTAGCCACGTCATGTAGAACTGCAGCGGCGCCACGGCCACGGCGATGAGCATCGGCCAGATCTTTCGCTCCTTCCAGCCGGCAACCAGCAAAACCCCGAGCAGGAACAGGACGCCGCCGTAGACAAAAATGGATTTGTCCGGCTCCACATTGGTCCAGCCAATCGGCAGGGGCAGCGCGCGCTTGCCGGTCAGCCATGCGACGGTCGCATGACCAAATTCGTGCATCCAGACATGAAACCCCTTCAGGAAAAACCCGAACGGACTGAGGTTGACCAGTAGTGCCATTACCATGACCAACGGCAGGGCGGTGGCGTTCACCAGCCAGCTGTCGAAAGAGAACGGATTGTACAGTTCCTGCTTTGGGTCGGGCGGTGGCGGCAGGTACACCGGCCCGGGACGGCTGGCCGAGCCTGGATCGTCGGGCTTTCCGGACGGCAGGCCCGCGGGAATCCCGCCAACTAGCGCGGCCGGCACAACCGGGGGCGACGCCTTGAGATGAGCCGTCAGTGTCTCGTAAGCGGCGCGCAGCTGCGCGCGTTCCTCCGGCGTGCCGCTGCGGATCAGCGTAAAATTTCTTTTCAGATAGGCCCGTTCGAGTGTCTCCCGCGTGATCCCCGGCTCCAGCCCGAGCGCTGCGCAACACCAGTTGAATTCTGAATCATTCCCCGCAGCTTGCTGCGGGGTTTTCCAGTTGGGATCAGGACGCCGCCAGGCGGCGTTCAATTCGCTCTCGTCCACGGGCGCCACTGGAGCATTCCCCCGAAATTGCCGCGAGCACATTTGCAACTCGGGGCGAAAAAACCACGCGGCTGTCAGGTCGCGCGCTGTTTCGGGATTTCCAACGTGCGGCGATTCCGTCATGCGTGGCAGCTTCATGAGGGATCCTGCGCACACCAAATCCGTCGGCCTGCTGCTTCTCGCCGCGCTGGGCTGGAGCCTGGCCGGCGTGTTGTTCAAGTTCGTGCACTGGCCGCCGCTCGCCGTCGCCGGCGGGCGCGGACTCGTCGCCGCCCTTTTCCTGATCGCCGTGCGCGGGCGCGCGCTGCGCTTCACCTGGTCGCCCCTGCAGCTCGGCACCGCCGTGGCCTACGCGGGCTGCACGGTGCTCTTTGCCGCCGCGAACAAGCTCACCACCGCCGCCAACGCCATTTTGCTCCAGTACACCGCGCCCGTCTGGATCGCGTTGTGCGGCGCCTGGCTGCTGGGCGAACGCTCCACGCGCTCTGACTGGCTGACCATTGTCGCGGTCTTTGGCGGCATGGGGATTTTTCTTTACGATGGACTGCGGTTGCACGACCTCGGGGGCCTGGCCGTCGCCATCGCCAGCGGAATGTTTTTTGCCGCCATGATCCTGCTTTTGCGCAAACAGAAGGACGGCTCCCCCCTTGAGTCGATCATCCTTGGCAACGTGCTGGCCTTCCTCATCGGCCTGCCGGCCATCGGGTCCGCCCCGCCGTTGTCGCGCGGCAGCATGGTCGCCCTGCTGCTGCTGGGCGTGGTGCAGCTGGGCCTTCCGTATCTTTTATATGCCCGCGCCATTGTCAACGTGACCGCCCTCGAGGCGGTGCTCCTTCCGGTGATCGAGCCCATCCTGAATCCGCTCTGGGTGATGCTCTTCATCGGGGAGAAACCCAGCCCGTTGTCATTTTGCGGCGGATTAATTGTCGTGGGCGCTGTGACCTGGCGCGCTGTGGCCTCCATCCGATCGCGCACCGTCTGACCTCCCGCCATGCCGCGCCTTCTGCTGTTTTTACTGCTCATGCTTTCACCCGCCATCTCCCTCCAAGCCGGACCCGGTGAAACCGTCATCCTGCTCCACGGTCTGGGACGCACGCGGTGGTCCCTCTGGCGGGTTGAGCAAGCGCTGCGTCACGATGGCCATAACGTGGTCAACCTCACCTACCCCTCGCGAACGCAGGCGATCGAGGAGCTCGCCCGGGATTATCTGGCACCGCTGGTTGCCGCACAGGGGGCGGCGTCCCGGCTGCATTTCGTCACCCATTCCATGGGCGGCATTGTGCTGCGCTGTTATCTGCGCGATCACCCTGTCCCAAACCTCGGCCGGGTCGTCATGCTGGCCCCGCCCAACGCCGGCAGCGAACTGGCTGACCGGCTGAAACCCACCTGGCTTTACCGCACCCTCAACGGCCCGGCGGGGCAGCAACTCGGCACCGCCGGTCTGCCGGGCAGACTGGGCCCGTGGCCCACCGGCCGGGGTGAACTGGGCATCATTGCCGGTGACCGCTCGCTCAATCCGCTTTTCTCCTCCTGGCTGCCCGGGCCCGGCGACGGCAAGGTCACGGTGTCCAGCGCCCGCCTCGAGGGCATGGCTGATTTCATCACTGTCCCCTTCAGCCACACCTGGCTGGCGTGGCGCAGTGAGGTCATCAGCCAGATCCAAACCTTTCTGCGCGCCGGCCGGTTCCACCGGGCCGGGCTGCGGGTGTAAGTATACTATTAGTTGACTATTATCCCACGCCACCTGTTGAGTGGACCCATGAGCCTGCACGCCAATTTGCGATCCCTCGAAGAGCTGTGGAAGATCTTTACCCCCGTGGCCAGAGCCTCGGCCCGCCTGCGGGGTCTGCCACGAAATCCCGGTGGCGCCACCCTGCGCCCCGGCCCCGCCACGCCGTTGTGGAACCGGCTGGCGACGCAGGTGCGCCCGTTCCTGAAGCACCGGGGCGAGAAGGCCCAGCTCGCGCGCTTGCTCGGGGTGCACCGGCAGGCCGTGAATGAATACTTCGCCAGCGGCAGCCGGATGCCCGACGCCGAGCGCACGCTCCTGTTGCTGGAGTGGCTGCGGGCCCGCCAGCAGGGCAAGCGGCCCGGCTGGTAGCTTGTAAACCAATAGTATACTTAAACCCGCCGCCTTGAAAAATGACGCTCGTCGGGGTCAATTCATTCCCTCCCGACCGGCCGAACCCGTTTCAAATCCTGGCCGGCGGTTTGAGCTGGATGAGCACGTTGGCGAGCGTGATGAGCCCGCCGCCAAGCAGCAGATGCCAGGTGAGTTGCTCATTGGGATAGTCCAGCCCGGCCCACCGGGAGAAGACAGCGGGCAGGCACAGCGCCAGCATCGACGCGAACACCGGTTCGATGCAATAGATGAGCCCGGCCTCGGTGGCGGTGATCTTGGGCTGCCACTGGTTCATGATCGTAAACGAACCCAGGGTGCAGAACAGCGTGAGCAGTCCGGTGAACCCCAGCCACGGCCCCGAGGTCCATGGCACGAGCAGATCGGCCGCGTGCGGCGCGGTGCCCAGGGCCATCGCCGTGAAGAGCACCGCCTGCACCGCAAACATGACCAGCGTGACGGGCAGCGCACGGTTGGCGGCGTGGGTTTGGCGTTCCAGCAGGAGGATCTGCATCATGAAAAAACCCGAGCTGAGCAGGGTCTCCAGTTCCCCGCGGCCAAACCGCAGGGCGCGAAAATCAAACCGCCCCAGCACCGCCACACCGGCGAGCACCAGCCCGCAGCACAGCAGCACCACGCCCGATGGCCAGCGCCGTAGCCGGGCCGCGACATACACCGGGATCATGATGGCATAGAATTGCGTGAGGAACGCCGAGACGGAGGCGGAAGTGAATTGCAGGCCGTCGTTTTGAAACAGCATGCCGGCCCCGGTGGTGACACCGAGCAGCGCGCCTTGCTGGATTTCCCGGCGCGTGAAGGAGCCGAGTTTTTTCCAGAGCACGAGCACCAGCACGCCGCTGGCCAGCAGGAAGCGCGGGGCGACCGTGCAGGCGGTGATGAACCACGTGCCGCTCGCCGGCTGCACCTGCGCGTGCACCAGCATGATCGCCTTCAACAGCGGAAAGCTCAGCCCCCAGAACAAATTGGCGAGCAGGAGCATCAGGATGGCCTGACGATGGAGGCTTTGGTGGGTGCTTGCTGGCAAGCGATGAGAGATGCCCTTGATTTTCATCGCCTGCAAGCCGGCTCCTGCAGGGCCGATCCCACCCGTCAAAACAAAACCGCCGCGGATTGCTCCGCGGCGGTTTCTGGAAAGTTCGTTACGAACCGAATTCTCAGGAGACGTGCTTGCTGACCAGCTTCGTCATGTCGAACATGCTGACCTGAGCTTTGCCACCGAACACGGCCTTGAGGGCGTCGTCGGCATTGATCATGCGCCTGTTCTTCTTGTCCTGGAGGCCGTTCTTCTTGATGTAGGCCCAGAGTTTCTTCGTCATTTCCGTGCGGGGCAACGGAGTCGAACCAACGACAAGAGCGAGCTTGGCGTCGGGAGTAACCGGCTTCATGAAAGCGGCGTTGGGTTTGCGAGCTGATTTTTTAGCCATAGTGCTATTCGTCATAGAACTCGTCCGAAGCAATGCAACGATTTTCTAGAGGGAGAATCACTTTTCTCAGAGGGGAAATACCGGATATTTCGCAAAATAGTCTTGCGGCCCGGAACCTGTTTGCCTCGCGCCGGTCGTTCAGACGCTGTCGTCGACCTGCACGAATTGCCGGTAAAGCCCCGCATAGTGTCCCTGCCGGGTGAGCAATCCGGTGTGCGTGCCCCGCTCGATGATGCGCCCTTGGTCGAGCACCAACACCAGGTCGGCGTGGCGGATGGTGCTGAGCCGGTGCGCAACGACGAAGCTGGTGCGACCGCTCAGCAGCTTGCGTAGTGCCTGCTGCAACCGGGCTTCGGTCAGTGCGTCGATTGAGCTGGTTGCCTCGTCGAGAATGATGAGCCGCGGATCCGCCAGCAGCGCCCGGGTAAAGCAGATGAGCTGGCGCTGACCGACGGAAAGTCCCGCCCCTTTCTCCCCCACTTCTGTCAGCAGCCCCATGGGCAGGGCCTCGAGGAGGTCGAGGCAGTCCAGTGCGGCGGCCGCGGCCCGGACTTCCCCGTCCGTGGCCTCCGGCCGGCTCAGACGGATGTTGGCCAGCACCGTGCCGCTAAACAGGACGTTTTGCTGCTGCACCATGCCCATCTGCCGGTGCAGCGAGTGGCTGGTGAGCGTGCGGATTTCCCGGCCATCAATCAGCACTTCACCCTGCGTCGGCAGGTAGAATTTGGCCACGAGGTTGATGATGGAACTTTTGCCACTGCCGGTGTGGCCGACGAGCGCAACCGTCTGGCCGGGCTCGGCGGCAAAACTGACGTCATGCAGTACCAGCCGTTTGGGATCGTAGCCGAACGAAAGATGGCGGAACTCGACGCGGGCGCC
>CAZBLQ010000055.1:0-22453 GCA_964492635.1 uncultured Oleiharenicola sp.
GGCGCGCCCTACCCATCGAATGGAATTCAATAGTCCAAATCATTAGGGACTCTGGGATTACTTGGGCTCACTGTGGTTCCGCCAGTCTCCACCGGCGGCCTTGAGCAGGGTCACGGTGGCGTTGAGCCGGCGGCCGAGCAGCTCCACGGCGGTTCGTTCCGCGTTCAGCTGGACCGATTGCGCCGTCACCACGTTCAGGTAGCTGACGGTGCCCGCCTTGTATTGGTTGAACGTGATGGTGGCGGATTGCCGGGCCGAGACCACGGCTTCACCTTGTAGCACCGCTTCGTTTCCCAGCAGCGAAACGGCGGCGAGATTGTCTTCCACCTCCTGAAATGCCGCGAGGACTGTCTGGCGGTACGCGCCGAGGCTCTCCTCATAGGCGGCGCGGGCCTGGGCGACCTCGGCCCGGACTTTGCCGGCGTCGAACAGCGGCATGACGGCGGAGGCGCCCAGCGACCAGATTTCATTGGGCGCGTTGAAGAGGTGTTGGTAAAGCGGGCCTTGATAGCCACCGGAACCGGAGAGGGAAAGCACGGGGAAATACCCGCCCTTGGCCACGCCGATCTGTGCGCAAGCCGCCGCCAGCCGGCGTTCCGCTCCAGCGATATCCGGCCGGCGTTCCAGCTGCTCGGAGGGAATCAGGGCCGGCGGGGCGGGTGGCGAAAGGGTCAGATCGGCAGGCGCCAGGGAGAAATCCGCCGGCGGCTGCCCGAGGAGAACGGCAATGGCGTGCTCGAGCTGGGCGCGCTGCAGGCTCAAGTCGACCGCCTGGGCCTGTGCGGTTTTGAGCTGGGTCTCTGCGGCGGCGACGTCGGCGCGGGTATCGACACCCTGGGCGTAACGATTTCGCGTTATCTGCAGGGAACGGGTATAGTCCGCCACGATACGGGCGTAGAGCTGCAGTTCGGTGTCGGCGACCCGCAGGGAGAAATAAGTCTGCGCCAGGGCGGCGTGAATGCTCAGGCGGACGGATTCAAGGTCGGCGGCGCTGGCGGCGGCGGCGGCGCGGCCGGCTTCCGCGGTGCGTCGCACCCGGCCCCACACATCGAATTCCCAGCTCGCCGCCAGCCCGGCGCCAAAACTGTTCTGGACCAACGCCGGAGTGACGCCGCGGGCCGGGGTTTTGTTCCGGCTGGCCGAACCGGTGGCATTGAGCGAGGGAAAGAGCGAGGCGCTGGCGATGGTGGCGGCGGCCTCCGCCTGCCGGTATTGGGCCTCGGCGATGTGCAGCGTGTTGCTGAAAATTTCGATCCGGTCCTGCAGTCCGTTGAGCACGGGATCACCGTAGGTTTCCCACCATTTTCCGCGCGGAAGCTGTTCGGCCGGCTCGGCCGGTTTCCAGGCGCCGGCTTCCTTGAAGGCCGGTGCGGCCACGACCGGACGCCGGTAGTCAGGACCGATGGCACATCCGGCGAAGATGAACAGCGAGAGACCGGCGTAAAAGAGAAAGTAATTTGGTGCTTTCATGAAATGGGCTGTTCGGCGCGCAGGGACGGGATGGAATGGGGGCGGAGGCGCCGCCACAGGCTGGTACCCCAGGCACCAAAATGTTCCATGTAGAGGTAAACCACCGGAGTGGTATAAAGGGTCAGCACCTGGCTGACCACCAACCCACCCACGATGGCGATGCCGAGGGGTTGTCTCAATTCCGCGCCGTCGCCATGGCCGAAGGCGAGGGGAATGGCACCGAACAAGGCCGCCATGGTCGTCATCATGATCGGACGGAAACGCAACACGCACGCCCGGAAGATGGCGTCCTCGGCCAGCGCCCCCGTCCGGCGCCGTTCCTCAATGGCAAAGTCGATCATGAGGATGGCGTTTTTCTTCACGATGCCGATGAGCAGAATCACTCCGATCAGGGCGATGATGGTGAAGTCCTTTTGAAAGAGGAGCAGGGCGAGAAGGGCACCGCCGCCGGCCGACGGGAGCGTGGAAATGATGGTGAGCGGATGGATCAGGCTTTCATACAGGATGCCGAGCACGAGATAGACGGTCACCAGCGCGGCCAGGATGAGGAGGGGCTGGTTCGCGAGGGCGGATTGGTAGGCTTGGGCTGTGCCCTGGAAACTGCCATGAATCGAGATGGGCACGCCAATCCGCTGCAGGGCGGTCTCGACGGCGAGGGTGGCGGCAGACAGGGAGGCGCCCGGCGAGAGATTGAAAGATACTGTGGTCGCAACGAACTGGCCCTGATGATTCACGGACAGGGAGGTATTGGTAGGTTCCCAGCGGGCAAAGGCGGAGAGCGGTACCATGGCTCCGCTGCCGGCCATGACATACGTGTTGTTCAGCTCCGTCGGATTCTGCCAATAAGCCGGGGCGACCTCCATCACGACATGATACTGGTTGAGCGGATTGTAGATCGTGGAGACCTGGCGCTGGCCGAAAAGGTCATTGAGCGTCGAATCGAGCTGGGAGATGTTCACGCCGAGGTGGGTGGCGGCGTCACGATCGACCACCAAGGTGGTCTGCAGGCCGCGGTCCTGGGCGTCTGTGCTCACATCCACAATCTCGGGAATGGCGCTCAAGGCCTGGCGGATCCGCGGTTCCCAGGCGCGCAGTTCACTGAGATCATCCGCGCTCAGCGTATATTGGTACTGGGCGTTGGCGCCGCGGCCGCCGACGCGGACGTCCTGGGCGGCTTGCAGGAAAAGCGTGGCGCCAGGGATGTGCGCCAGGTTCCGGCGCAGCCGGGCAATGATCAGGTCGGCGGAGATTTTCCGGACCGCAACGGGCTTCAGGATGACAAAGAAGAAAGCGCCATTGCGCTGGCCGCCCCCGGTAAACGCGACGACATGGTCCACCGCGTCGTCCTTGCGCAGGATGGCCACGAAGCTCTCCAACTTCGTCTCCATCGCCTGGAAGGAAATGCTTTGATCGCCGACGAGATTGCCCTGAAGGCGGCCGGTGTCCTGCTGCGGCATGAAGCCCTTGGGCACGATGATGTAGAGATAGATGTTCAGTGCCACGGTGCCGAGCAGGGCGGCGAGCATCAGCCGCCGGTGGGCCAGCGCCCAGTGCAGGGTCCGTTCATAAGCCCGCAGCAGTCGTGCAAAGACGCCTTCAATAAAGAGGGACAGGCGCCCGGGGTGCTCCTCGCTTTCCGGCCGCAGCACCCGCGCGCACATCATCGGTGTGGCCGTCAGTGAGACAACGAGCGAGACCAAGATAGCCGCCGACAGGGTAACGGCAAATTCGCGGAAGAGCCGTCCAATGTAGCCGCCCATGAGCAGAATCGGCACGAAGACCGCCACCAGCGAAATGCTCATGGAGACCACGGTGAAGCCAACCTCCCGGGCGCCCTGCAGGGCGGCCGCCAGCGGGGCCATGCCCTCCTCAATGTGGCGTGAAACATTCTCGAGCACGACCACGGCGTCATCCACGACAAAGCCCGTGGCGATCGTGAGGGCCATGAGCGACAGATTATCGAGGCTGTACCCGCAAAGATACATGATGCCAAAGGTGCCGATGAGCGAAATGGGCACGGCGACGGCGGGGATCAGGGCCGCGCGCCAGCGGCGCAGAAAAAGAAAGACCACCATGATCACGAGCGCGATCGCGATCATCAGGGTGGTTTCAACCCCGCGGAGGGAGGCGCGGATCGTGGTGGTGCTGTCGGAGGAAATATCGAGGTTGATGGTCGGGGGAATCGAGGCCCGCAGCAGGGGCAGGAGCGCCTTCACGCGATTCACGGTCTCGATCACGTTGGCGCTCGGTTGACGGCGGATGAGGAGCAGCACGGCGGGTTTGCCATCGGCCAGGCCGGCGTTGCGCAGATCCTGCACGGAGTCGTCCACCGTGGCGACATCGGCCAGACGCACCGCCGCGCCTTTGCGGTAGGCGACCACGATCGGCAGATAGTCGGCCGCCTTCTGGGCCTGGTCGTTGGCCGCGATCTGCCAGTGATGAGCGTCACCATCGAGCGATCCCTTGGGCCGGTTGGCATTGGTCGTGGCGATGGCCACACGGACGGCGGAGGTGGCGATGCCATAGCGGTTGAGGGCGGTCGGATTCAGCTCGACGCGCACGGCGGGCAGCGAACCGCCGCCGATGTTCACCTGGCCGACCCCGTCGACCTGAGCGAGGGTTTGCGCCAGAACGGTCGAGGCGGAGTCATACATCTGGCCCCGGTCCAGCGTATCGGAGGTCAGGGATAGGATCATCACCGGCGCGTCGGCGGGGTTGACCTTGCGGTATGTAGGGTTGCTGGGCAGGCCGGTGGGAAGCAGGCTGCGGGCGGCGTTGATCGCGGCCTGCACATCGCGGGCGGCTCCATCAATATCCCGGCTCAGGTCGAATTGCAGCGTGATGTTGGTCGAGCCGAGTGAGCTCGAGGAAGTCATCTCGGTCACGCCGGCGATGCGGCCCAACGAACGTTCCAGCGGCGTGGCCACGGTGGCTGCCATGGTTTCCGGGCTCGCCCCCGGCAGACCGGCGGAAACCTGGATCGTGGGATAATCCACCTGCGGTAACGGTGACACCGGCAGGAGGCGGAAAGCCAGGATTCCCGCCAACCCGACTCCGATGGTCAGGAGTGTGGTGGCGACGGGCCGCCGGATAAATGGCGCGGAGATGCTCATGTCGCAACGGCTGGCACGACCGGCGGGTTCTTGCGCATCCGACGGGAGAGGCGGTCGAAAACCAGATAGATCACCGGCGTGGTGAAAAGGGTGAGCACCTGGCTGAAAATGAGGCCGCCCACCATCGTGATACCGAGCGGATGGCGGAGCTCCGAGCCTACGCCCGTGCCGAGCATCAGCGGGAGTGCGCCCAACAGCGCGGCCATGGTGGTCATCAGGATCGGGCGGAAACGCAGAAGGCAGGCCTGGTAGATCGCCTCCTCGGGGGACTTGCCCCCGGTGCGCTCCGCCTCAAGGGCGAAGTCAATCATCATGATGGCGTTCTTTTTCACGATGCCGATGAGCAGGATGATGCCGATGATGGCGATCATGCCGAGGTCGCTGTTCCAAAGCTGCAGGGCCAGCAGTGCGCCCACTCCCGCCGACGGCAGGGTGGAGAGGATCGTGATGGGGTGGATGTAACTTTCGTACAGGATGCCCAGGACGATGTACATCGTGACCACCGCGGCGATGATGAGGAAAAGAGTGTTGGTGAGCGAGGCGCTGAATGCCATGGCCGCCCCCTGAAAACTCAGCTGGATGCTGGCCGGCACGCCCAGTTCGAGCTCGCTGGATTCCACCGCCTTCACCGCGTCGCCCAGCGAATAACCGGGGGCGAGGTTGAATGAAACCATGGCAGCCGGAAACTGGGAAACATGGTTGATTGCCAGCGGCGCATGGCGCTCGGTGACGCGGGCCACGGTGGTGAGCCGTACCTGCGCCCCGGTGCTGGAGGTCACATAGATATTCTCGAGCGCGGGCAGACCACGCTGCAATGCGGGCGGAGCTTCGAGCACCACGCGATACTGGTTGGTCTGGGTGAAGATCGTCGAAACCAGGCGCTGGCCAAAGGCGTTGTACAGGGCGTTGTCGATGGCCGCGACGGTCACCCCCAGCCGGGAGGCCGAGTCGCGATCGATTTCCAGGTAGGCCTGCAGGCCCTCATTCTGGAGATCGCTGGTCACGTCAGCCAGCGCGGGCAGTCCGCGCAGATGGTCGACCAGCCGGGCCACCCAGATCGCGAGATCGTCGGGGTTCGCCGATTCAACGCTGAACTGGTACTGCGTGCGGCTGACCGTGCTCTCGATCGACAGATCCTGCACGGGTTGCAGGTAAAGCGCTATGCCCGGCAGGGCGGCAAGTTTCGGCTGCAGCCGCCGGATGACCTCGATCGCACTGCTCTTGCGCGTGTGCTGAGGCTTGAGGTTGATCAGGAAGCGCCCGCTGTTGAGCGTGGAATTGGTCCCATCGACTCCGATATAAGACGACAGGCTGGCCACATCCTGATCGGCGAGAATCACCCGGCCCAGCGCCTGCTGTCGCTCCGCCATCGCGGTGAACGAAACGGACTGCCCCGCTTCCGAGATGCCCTGGATGGCGCCCGTGTCCTGCACCGGGAAGAAGCCCTTGGGGATGATGATATAAAGCACGACCGTGAGCACCAGAGTGCCGATGGCGACCAGGAGGGTCAGCATCTGGCGCCGGAGCACCCACTGCAGCATGATGCCGTAACGGGCGATCACGGCCTCGAAGAAATGGCCGCTAGCACGATAGAAGCGCCCCTGCTTTTCCTCGGGAATATGGTGCAGCAGCTTGGCGCACATCATCGGCGTAAGGGTCAGGGAGACCACGGCCGAGATGATGATCGAGACGGCGAGAGTGATGGCAAACTCGCGGAAGAGACGGCCGACCACGTCGCCCATGAAGAGCAGCGGGATCAGCACGGCGATTAGTGACACCGTGAGGGAAATGATCGTGAAGCCGATCTGTTCGGCCCCCTTCATCGCCGCCTCAAGCGGGGCATCGCCTTCCTCGAGATAGCGGGAAATGTTTTCGATCATCACGATGGCGTCGTCGACGACAAAGCCGGTGGCGATGGTCAGCGCCATGAGCGTCAGGTTGTTGATGCTGAAGCCGGCGAGGTACATCACGCCGAAGGTGCCCACCAGCGAGAGCGGGACGGCCACGCCGGGAATGATCGTGGCCGGGATGCTGCGTAAAAACAGGAACACGACCAGAACGACGAGGGCGACCGAGATGAGCAGTTCGACCTGGACGTCATCCACCGAAGCGCGAATCGTGATGGTGCGGTCGGTCAGCGGGATGACCTCGATCGATCCGGGCAGGGTGGCCTGCAGTTGCGGCAGCAACTGCTTGATACGGTCCACGACCTCGATGACATTGGCACCGGGCTGGCGCTGGATGTTCAGGATGATGGCGGCGCGCTCATTGGCCCAGGCGCCGAGCTGAACGTTTTCCGCGCTGTCGACGATCTTTGCGACATCCTTCAACCGGATGGGCGCGCCGTTGCGGTAGGCGAGGATCAGATTTTCATAGTCCTCGACCGATTTCAGCTGGTCGTTGGCGTCAATGGTGGAGGCCCGCGCCGGGCCGTCGAAGCTGCCCTTGGCCTGGTTGACGTTGGCGTTGCCGATCGCCGTGCGGACGTCGTCCAGGGTGAGTCCGTTCGCGGACAGGGTGCGCGGATCCGCCTGCACCCGGACCGCAGGACGCTGCCCGCCGCTGATGCTCACGAGTCCCACGCCGGGAATTTGGGACAGTTTTTGGGCGAGCCGGGTGTCGACCAGATCCTCAACCTTGGGGAGCGGGATGGTCGAGGACGTGACGCCCAGCGTGAGAATCGGGGCATCGGCGGGATTGACCTTGTTGTAAATCGGCGGGGTCGGAAGGTCGGTGGGAAGCAGGTTGCCCGTAGCGTTGATGGCGGCCTGCACCTCCTGTTCGGCCACGTCCAGCGTCAGGTCCAGGCTGAACGTCAGCGTGATGATCGAGGCCCCGCCCGAACTGGTCGACGCCATGCGGTTGAGGCCCGGCATCTGCCCAAACTGGCGTTCCAAAGGCGCAGTGACGGAGGAGGTGATAACTTCGGGACTGGCGCCGGGATAGAGCGTGACGACCTGGATGGTGGGATAGTCAACCTGGGGGAGAGCCGAGATGGGCAGCATGCGATAGGCGAAGGCCCCCGCCAGCAGGATGGCGACCATCAGCAACGATGTTGCCACCGGCCGCAGAATGAACGGTTTTGAGGGATTCACGTGGGCGTGCGACGGGATGACTTAGTTTTGCGCGGGCTTGGTGCCGTCGTGCGGGCGCTTGCCGGACTTATCCCACTTGGGGGCGGCGGCGGCACCGGCGGGCGCGTCCGTGGTACGGCTGACGAGTTCGACCTGGGAGCCGTCCCGCAATTTGTCGACCCCATCCACCACCACGACATCCCCGGGCGCCAGACCCTTGGTGATCACGATCGCCCGATTTTCGGACGGCCCCGTTTCCACCTGGCGGACCGTGGCCGTTTTTTGGTCCGCCACGAGGTAGACGAAGGTGCCCGTGGTTCCGCGCTGGACCGCGGCCGTGGGCACCACGGTGACGCCCTGCAATTCCTCGACCATCAGCTGCACGTTCACAAACTGGTTGGGAAACAAGGCGTCATCCTTGTTCGGGAACTCCGCGCGCAGTTTGACGGTGCCCGTGGTAGGATCGATCTGGTTGTCCACCGTCACAAGCTTGCCGGTGGCGAGCAAGGTGCGGCCGTCGCGATCAAAGGCCTCAACGACCATGGGTTCGCCGGTCGCAAATCGTTTCATGACCTTCGGCACGGCGTCCTGGGGGATGGCGAAGAGAACGGTGATGGGATGAAGCTGGGTGATCACCGCGAGCCCGTTGGCATCGGAAGCGTGGACCATGTTGCCCTGATCCACATAGCGCAGCCCGATCCGGCCGGCGATGGGCGAAGTGATGTGCGCATAGGCGAGCTGAAGTGCCGCACTGGCAACCTGGGCCTGATCGACCTTGATCGCTGCTTCGTACTGCCGCACCAACGCGGCCTGGGTGTCCACCTGCTGCCGGGCCACCGAATCCTGGTCGAGCAGCGTCTGGAAACGATCGAGATCAAGCCGGGCATTGTCGAGGAGCGCATTGTCCCGCGCGAGTTGGGCCTCGCTCTGCAATTTCTGCACCTCGAAGGGACGTGGATCAATGTCCGCCAGGGGAGCACCCGCCTCAACCGTTGTGCCTTCCTCGAAGAAGATTTTCTGTAGTTCGCCGTCCACGCGGCTGCGGATCGTGACCGTGTACACCGGCACTACGGTGCCCAGTGCAACCTGCCGCACGTTGAGGTTCGATTTGCGCGCGGCCTCTGCGGTCACCGGCAACGGCCGGCTGTCGAAAGCTCCGCGCGCCGCAGCGGCGGGCCGCATGAACGGACGGACGAAGATCGCGTAGCCGACGGCCAGGAGGACGGCGGCGATCAGGCTCCATCTGAGCCAATGCCGGCGCGGAGCGGCCCCGGCGGGCGGATGCTTTGTCTGGGTGCGCGAGGCCGGGGGAGGAGGAGTATTATTTGACATGGGAGAGAGTGGGAAGCGGTTCAAAGAGCCGGAGTGGATTTCATCGCCGGCCTCAACCGCCGGTGGATCGTTCTAGAACTCATCAGGCTCACGGCTGCGAAGGGAGCGGGACGGGCGTGTGATACTGACGGCTTGACGGCAAGGCCGGAAACCAGTGCTCGGACCAGCGGAGCAACCATGGAACGCGGATCTCCGAACGGCTCGTTCAACACCATCCATGGCAGCACGAACGGAGCGCTGGCCATGAGAATCATCCTGCTGCGGAGCCTGACCGCGGCCGATCCAGCGGCGGCCGCCTCATCGCCGGTGGCCAGAATCGCCATGATCCGGGCCTCGATTTCCCGGAGAAACTCCCGTCGCAGCTCCTGTTTCTCCCGCGCCACGTTCAGGCGCAGTTCAAAAAGCTGCGGCGTCCGTTTCATTTGCCGGCGGGTCTCATCAATGTTGGCCCGGAACAGGGCGCTCAACCGGTCGCCTGCGTCGGGACCGGCCGCGTTGACTGCCTGATCACAGAGTGTGAGGAGCTTGGCCTGTTCGTCGTCGGCCACGGCCGCACCAATGGCCAGCTTGCCATCATAGAAACGGTAGAGATTGGCGGCGGACATGTCACAGGCCGACGCAATCTCGTGCATCGAGGTTTTCGCAAAGCCAAATTGCTGAAAACGCTCCCGGGCGGCGGCGATGATCCTGTCTTGCAGCCGGGTGCCCCGTAAATTCTGAACGTTTTGTTTATTATTCACTGGCTTCCTCAAACGACGCGGCGCTCAGGGACGAGGTTACAGCATTCCATTCGCCTGTCGCTTAGACCGCGCCGGCAGGCAAGTGGTCCTGCGCGGGGGTAAATTCACGATCTTTATGTCCTGAATGCACATGAGGGGACCGGAAAAATCAGGCCCTGTCCCGGCCACACGAAGGTGGGCTGCGTTCAAAAAGTGTTGTCCTGCATATGCCTGTTCCGGTTCGAGCCCGGGATCTTTCCCGCCTTGGACCAAGACTCCCTCGCAACCTTTCGGTCCACGAGGGAGTGAAATTGGGTGCAGGGGTTGGATTTGAACCAACGACCTTCAGGTTATGAGCCTGACGAGCTACCAGGCTGCTCCACCCTGCAACAAGGGGAAGGTGACCGTGCAAATTGACCTGTCCCCTGTCAAGAGGGCTTTTCCGGAAGTCGCTCAATTCACCCGGGCGTTTGGCAATTGGCGAGGCCTCAGGTGATTGAGGCAACGGACGCCCCGCCGCGATTTGCCGCCATCCGGGCGGAAAGTTTTTGATATACCTGTTTGCCTGCGCCGGGGCCGCTCCTCAATCATCGTCTCCGCCGCCCATGGCCAATGTCATACTTGAGCATCTGGTTAAAGATTACCCCGACAAACATGGGATGGTCGTGCGCGCGGTCGATGACATCGGACTGACGATCGCGGATGGTGAATTCATGGTGCTGGTCGGTCCCTCTGGTTGTGGCAAATCCACCACGCTGCGCATGATCGCGGGCCTGGAGGAAATCAGCGGCGGCACCGTGACCATCGACGGCCGGGTGGTGAACGAGGTGCTGCCGAAGGACCGGGACATTGCGATGGTTTTCCAGAACTACGCCCTCTATCCGCACATGTCGGTCTACGACAACATGGCTTTCGGCCTGAAGCTGCGCAAGCTGCCCAAGCCGGAAATCGACCGGCGCGTGCGCGAAGCCGCGGCGTTTCTTGGCCTTGAGACCTTGCTCGACCGCAAACCCAAGACGCTTTCGGGCGGACAGCGGCAGCGTGTGGCCCTCGGGCGGGCCATTGTGCGCCAGCCCAAGGTTTTTCTGTTCGACGAGCCCCTCTCTAATCTCGACGCCAAGATGCGCGTCCAGATGCGCGCCGAGATCGCCAAGCTGCACGCGCGGCTGCGCACCACGATGATCTACGTAACACATGACCAGGTGGAGGCGATGACGATGGGCGACCGCATTTGCGTGATGAAGGACGGGCACATCATGCAGATCGCCGAGCCCCTCGAGCTCTACAACCGTCCTGCCAACCTGTTTGTGGCCGGGTTCATCGGATCGCCGCCCATGAATTTTCTCAAGGGCACGCTGCGCGCCTCCCCGAACGGGAGCGTGGAATTTGTGGAGGACAACACCGCGGGCCCGCCGGCCGTCATCGAGCTGGGGGCGGAGCAGGCGCGCAAGGCTCGGGGCCATCTCGGCCGGCCGGTCGTGTTTGGCCTCCGTCCGGAAGATGTGGCCGAAGCCACCGCGACGTCGCACCCGCGCCACGTGATTGAATTCAACGTCGGTCTCGCCGAGCCGTTGGGGCCGGAGACCTACCTTTACCTGACCACGGGCGCACACAATCTCGTTGTCCGCATGCCGGCGGGCTTCGCGCATTTCGTCAATCGGACCCTCCGCTTGTGTCTGGCGGTTGACCGGGCGCACCTCTTCGACACCCTGACCGAGGAGGCGCTTGTCTGAGGCATCCGGTTCCGTTGCCGGATGCCGGTTCAACCTGACGATAAAACTAAATGATGAAACAGGAATCAGAATTAGCCGCACGTTTTCAGCAGATCTTCGGCCGGCCGCCAACCGCCATCGCGCGCGCGCCCGGGCGGGTGGAATTCATCGGCAATCACACCGATTACAACGGCGGTGCGGTGCTGGGCGCGGGCATCGACCGGCACGTATGGGTGGCGGCCTCGCGGGGCAGCTCCGGCCAGTTTCGTTTCTGCAGCGACAAACAAACCACGGTGTTGACTCTCCCCGCTGGCACCAGCACGCGGCAAAGCAACTCATCCTCCTGGTTGAATTATCCTCTCGGAGTCTGGCTTGGGCTGGCCCACTTCAGCCTGTCGCAGCCGCCGGATTTCGACCTGCTCATCCACTCTGACTTGCCGGTCGGGTCGGGACTCAGCAGCAGTGCGGCGCTTGAGCTGGCGACCGGACTCGCCCTGCTGAAACTGGCCGGAGCCGCGGCGATTTCGCCGCAGAAGCTGGCCGAACTTGGCCGCCATGCGGAAAACAACTTTGTCGGCGTGCCCTGCGGCATACTCGACCAGGGCACCATCGCGTTCGCCCGGCGCGATCATCTCGTGCACATCGACTGTCGCGGCCCGACATTCTCCACGACACCCATGCCGGCCGGCCTGCGGCTGTGGGTTTTCAATTCGCTCACCAAACACGCCTTGATCGACGGTCTGTATGCCCAGCGCCACGCGGAATGCCAGCAGGCGGCCCAGGTGCTCAAGGTGGATTTGCTCGCGACGCTCACACCCGCCGAATTCCAGGTCCGGAGCGGTGTCCTGCCGCCTGTGCTCGCCCGCCGCGCCCGTCACATCGTGGAGGAGCAGGCGCGGGTGCACCAAGTAGTGGAGGCGCTCGAGGCCGGCCACATGGCGAAAGTCGGCGCGTTGCTCACGGCGTCGCACCGCAGCTCGCAGCACCTGTTCGAAAACAGCACGCCCGAGCTTGATTTTCTGGTGGACCACTTGATCACGGCTCCCGGTGTGCTCGGCGCGCGCCTGACCGGGGGCGGATTTGGCGGGGCGGTGCTGGCGCTCGCCCGGCCGGAGTTTGACGAGGCGGCGGCCCGGGTGGTATCCCGGGCTTACGCGGCAAAATTTGGCCGCGCCCCGGATGTGCTGCCATTGCAGATTGCCGACGGGGCCCAATTGCTCAATTAACAGGATTTCTCCATGTCACTCCATCTCGGCATCGACAGCGGCACTCAAAGCACCAAGGCGGTCGTGCTCGACCTGAGCACCGGTCGCATCATCGGCACGGGCCGGGCGTCGCACCGACTCATCTCCGGCCTCCCGCCCGGCCACATGGAGCAGCACCCGCAAGAGTGGGTGAAAGCCATGGAGCAGGCGATCATCCAGGCCTTGCGTGGCTTGGATCGCTCCGCCGTGCGCAGCATCGGCGTTTCCGGCCAGCAGCATGGTTTCGTGCCCCTTGATGTGCGCGGCCAGGTCATCCGTCCGGCGAAGCTATGGTGCGACACTTCGACCACCGGGGAGTGCGCGCAACTGACGAAAAAGCTGGGTGGGGACAAGGCAGTCATCCGCCAGCTCGGCGTGCGGTTTCTCCCGGGTTTCACGGCGCCGAAGATTCTCTGGTTGAAACGGCATGAGCCGGCCAATTACCGGCGGCTGCGCCACGTGCTGCTGCCCCACGACTACCTGAATTATCACCTGACCGGGAATTATTTCATGGAGCACGGCGATGCTTCGGGCACGGCGCTGATGGATGTGCGTCGCCGTCAGTGGTCCGCCGCGGCCGTCAACGCCATCGGGCCGGAGCTGGCGGATTATCTGCCCGCACTCTCTTCCTCAACTGCGCCCGCCGGAACCTTGCGGAGCAAACTGGCCGGCAAACTCGGTCTGGCGGGCGACGTGCTCGTCAGCGCCGGCGGCGGCGACAACATGATGGGCGCCATCGGCACGGGCAATGTCCGGCCCGGAGTGGTCACCGCCAGTCTCGGCACGAGCGGTACTATTTTCGCCTATGCCAGAAAACCGGTCGTCGATCCCGCGGGCGAGATTGCCGCCTTCTGCGATTCCACCGGCGCGTGGCTGCCGCTGCTCTGCACCATGAACGTCACCACGGTGACGGAACGGATGCGGGCGATGTTTGGCTGGGATCACAAGGCGCTCGAGCGCGCCGTGGCGTCCACGGCACCCGGAGCGGATGGGCTGTTTTTGCTGCCCTATCTTGAGGGGGAGCGCACCCCGTCGCTGCCGGATGCGACGGGAGTTTTGTTCGGACTGAACCGCGCCACCCTTTCCGCGGGGCATCTGGCGCGCGCGGCGATGGAGGGTGCGACGCTCGGGATGAATTACGGGCTTGAGCGCCTGAAAAAACTTGGTGTGCAACCGGCGGAAATCCGGCTCACCGGCGGCGGCGCGAAATCGCCGGTCTGGCGGCATATCATGGCGGACGTGTTCGGCGTGCCGGTCGTTGGGATCGCGGCCGATGAGGGCGCGGCGCTCGGCGCGGCCTTGCAGGCGGCGTGGACCTGGCAGAACGAGAACGGCCGGCGCACGGCGTTGGCCGGTCTCTGCGCGCGAGCGGTAAGCCTCGATGAGTCCACCCGCTGCCGGCCCAACCGAAAAGTTCGCGCCCGTTATCAGGGGCTGCAGCAGTTACACGATGCGACGGCCCGCGCCTTGGGCGCGACGTTTACCGCCCACCGCCAGTGGCGGCAAACTAACCGCGCTTGATTAAAGACCGGCGCCGGGTTTTGCCCGGCTGGCTGGCCGGTTTTTGCTTTTGCGGCCGCACGGACTGGCCCTCGACCCAGCTGGCGCCAATCATCGTGGCGCGCGGGAAGGCCGGGATGCCCGTCTCGTTGCGGTGAACCTGGCCCACGAGCATGTCCACGGCGGCCTCACCCACGGCGTCGTTGTGCTGGTTCATGCCGGAGATTTCGGCGTGGCTTTCGCGCCATTCGAGCTGGATGACCCCGATGTCCTGCGGGACGCGCAGCCCCCGCTCCTTCAGCCAGGGAAAAACGATGTTGTAGAGCGAAAGCAGGACGTCCGGCTGGTGGTGGTCAAACCAGCGGTGGAATAATTTCCGGTCGGTGCGCGCCCGGTCGATCTGCCCGAAGGCCGGCACGCGCCGGCTGCGGGGCAGGCTCTGCTGGGCGGTGAGCATCGCGCCGGAGAAACGGCCCTCGACCAGCCGGTCGATGCGCTCTTCCACCACCAGCGCCGGGCGTTGGTAGCCCAGGGCCAGGGCCCGCTCGAAGGCCTGCACGGTCAGGTCATGATGATCCACGCAGCTGAAGGAAAGCGCCGGATCGCGCGTGCGCACGCCGGTGACCACGCAGGGAATGCTGTCCCACACGGGCCGCAGGTGAGCGGGCAGGTGGTTCTGGTCCATCAGGCCCGAGATGATCATGCCCTTGATCCCCCGCGTGCGCAGGATGCGGAGCCAGCTTTCCGCCTTCAGCTTTGGATCATGCAGCCAGAAATAGTCGAACGTGTAGCCCAGCTTGAGCGCCTGCCGTTCACAGCCCTGCACGTAGGCGGGGATGGTGGCGTGCGTGCGAAAGGCTTTCGGATCGCGGTGACCGTTGACGAGCGCGAGCTTGGCCTGAAAACGTGCGGCGTGGCCGGCGCGCAACTGTGCCATGAGATGCGAAACCAGGGCGTTGGGCTGGTAGCCGAGCCTGTCGGCCGCCTTCCGGATGACGTCGCGCGTCGAGGCGGGAATCTGCGGGTTGCCCCGCAACGCCAGCGACACCGTGTTCTTCGAGCAGCCGACGTGGGCGGCAATCACACTCAGGGTAACGGGGGTCATGGCGGAGTCCCTGCATTCCAGCCAAGTTTACCTAACCGTCAAGTAAACGCCGGCCCAGGCGGCACCGTTGCCGCGCGCGCGGCCCGGTATGCGTTCCCGCGCCTGCTCGCGAGTCAAACGATCCTGCCCGACAGGAATTAAACCTGGCGCGGCATCAGCGGACGACTCCCAGTCGAATGACCATGAACGAGCTGGCCGGCAGAGTGACATCAAAATTCGCCCCCATCGGAGAGAAGGGGGTCTCGCTAGGCGCGACCCGCTCGGGAGTTTCCACCGTGTTCACAGCCCGCAGGTCGTACCCTTGCAAAACGGTCTGCGTGCCCGCCTTGACCTGCTGCACACCGGCCAGTTCAACGGTGAGCGTGGATTCCTTCGCGGATGCGTTTACCAGCTTGATGATCACCTCGCCGGAGGCTTCATCAAGGGTGGAGGAGGCATAGAGGCGTTTTTTTTCAGTGCGGTTAAGATCGCCCAGCGCCACCGGCAGGATGCGATCGCCGCGGTTGCGGGCAAACAGGCGCTGGACGTGATAACTTGGGGTGTGAACGACACGCAAGCTGTCCACCCAGATGAGGTCCGGGGTCCACTGCCAGGCCTCGGTGTTCGCGAACAGCGGCGCGTAGGATGCCATGCGAACGACATCCGCATTGCGTTCGAGGCCGGTCAAAAAGGCCGCCTCAGCCAGGGCGCACTCGAAATTGTTGCGGTTCTTGGTGCTGACGGTCGCGACGCTTTGCGCGGCGTATTCGCCCATGAAGACCTTGGGACCGTTGCGGTCATAGGAATCAAAACGATGGGCGTTCTCCAAAAACCATTCCGGCATCGCATAGCAGTGCACGTCAATGATGTCAGCGTGCAAGGCGCGCAATTTTTCCCACGCGAACTTGAAGCGGGCGTCCCCGGGATCCGGGCCGGCGGCGGAGACAAGGGAGATTTCCGGGTGTTTCGCTTTTATCACCTCTGCAAATTTCGCATAGCGCTCGATGTATTCCGGGCCCCATTGTTCATTGCCGATGCCGAGCAGTTTCAGGTTGAACGGCGCGGGGTGGCCCAACGCGGCGCGGCGGGCACCCCACTCACTGGTGACGGAGCCGTTGGCAAAATCGATCAAGTCGAGCGCGTCCTGGATATAGCTGTCGAGTTGGTCAAGCGGACAGAGCTCGGCGGAGTTGAACTGGCAGGCCATGCCGCAGTTCAAGATCGGCAGTGGCTGGGCCCCGATGTCCTCGCACAGTTGAAAATATTCGAAAAAGCCGAGCCCGAACGACTGATAGTAATCCGGCGTGGGCCGGTGCAGAAATTCGTAGTTCCAGCGGTTGACGAGCAGCGGACGCTCCTCAACCGGGCCAAGTGTTTTCTTCCACTGGTAGCGGCGCGCGAGCACGTTGCCCTCGACGATGCAGCCGCCAGGAAACCGCAGGAAACCCGGATGCATATCCGCCAGCGCCTGCACCATGTCCGCGCGCAGTCCGCCGGGCCGGTTTTTCCAGGTGTGCGCGGGGAAAAGCGAAATGAAATCCAGGTCCAGCGTGCCCGTGCCTTCCATCAGCAAGGCCAGCCACGCCTTGGGATCGGTATCCTTGGGGCGCAGGGTGGCGGAATATTTCCGCCAGTCGCCGGTGAAATCCTTCAGGTCGACCGATTCCAGCAGGGTGCCGTCGCCACCGTAGAGCCGCACATTCAATTTCGGAGTGCCGGCCACGCCACGAACCCGCACGGAAAATTCGTAAGCCTCGCTCGCACGCACGCCCATGCCGCGAAAACCCTCGTTTGAGAGCCCGAACGGTGCGGTGCCGTCCGACTGCAGGCGGACATAATGCGGATTGCCCGGGGTGAAGGGCGCGTCGGTGCGCATGGACAGTTCCCCCCTGGCCAGCGACGGGCTCAGCGTGGACCAACCCATCAGCGGGTCGGGGAATTCGAAACCGCGGTTCTTGACGAGTTCGGCGTAGAGCCCGCCATCGGCACCGAAATTAATGTCTTCAAAGAACACGCCCCACATGGCGGGATTGATCATTGCACCGGGTTGGTTGACTTTTACGGTCACGGTGGCCGCAGGCAGCGAAACCAGAGTAGCCGCGAGCAGGGCAAATGCGGAAACGAGCAGTCGCTTGGTGTTCATGAAAAAGGGTGCCGAATTTGAGGGAGGAACGGGTTCAGACTCCACGTTATTGAGAAAGTTGCCATGCGGAAGAGCCATTTGGTCAGGCGGCCGGCAGCATTTCAATTGCCCTTGAACAGCTCCCACCCCTTTCACCAGGGAAAAATCCCGTCCGCGGCCAGGCGGACGGGATGCGAAAGGCCAACGGACGAATTTCGGCAGTTCAGCCGGTGAAATAGAGATAGGCGCCGATGATGAACACCATGACGACACAGGACGCCGCCACATCGTGCCAGGTCCAGCTCGCGCGGGTCCTGGCTTTGTCTTCTGCAGTAGCGGTGGCGAAAGTGAGCCCCGTGATTTGGGCGGCATTCGGCACCTGGGTGGCATAACTGACCGCCACCATCACGATGGCGGAGATGATGGTGATCAGGATGCTGAAATACTGGAAGTTGATGTTGCTGACGATCCAGAGGAACGAACCCTCCGCGTAATGGAAGGAGCCGCGCGAAAGCGTGATGGGCGTGTCCACGAGCATGCGGAAGACGCCCACCACAAATCCGACGACCATCGCCCAAAGGCAGCCCGAGGCGTTCAGCCGCTTCCAGAAAACACCGAAGAAAAAGACGACGAAGATCGGCGGGGCGAGATAGCCCTGCACCGACTGGAGGTAACTGTAGAGGCCGTGGGCCCCCTTGACGACGGGTATCCACGCCAGGGCGATCATCACCATCACGACCGTCGCGGTGCGGCCGACCTTCACCAACTTTCCCTGCGAGGCCTCCGGGTGGCGTTTCTGGTAGATATCGACCGTGAAGAGGGTGGAGCAGGCGTTGAACACGCCGGCCAGCGAGCCCATCAGCGCGGAGAGCAGGCCGGCGACGACGATACCGCGCAGGCCCGCGGGCAGCAGGTATTTCACCATGAGCGGGAACGCACCCTGCGCATCCTGGTGGGCGGTGAGTTCGGGAATCTTGTTGGCCTTGACCAGCGCGAAATAGATCAGCCCGGGGATGATGAAGAGGTAGACGGGGAAGAGCTTCAGGAAGGCGGCGAAGATCGAGCCTTCGCGGGCGATCTTTTCATTGGGGGCACCGAGCGCGCGCTGCACGATGTACTGGTCGGTGCACCAATACCACAGGCCGATGACCGGCGCGCAAATCGCCATGCCGAGCCAGGGAAAGTTGCTGTTGAAATACCAGGCCTGCTTCACGATGGCACCGGCCTCGTTCACTTCCTTGACCGGGGCCCAGGTGGCGATCTGGCCGGCCGGGACGAGTGGCTTCCAAAGGTTGAACATGTCGGAGCCGCAGAGCGCGCGAAGCTCGCCCCAACCGCCCAGCTTGTGCAGCCCGTAGAAGGTCAGCAGTGCCGAGCCGCCGATCAGGACCACGACCTGGACGGCGTCGTTGTAGGCCACGGCGCGCATGCCGCCGAGCGTGGTGTAGAGGCCGGTGAGCAGCACGACGGCAATCGAACCGATCCAGAAGCTGTCGATCACGATGCCGCCCAGGGTGACATTGATCTCGGGCAGGAGCGTGGAAAAAACCACGCCACCGGCAAAAATGCCGACCGCAATCTTCGAAACGACGAAGGTAACCAGCGACACCCAGGAAAGCATCGTGCGGGAACGTCCGCAGAAGCGGCGCTCGAGAAACTCCGGCATCGTGAACACTTGCGAGCGCATGTAGAACGGCACGAAGACCCAGGCGAGCACCAGCAGGCACCACGCGTGCAGCTCGTAGTGCGCCATCGCCACGCCGTCGGTGGCCCCGGAACCGGCCAGGCCGACGATATGCTCGGATCCGATGTTCGACGCGAAAATGGATGCGCCGATCACCCACCAGCCGAGGTTGCGGCCGGCCAGAAAGTAGTCGGTGGTTGTGTTTTTGCCCTTGCGGACAACCCACCAGCCCACGCAGGCGAGGATGCCGAAATAGCCGCAGATGGCCAGCCAGTCCAGGCCGCCGAGCGTGGAGTTGGGCGACGAGGTTGCCGTGAGGGCGAGCAGGGGTAGTGATGCTGATGTCATGGGGATGGGGTTAACCAGGAGGCGATGGTCAGAGGGAAAACGAAGCGGCCGTCAGCGCGCGACCGACAGCTTGTACACGATCGTGTTGCGGTAGGTCTGGCCGGGCTTCAGCACGGTCGAGGGAAAGGCGGGCTGGTTCGGCGAGTCGGGATAGTGCTGTGGCTCGAAGCAGAAGCCGGAGCGGAAGGCGTAGACCTGTCCCTTTTTGCCAGTGATTGTGCCGTCGAGGAAATTACCGGTGTAGAACTGAACAGCCGGTTCCGTCGAATAAACCTCCAGCACAATGCCGGTGCGCGGCGCCACGACGCGGGCCTGCAAGCCGAGTTCGCCCGCCTGCTTCTGATTGACCACCCAGTTGTGGTCATAGCCGCCCCCCGCCTTGAGCTGCTCGTCGGTTGCGTTGATCCGGGCGCCGATGGCGGTGGATTTGCGGAAATCGAATGGCGTGCCCTCGACAGACCGGAGCTCGCCGGTGGGAATCAGGCCGCTGTCGACCGGCGTGAACCGGTCGGCGTTGATGGTGACGAGGTGGTCGAGGATGTCGCCGCCACCGCTCAAGTTGAAATACGAGTGGTTGGTGAGGTTCGCCACGGTCGTCTTGTCCGTGTGCGCGGTGAAATCGACGCGGAGCGCGTTGTCATTGGTCAGGGTGTAGACCGCCTTCACGTCCAGGTTTCCCGGATATCCCTCTTCGCCATCCTTGCTCAGGTAGGTGAGTTCAAGCGCGGTTCCGAGTTTGCTCTCAACCGGCCGGGCCTGCCAGACGACCTTGTCGAAGCCCTTGAGCCCGCCGTGCAGCGCATTGGCGCCGTTGTTGGTGGCAACGGTGTAGGTTTTGCCTTCGAGGGTGAATTTGCCCTTGGCGATCCGGTTGCCGTAGCGGCCGATCAGTGCGCCGAAGTAGGTGGTGGTCTTGGCGTAGGCCGCGACACTGTCACAGCCCAGCACCACATCGACCATCTGGCCGCTGCGATCCGGCACGAGGAGCGAAACGACGATGCCGCCGTAGTTGGTGATCGTGGCTTCAGCACCGGCGGCGTTGCGCAGGGTGTAGAGTTGCACGGCCTGGCCGTCGGCGGTGCCGAACGGTTTCTGGGTGACACCGGGGGAAGCGGATAACGAGGGCATAAGATTGACGAGCACCACGGCCAGGGAGAAGGCGGCGGTGAATTTCAACGGGGATTTCATGATTTCTACGGGATTTTTGGGGTTAAGACAGGAAATATTTCAAGGCGCGCCGCCGGCCTGGCCGTAATAGGCGCCCGAACCATGTTTGCGCTGGAAGTGTTTGTTGAGCAGCTCGGGCTCGATCGGGGTCAGGGCCGGGGAGAGCTGGAGCGACATGAGCGCCATGCGGGCGCAGCACTCGGCGGCGACGGCCACCTCGATTGCTTTCGCCACGGTCGGGCCCCACGCAAAGGGCGCATGGCGGTTGACCAGCACGGCCGGGCAGTCGAGCGGATCGAGATCCTTGAAGCGTTCGACAATCACATTGCCGGTCTCCCATTCGTAGGCTCCGGTGATTTCAGCCGGGGTCAGCTTGCGCGTGACGGGAATTTCGCCGCGGAAATAATCCGCATGCGTTGTGCCGAAAACGGGCACTGCCCGCCCCGCCTGCGCAAACGCGGTCGCGTGGGAGGAGTGGGTGTGGACGACGCCGCCGATCTGGGCGAAAGCGAGATAGAGCCGGCGATGCGTCGGCGTGTCCGAGGAAGGGTTGAGCTTTCCTTCCACTCTTTTGCCTTCGAGATCGACGAGGACCATGTCGTCCGGTTCCAGCGCGGCGTAATCCACGCCGCTGGGTTTGATGGCGAAGATGCCCTTGGCGCGATCCAGCACGCTGGCATTGCCGAACGTCAGGTTGATGAGCCCGTGTTCCGGCAGGAGCCGGTTGGCTTCGAAGGCCTCGCGTTTCAGTTCGGTCATCATGGGGGAAATGAGGGTGAGAGGGAAAGTGGTTCGAGGCCAGCCTGAGTTGAGCTGCAGCCACTTGGCACTCTCACTCGCGTCGCTAGACGCGAAGCCCTTGGGCGAGAGTGTAGTAAAGGTCGTTCTGGCGGAGTTCCTGCTTGAACTCCCGGAGCTTGGTGCCGCCGTCGATGACCACGAGTTCGATGCCGGCGATCTCCGCAAAATCCTCCAGGTGCTCGGTGGTGACGCTGTAGCTGTAACCGGTGTGGTGGGCGCCGCCGGCCAGAATCCACGCTGCACAGGCGGTCTTGAAATCGGGCGAGCATTCCCACACGGCACGGGCCACGGGGAGCTTCGGGAGTTTCGGCGGCTTGACGGCCGTGACCTCGTTGACGATGAGCCGGAACCGGCTGCCCATGTCCACCAGTGAGGCGTTGAGGGCGGGGCCGGCCGGCGCGGCAAAGACGAGGCGGACCGGATCCGCCTTTCCGCCTATGCCGAGCGGGTGGATTTCCAGCGAGGGCTTGGTCGCGGCGATGGACTCGCAGATTTCGAGCATGTGGGCGCCGAGCACCTGATGGCCCTTGGGCGAGAGGTGGTAGGTGTAATCTTCCATGAACGACGTTCCGCCGGGCAGTCCGTCACCGATGACTTTCATGGCCCGAAGAAGCGCAGCCGTTTTCCAGTCGCCCTCGGCGCCGAAGCCATAGCCGTCGGCCATCAGGCGCTGGCAGGCGAGACCGGGCAACTGGGTGAGGCCGTGCAGATCCTCGAACGTGGTGGTGAAACCCTTGAAACCGCCTTCCTCCAAAAAGGCGCGAATGCCCAGTTCGGCGCAGGCGCCGTCGCGGAGCGATTCATGACGGGCCCCGCCGGGGCGGAGCTCCTTCGCCACGGTGTAGCGTCCGGCGTATTCGGCGCAGAGAGCATCGACCGCCTTGGGGGAGACGGCATTTATTTTCGCGACAAGATCACCGACCCCATAGCCGTTCGTGGCGAAACCAAAACGGATCTCAGCCGCCACCTTGTCGCCCTCGGTGACAGCGACCTGGCGCATGTTGTCGCCGAAGCGGGCAAACTTCGCCCCCTGCCAGTCGTGCCACGCGCGGGCCACGCGCACCCAGGCGCCGAGGCGCTGCT
>CAZBLQ010000056.1:0-22415 GCA_964492635.1 uncultured Oleiharenicola sp.
AGGGCGTCGGCACGCTCATCCACGGCAACGAATACCAGCAGATCCGGCAGGCCACCAAGCGCGATGTCCGGGCCATCTACAATCTTACCCGGCAGGCCGTGAAGCGCGAGGAGCTGCTCTACCGCACCCAGCAGGCCATCGAGAAAAACATCGAGCAGTTCTACGTTTTCGAGATCGACGAGAACATCATCGCCTGCGTCTCGCTCCAGCTTTACCCCGACAAGCCGAAGTTCGCCGAGGTCGGCTCGCTCTACGTCATGCCCTTCTACCACCACCGCGGCATCGGCAAGAAGATGGTCGATTACGCCTGCATGATGGCCAAGGAACGCGGCGCGACGACGGTCATCGCCCTCTCCACTCAGGCATTTTCCTTCTTCACCTCCGTCGTTGGCTTCGAGGAGGCCGAAAAGGATGTGCTGCCCGAGTCCCGCCTGAAAGCTTACGAGGACAGTGGCCGGAATTCGAAGGTGATGACAAGGAAGCTCTGAGCTTCTTCTCTGCCGGTAGGGCGCGACCGCTGGGCGCGCCGCGAATCACGGACGGCCCAGCGGTCCGTCCCTACCTTTAATTCGGAACCCTCTCACCCCTTCAGCTCAACGATCACCTGGATCTCCACCGTCGAGCCCTTGGGCAGGCCGGCGGCGGCCACCGCGGCGCGGGCGTGCTTGCCAGCGTCACCATACACTTTCCCGAAAAGCTCCGACGCGCCGTTGATGACCGCCGGGCTGTCGGTGAAGCCGCTGACCGCATTGACGAAACCGGTGACGAGCACGAACTGCTTTACGCTGTCGAGACTGCCGGTGGCGGCCTTGATGTTGGCGAGCGTGTTGAGGGCGCAGATCTTGGCCGACTCATAGGCAGCCTGCACAGTCTGCTCTTTGCCCACCTGGCCCACGTGCGTCATTTCGCCATTGAACGAGCTGATGGTGCCGGCGAGATAGAGCAGATTGCCGGTGCGCACGAACGGCACGTAGCTGCCGGCCACGGCGGGCGGATTGGGAAGTTTAAGGCCGAGTTCGGTAAGTTTGGCTTCGATGAGACTCATAAGAAAAACAGACTGTTTAACCACGGATTACACGGATGGGCACGGATAAATACCAAGGCAGCTTTTCACAGGAGACCACCGAGGCAAGGCAGGAGAAGTGACGGAATACTCCGTTCACGCCGTTGGCTCCTGTAAAATCATCATCCGTGTCAATCCGTGAAATCCGTGGTTCAATTGTTTGGTTGTTTCGGGATGAATTCAAACGTGGCGACGTCGCTCACGGCGACAGGCTTGTCGAGGACGCCGACCTCCTGCAGCAGGTTGATCTGTTTTTGCAGCCGCTCGGCCTTGAGCTGGCCGGCCGCCTCGCCTTTGGCCGGGTCGCCCTGCACCAGTTTGAATTCATTCATCGCCTTGATGCTGTAGGCCATGAATTCCGGCGACAAATCATTGCGTTTCACCGCGAGCAATTGATTGGCCGGGGCCGGGTCGCCGGTCAGGTAGTCCACCCAGCCTTTCACACTGGCCCGGACAAATTTGCCGACGATGTCGGGATGCTTCGCGAGAAATTCATTGCTCGTGAACATGACGCGGTAGGGCTCGTAAGTGTCGCTGGCGATGAGCAGCGCGCCGACACTGGCCCCGCGTTGGCGGGCGAAAAACGGCTCATTGGTCACAAAGCACTGCTGGACAAACTCGGTGTTGTTCATGAACCGCGCGAGATCGCCGAGCAGCGGAATGAGGTTGAACTCGATGCCCATTTTTTTGTGCAGCACCTGGATCCAAGTCGAGCCGGCGCCGGCCATGAGGGTCTTGCCCTGCAGGTCGTGCAGGTCGCGGAGCGGATGCTCCGTGTGGAAAAGGATGCCCTGCGGGTCGCGCTGCATCTCGGCGCCGACCATCTTGAGCGGCACGCCGCGCGCGACCGCCACGATCACATCATCACCATTGGTCATGCCCATCTCCGCCCGGCCGACGGCCACGGTGGTCATCACCTGCGCGTTCGGCCCGCCCGGCAGAATCTCCACATCGAGTCCCTCGGCAGCGTAGAAGCCCTTGGCGAGCGCCTGATAGTAGCCGCCGTGCTCCGGCTGCGGAAACCAGTCGGTCTGAAAGCGCACCTTGACCAAAGCCGTCGGTGTGGTGGAGGCAGTTTCAGTTTTTTTGCCGCAGCCGGTGAAAGCGCAGGCGGCCAGGAGGAGAAAAAGAAGGGAGAAAGGACGTGGCATCGAATGACAGGTTTGAACCACAGAGACACGAAGACACCAAGAAAATCAATAATTCCGGCTTTGTGTCTCTGTGCCTTTGTGGTGAAAATCTCCAGATGGCTCAGTGGTCGTGCCGCTCAAACGAGTCATGCCACTTGTGGAGTACCGCCCAGTTGAGCCAGGAGACAGCCGCCACAAATACAAAGCCCAGCAGGCAGCTGGTCAACGCCGTGGCGAACAGCGCCGGTATTTTGATCTGGGTGTTGTAGCTGTAGACGAGAAAGCCCAGTCCGCCGGTGCCGCCGGATGAGTTGCCCACCATGTATTCGCCGAAGATGGCCCCGATGGGCGCGAGTGTCGCCGCAATGCGCAGGCCGGCCAGGAAATACGGCATGGCCGACGGTACCCGCAGCAGCAGCATTTCCTGCATCCGGCTGGCATTGCACATGCGGAAAAGTGCGACGTGATTCATGTCCGTCGAAAGCAGCCCCTGCGTCATGTTGGCCACGATGGGAAAATAGCTGATCAGCCAGGTGATGGTAATGATGCCCGGCATGCCCGGCCCGGCCCACAGCATGATGATCGGCGTCAGCACGATCACCGGCGTCATCTGCAGCACGAGCAACCACGGATAAAGACCGGCCCGCAGCGACCGGGACACGCCCAACAGCAGCGAAGTGGCGAAGCCAAACAAGGCCGCCAGCACAAACCCGCCCAGCGCCCCAAACGCGGTGTGGCCGGCGGCGGCCAGCAACCGGCTGCGTTCCCGCCACGCCGCTTCGATGATCTCGACCGGCGTCGGCAGAATCCAGCTCTTCAACCCTGTGACTGAGCGGACACCATACCAGAGCGCGATGAACAGCAACCCGCTCACGACCGGCAGCACCCAGAGAAGAAATGGCGGAAGCTTTTTCATGCGCGGACCGGCTCCTCCACTTCGTGCAGCAAGCGGGAGACCTCGTTAACCTTGGTTTGAAAATCCGCCTGGGCACGCAATTCCGGCCGGCGTGGATAGGGAAAATCGACCGGCACCTCGGCGTGAAACCGCCCCGGATTGACGGCCATGACCACGATGCGGTTCGAAAGGAATACCGCCTCCGCCACCGAGTGCGTGACAAACATCGCAGTGAACGGCGACTGCCTGCGCAAGGCCAGCAACTCCTCGTTCAGCCGGTTGCGGGTCATCTCATCGAGTGCACCGAAAGGCTCGTCGAGCAGCAACAGTTGCGGCGCGAGGGTCAGCGCCCGGGCGATGGACACGCGCATCTTCATGCCCCCGGAAAGCTGCCGCGGATAATAACCGCCGACGTCCCCCAACCCGACCAGCGCCAGCATCTGCCTGGCCTTCTTCGCGCGTTCCGTCGCTGCCATTCCGCGCAAACGCAATGGCAGTTCCACGTTCGATAGCGCGGTTAGCCAAGGCAGCAGCGTGGCATCCTGGAAGATGAAAGCCTGCCGGTCGCGCGCCTGACGTGGCTTCAGCCCCGCCACGGTCAATTCGCCTTTCGTCCATGGACTTAGACCTGACACCAGTTTCAGCACCGTGGATTTTCCGCAGCCACTCGGCCCGATAAACGAGATGAAATCGTCCGGCTGCACCGCCAGGTCGATCCCGGCCAAAACCAACGGCCCGTCGCCATAGCGCTTTTGCAACGAGGTAAATTTGACGATGGGCGCAATTGCCTCCATGAAGTTGTCACGAATGGACACAAACGCGCCCAAAACGCCAGCCACTTTGCCGTTTGTCGCCTGGCAGTCCATGGCGCCGGCCGAGGCCGCGCGCGAAGTCCACGCTCGCATCACAGCACTTCCGCCGCCGTTGCGCTCCGCGGCGCTGGCGTGGCTGCGACCCGAGCAGGAACTGGCGGCTATGTTAGGTCGGAGTCGTTCTCAGGTTGTGGGCGCAAACGCACTGCAAGGCATTCCCTATCTGCTCAAGGATCTGTTCGACCTTGCAGGCGTGCCAACCCGCGCCGGCTC
Source organism: uncultured Oleiharenicola sp. (assembly GCA_964492635.1). Taxonomy (GTDB): domain Bacteria; phylum Verrucomicrobiota; class Verrucomicrobiia; order Opitutales; family Opitutaceae; genus Lacunisphaera. The sequence continues at coordinate 4,174 of CAZBLQ010000056.1, forward strand.
GACCTTTCTGGACAAAGCCCGCCCTACGCCGGCCAAGGACAGCCGGATCGTCCAACGTTTGAGCGAACTGGGTGCGACCTGCGCGGGCAAAACCCACCTCGTCGAATTTGCCTCCGGGCTCACCGGTGAGAACCCCCATTACGGCGATTGCCCGCATCCACAATTCCCCGACCGCCTGTCAGGCGGTTCCAGCAGCGGCTCCGCGGCCTTGGTGGCAGCGGGTGTTGTGCCACTGGCCATCGGCACCGACACGGGCGGTTCGGTGCGGGTGCCGGCGGCGTGGTGTGGACTGCATGGATTCCGGCTTACGCCCGGCGACATGCTGATCCGCGATGCCTTTCCGCTCTCGCCCGCGATGGACACAGCCGGCTGGTTCACCGCAACGGCGAATGACATGCTTTCGGCCTGGCGGGCTTTGGTCGGCGGATCATCACCGGCGTCTGATGTCCGCGGCTGCCATCTGCCACTGGGCGCATTGCTGCAAACTCCGGATGGGGAAACGGCCCGCGCCTGCGATGCCGCCACCGCACAGTTTTGTCCCCCGGCCGATGCCGCCACTCAGGGAGATCTGCTCGATTCCTGGCGCGGGGCGGTCGACGCCTATCTCACCATCGGGATGAGCGAGGCGCACACTGTGCACCGTGAATGGCTCTCCCCCTATCGCGAACATTATGATCCCATCATCTGGCAGCGGTTCACCGACGCCGGGCGCTTCCCCGCGGAGCAATTGGACCGGGCCCGGGCGACCCAGCAGAGAATCTGGGTGGTCTGGCGGGAATTCTTTTTCAATTATGATTATCTCGTGCTGCCCGCCGTCCCCCGCCCGGCTCCGCGCAAGGCTGACTGCACGCCGGAACTGCGCCGCAACATTCTCACTCTGACCGCGCCCGCCAGTCTGGGCGGCCTGTCGGTGCTGACGATTCCCGTGCCGCTGCCCTCCGGTCTGACGGCGGGATTGCAGGTCATTCTTCCCTCAGTGAACAGCCCCGTTGTGCAGTGGATTTTGCAACGGTAAGGCGTGTTATCCCTGGCGCATCGCAGCGGCTTAAGAATGAGCCGCCCTACCAAGCAAGCAACTTGGCCGCATTGCCGCCCAAGACGGTGGTAGATGCACCCGCCGCTATGAATTCATTTAGGAATCCGGCAAACCCCGGGGCCATCTCCGTCTGAGGATAAAGTATCAGCGGATAGTCTGAGCCGAAGAGAACCCGGTCGGCCGACAAGGCGGCCAGCGCCTGCCGGAAGAAGGCTGGTTCGTATGTCAGCGGTGACGCCGCGGTGTCGAAATAGACATTGGGAAAAACGCTGAGTCTCTGTGCATACGCAAGTCCGCCGCCCCAATGGGCAAGGATGAATGTCGCCGCCGGAAATTCTTGCGCCAACCGGACAAAGTCCTCCAAAGGCGTCTCCACGCGTCCCGGATATTTTCCCACCGCAGGGTCTGTGACGTGCAGGTTGACCGGCAGCTTCAGTTCGGCAGCCAGCGCCAGGATTTGCCGCCACACGGGATCATCGATGGCAAAATGCTGTGAGTGAGGCGAGAGTTCACCGAGGCCGATCAATCCGTCGTCCACAGCACGCCGAACTTCGGCCAAGGCCGCTGGCCCGGCCTGGGGCTGGACCGAGCCAAAGGCCGCCAGCCGGTCGGGGTGAGCACGCACACAACCGGCATAAAATCTATTCTGCCAGACGCAGTTCGCGTGGTTCTCCCAATACCAGCCCAGCAGCACGGCTTTGGCCACCCCGGCTGAATCCATGTCCCGGAGGAGTTGGTCGACCGACGGGAATCCCTGAACGGGCTGGCCGTTTTTACGGCGTCGGGTGCACAGTGCCGCCCAATGCGCCTCACCCCGCGCGGCCGCCCACGCCGTGGGATCACCGTTCACTTCGGGCGGATAAAGATGCACATGAGCGTCGATCACTTGCATGGTCATATCAGTCTGGTTCCGATACTCGTTCCAGTTTTCAATCCCGCAAGCCGAGAACCCGCAAGCGGCCATTGCCTCCGGGCAAATCCATTCCTCTCCTCCGGGCTGACCACACCGGTTACGGAAGACGCTGCGACCTCTCAGTTTCATGCAATAAGCTCCTTCGCTGATGCATCCTATCTCGATGCCACGATTGTCCCCTGTGGAGAAATTTGAACTGGGAGCCATTCCCGCCGCAACCGCTTTGGCCGGGTGGCTTGGACCCCGGCCCGGGATCGGATTGGAATTCGGCCAACTCATCGCCGGCAGCGCACTGCTTATCTTGCTGCAGGGTTTCTGTCGCGATCTTTGGCTGTTGCGCACAGCCCGACAACCCAAGCCAACGTTTCCGGCACGATCCGCCCGCTGCATGTGCGTGGAATCAGCCATGGGGCTGACCGGCGTCGTGGCGGGAGCCGGCCTGGTTGGGTTCGGGCTGGGCCGGCCGGTTTTTGTCAGCACCACCGCACTGACCGCGGGAGCCGGTGCCGTGATGGCCACCGGATTTCTGCTCAAGGATCTCGTCTTTGAATGGTTGCCTTGGAAAATCTACCGCGAGCGGAACCACGCGCAGGTGATCTTCCGCCGGCGAAAATCTGTGCAGGAACCCAAAGCAGTTAAGTAGCGAAGAGAACTCCTTTGTTTCCTGCCTGTTTTGTGCCGGTTGGTTGAAACCGATGGGAGACGAGCCCTCACCAGATCACTTCACCATCGCGCTGACCACGAGCAGGGGAATCGTCGTGTTGTGGCGCACCTTGTCGATCGTGCTGCCGTAAACAATATCGCCGATGAGCTTGTGGCCGTGGGAGGCCAGCGCGATGAGATCGCAGCCGGATTTGGCGGCGATCTTGACAATCTCGTTGGGTGGATTGCCGAGGGCCAGCAGTGTGTCCACCCGCAGGCCATCCCCCCGTAACTGCACCGCCATGCTTTCCAGGTATTCGCCGTCCGCCTTCATCTCGGAGGACTCGGCCAGCTTGAGCTGCTCGAAATTGCGGGCGGCCCAACCGTCAGCCACATGTAGCAACAGCAGTTCGGCGCCGACCTGTCGCGCCAACTGGCTGATGTGCGGCAGCAGCCGTTTGTCGGCTTCGCCGTTTTCGAGAGCCACGAGGATTTTGCGATACATGAGGTCAGGGGGACGGGCCACCGGTGAGTCCGGCAATGTCGAGCAGCAGCTTCACATTCAGACCGATAATAAGCAAGGTCACACCCCAACCCAGCAACTTGATCCACCTGGGGTTGACGAATTCGCCCATCTTAGCCTTTTCGCCGGTAAAGCGCAGCAGCGGCCAGCACGCAAAGCCAAGCTGCATGCTGAGGCATACCTGGCTGGCGACCAGCAGCTGGGTGCTCTTGCTCTCACCATATACGCCGATGACCACCACGGCGGGCACGATGGCGATGGCCCGGGTTATCAAACGCCGCAGCCACGGGCGCAGGCGGATGTTGAGGAAGCCCTCCATCACTATCTGGCCGGCCAGCGTGCCGGTGAGCGTTGAATTCTGTCCCGATGCCAGCAGCGCCAAGGCGAAGAGGATGCTGGCGAAGGTAACTCCCAGCACTCCGTCGAGCAGGTGATAGGCATCCTGGATGGCCGCCACGTCGGCATGCCCGCTGCCGTGGAACGCTGCCGCGGCCAGCACCAGAATGGCACCGTTGATGAACAGGGCGAACATCAGGGCGAAGGTCGAGTCGATGGTGGCAAACTTGATCGCCTCGCGCTTGCCCCCGGCCGTTGGCTCGTATTTCCGGGTCTGCACGATCGAGGAGTGCAGGTAGAGATTGTGGGGCATCACCGTGGCGCCAAGGATGCCGATGGCCACATAAAGCATCTCCGAATTGCGAAGGATTTCCAGCCGGGGAATGAATCCCATGAATACTCCGCCCATCTCGGGCTTGGCCAGCAACAGCTCGACTGCAAAACACCCGCCAATGGTCAGGATGAGCGTGATCACCAGCGCCTCGATGTAACGGAAGCCGCGGTGCTGGAGCAGCAGCACAATCATCACGTCGGCCGCGGTGATGACGCAGCCCCAGACAAGCGGGAGGCCGAACAGCAACTGAAGGGCGATGGCCGAGCCGATCACCTCGGCCAAATCGCATGCTGCGATGGCCAGTTCGCACAAAATCCACAGGAACCAAACGACCGGCTGGGGGTAGTGATCCCGGCAGGCCTGCGCCAGATCGCGGCCGGTGGCGATGCCGAGCTTGATGGACAGGTGCTGCAGAAGGATCGCCATCAGATTGGAAATCATGATGACCGAAAGCAGGGTGTAGCCGAACTGTGAGCCGCCCTGCAGGTCGGTGGCCCAGTTGCCTGGATCCATGTAACCGACCGCCACGAGGAAACCCGGACCGGAGAAAGCCAGCACTTTGCGCCAGAATCCCGACCCGACCGGCACGGCAATGGAGCGGTGGGATTCCGGCAGGCTCAACGCCACCCGGGTGTGACGCCACCCGGGAGTGGCTGGTTCTGACGGATTGGCGTTCGTGTCTGGCCTGGCCAAAATCAAAACCTCCAGTTGGCCCGCACGACCGGATTCCATTTGGCCGCGCCAGTGGACAGCCCGCGGTAGACGGAGAAATCCCACCAAAAGAAAGCAGAGGTGCGCAAGGTCGCACCCCCGCCGAATGTGCCGGCCCAAGGCAACCCACCCGAGGATTTGCCGGCCGTCAGTTCCGCGTAGATTCCGAGGGTTTTCAGAAAATCCCGGCTGATTACCCCGGAGAGATACCAGTTGGTGTCGTAGCCGTTGTCATTGGCGTTGCGCAGAAAATCCACCTGGGCCATGGCCCGGGCCTCGAAATCGCCCGTCAATTTCGTCGCCCATGGCAGGATCAAGCCGCCCTCCCAGGCCTTGCTGCGGGCTTTATCCGTGCCGGTCGGGATTTTCACATACGGCATCACCGCCAACTCGGTGTAGGTCGCTTCATCGCGCCAGAAAGCATACTTGGTCCGGAAATAGAGGTCGCTCAGGCCGGAAGACCGGTCGGCCAGGCCGTTGCTGGTGAACTTCTGGTCCACGAACAGCTCGGCCCCGACCTGAACATCAAGGCTGCTGGTCAGCCCGGTCGAAACAAAAGTCCGGGCCACCCCCACTCCTGTGTACTGGCCGCCGCCCGGCGCGGTGCGGTCCACCGCCACGGACACGACATCCATTTTGACGAGAAAATGACCCGGGGCAATCGTTTCCGGGCTTTCCGTAACCTGCGCCCTGCCGGTCGTGGCCAGCAGCACGATTCCCGTCAGCCACAGGCCAGCCATTCTTTGGTTCATACCCCGAGAGGAAGAGACAAGCGGCAATTGGTAGCAATAATAATATTAGGCTTGCCTAATATTTCGGTCGTGTCCCGGGTTTACACCCCGTTCCGCCTTCACCCTTGTCAGCGCTGCCGGGCCGGTGCATTGCATCGGTTGCATGTCGAAAAACTTCGCGCGCCTGGTCTTTGGCTTCACGCTCCTGTTTTTCTGCGCCTTCTTTGTCTGGCCGATTCTGCAAATTCTCAAGGGCGGGTTCATCGACGCGGACGGAAGGCTGACCTTCGCCTACCTCGCCTCGCTGGTGACCGACCCAATCTACCTGGGTGGACTGGCCAATTCCTTCCTGCTGGCGCTGACCACCACCAGCTTTGCGCTTTTGCTCGCCCTGCCGCTTGCGTTTGTGACCGACCGGTTTCTGTTTCCGGCGAAGGGTTTGCTCGGTTCCCTCATTCTCGTGCCGATGATCCTGCCGCCTTTCGTCGGTGCCATTGGCCTTAAGCAGATTCTCGGGCAATATGGTGCACTCAATGCCTTCATCATTGATCTCGGCCTGCGGCCGCATGGCTGGACGTTCGACTGGCTCGGCGCCAACCAGTTTCTCGGCATCGCACTCGTCAACGCCTTCAGCCTCTACCCCATCATCTACCTGAACGCCGTCGCGGCGCTCGCCAACATCGACCCCGCCATGGAGGAGGCCGCCGAGAATCTCGGGTGCACCGGCTTCCGCCGGTTCTTCAAGATCACCCTGCCGCTCATCAAGTCCGGGCTTTTCGCCGGCGGCACCATTGTGTTCATCTGGGCGTTCACCGACCTCGGCGTGGCGCTGATCTTCGACTACGATCGCGTGACTCCGGTGCAGATTTTCTACGGCTTGAAGGATATCGGCGGCAATCCATTCCCCTATGCGCTCGTGGCCGTGATGCTGGGCAGCTCAATTCTGTTCTACGCCCTCGGCAAGGGTCTGTTCGGCCGCGATGCCTACGCGATGATGGCCAAGGCCACCACGTCCGGCGGGCCCAAGGAACTTTCCCGCGGTCGCGCGTGGCTCTGCACCGTCCTGTTCGGCGCGGTAACGTTCATTGCCATCCTGCCGCATCTCGGCGTGGTGCTCGTGGCCTTTTCGAACGACTGGTATGCGACGGTGCTGCCGCGACACTTCAACCTGCACAATTTCGAGATCGCCCTCGGCCACGATCTCACCGTGCCGGCCATCGCCAACAGCCTGAAATACGCCAGCGTCGCGACGATCATTGACCTCGGCCTCGGCGTGGTACTGGCCTACGTGATTGTGCGCTCGAAGCTGGCCGGCCGGCAGATTCTCGACTTCATGGCAATGATGCCGCTCGCCGTGCCGGGCCTGGTGCTGGCCTTCGGCTACCTCGCCATGAGCCAGGACGGGAAGTTTTTCGCATTCCTGAATCCGACGAAGAATCCCACCATCCTGCTCATCATCGCTTATTCGGTGCGCCGGCTGCCTTACGTCGTGCGCTCGGCGGCCGCCGGCTTCCAGCAGACCAGCGAAACCCTCGAGGAAGCCGCGCAAAACCTCGGTTGTCCCCCGCTCAAGAGTGTGTGCCGGATCACACTCCCGCTCATCATGGCCAACCTGATTGCCGGCGGCCTGCTCGCGTTTTCCTTCGCCATGCTTGAGGTGTCCGACTCGCTCGTGCTCGCGCAGAAACAGCTGTATTATCCCATCACCAAGGCGATCTACGAACTCTTCCAACTGCTCGGCGACGGCAAGTATCTCGCCTCGGCGCTCGGCGTATGGGCGATGGCTTTCCTCGGCATCACCATCGCCGGCATGACCCTTTTGCTCGGCAAGAAGCTCGGGGCAATCTTCCGCGTGTGAAGACCCGACTTTTGCCCGCGAAAAACACGAATTGACGCGAAAATATGGAATGTGTGTTCATCCGTGACCATTCGAGCCATCCTTGGCTAACCTGCCTTCCCGTGAGTTCAGTGGACCGAAATGTTCTCTGCCTATATTGGCGTATATTCGCGTAATTCGCAGGCTGCCTCCTCCCTCATGCTTTACCTCATCGCCGTATCCCTCATCTGGGCTTTCTCCTTCGGGTTGATCAAGGGCCGGCTGGCGGGACTCGACAGTGCCTTCATCTCGACCGTCCGGCTGGGCCTCGCCCTCGTGGTGTTCCTGCCTTTTCTGCGGGTGCGCGGACTCCCCCGGCGCACGCTGTTCGCGCTCCTTGGCATCGGCGCGGTGCAGTTCGGGTTCATGTATCTGGCCTACAATGAGAGCTTCAATTACCTCTCCGCCTACCAGGTCGCGCTTTTCACCATCACGACCCCCATCCTCGTCACGCTGTTGGCCGACACCTTTGACCGTACGTTCCGGTTGCGTGCCTTGCTCGCCGCCCTGCTCGCCGTGCTCGGCACAGCGGTCATGGTTTTTCAGGCGCCGGGCGGAACACTGAAGGGCTTTTTGCTCGTGCAACTTTCCAACGCCGCCTTCGCCACCGGCCAGATTTGCTATCGCCGCGTTCGCGCCTGGCCGGGAACGCCGCGTGATCGCGATATCTTTGCCCTGCTCTATGCCGGGGCGTTTGCTGTGACGCTGGCCGCACTATCCATGAAAAACGGACTCTCGGTCACACTCACGGCCGTTCACCTCCTCACCCTGCTCTACCTCGGCATCATCGCCTCGGGGCTGGGATTTTTCCTGTGGAACATCGGGGCCACCCGCGTCAACGCCGGCACGCTCGCGGTGATGAACAACGCCAAGGTACCGCTCGCCGTCGCGTGCTCGTTGCTTTTCTTCGGCGAATCCGCCGATCTGCCGCGCCTTGTTGCCAGCCTCGCCTTGCTGGGCGCGGCCGTATGGCTGGCGGAGAAGCGCTAGCGCCAGAAAATTGACCCGGCCCGGTCGGCCAACCGGCTCCCGCTCCTTCATCCTAGCGAACGAGAATTACCTCGCCACCAGTGGATTTCATCGCGGTGCAATCGCGTTGTGCGGTGGGCCTCGTTGATGACCCTCCCCAATAGCGGGTTGGAGACCTTTGGTTGTCTTCATCGGTGAGAAGCAGCTGTGCCCGGCAGTTTCTCCAACCGCCAAAAACATCCCTGATTTATCTTCCGATGAACTCGATTCTTTTCGATGCATTCCAGAAACTCCGCCCGGCTCTTGTCAGTGCGGTGATATCGCTTGCGGCGGTCTCTGCTCTGGCCCAGCCAGCAGGCTCGAGCTTCGTGTTCACTCACCTGGCCGGACCGCTCGGCGGTCCCGGCATGGCCGACGGACTCGGCTCCGCGGCGCGTTTCAACACGCCCGATGGCGTGGCGGTGGACCGGACTGGCAATGTCTACGTGGTGGATTCGGTCAACAACACCATCCGCAAGATCACCCCGGGCGGATTGGTGACCACCTTCGCGGGCACGCCCGGGGCCAAGGGCAGCACGGACGGGACGGGCGCTGCCGCGCGATTCAATGATCCGCACGGCATCGCCGTGGACATCGCCGGCTTCATCTACGTGGCGGATTCCGGCAACAGCACGATTCGCAAAATTTCTCCCGGTGGGGTGGTGACCACGCTGGCCGGTACGCCCGGCGGTCAAGGCAGTGCCGATGGATTGGGCTCAGCCGGATGGTTCTGGTATCCCCGGGCAGTCGCCGTGGATAGCGCGGGCACGCTTTACGTGGCGGACAACAGCACGATTCGCAAAGTCACCTCCACCGGCCTGGTATCGACGCTGGCGGGCAAACCCGGCCCTTGGGGCAGCGCGGATGGCACGGGACCGGCCGCACAGTTCGCCTACCCGAGCGGCATAACCGTAGACAGCGCCGGCATGGTCTATATTGCGGACACCGGGAACAATCGGATGCGCAAAATCACCCCGGACGGCGTCGTCACCACGTTGAAAGCCACCAACGGATCTATCCTTTCCCCCTACAATCCGCACGGCATCGTCGTGGATGGCGCCGGCAATCTTTTCGTCACCGTCCAATACTCCAATCTCGTTGAAAAGATCACCCCGGACGGCGTGATGACGGTGGTGGCGGGCGCCACCGCCTGGCCCTATTCGAGCGTGGACGGCACCGGAACGGACGCGAGTTTCTATTATCCGACCGGCATGGCTTTGGATAGCACCGGAACACTCTTCGTGGCGGATTCCAACGGCAACAGCATCCGCAAGATCACTCCGCTCGGGGTGGTGACGACGCTGGCGGGTTTGGCCGGTGGCTCAGGCAATGTCGACGCAAACGGGCCGGATGCACGGTTCTATGAACCGGGCGGAGTGACGGTCGACGGAACCGGAAATGTTTACGTCGCGGATACCTTGAACCTGGAGATCCGCAAGATCACCCCGGCGGGCATCGTGACCACACTCGCGGGTCAGAACAACTGGAGCTACTCTGGCGGCGCGGATGGCATCGGCGCGGATGCGCGGTTCTATTACCCCAACGGCGTGGCCGCGGACAAATTTGGCAATCTCTTCGTGGCGGATACCTACGACCATGCCATCCGCCAGATCAGCCAGAGCGGCTTCGTGAACACGCTGGCCGGCACACTGAGCTGGTTCAATTGGGGCAGCACCGATGGGACGGGCAGCGCCGCGCGATTCCGTTATCCCGACCGCGTGGCGGTGGACGGCGCCGGCAATCTCTTCGTGACGGATTCCGGCAACAACACGATTCGCAAGATCACGCCGGGCGGCGTGGTGACCACCCTCGCCGGCACGGCCGGCCTCACGGGCACTGCGGACGGGACCGGGGGCAACGCGCAATTCTCTGACCCCACCGGCGTGGCCGTCGACAGTTCGGGCAACATTTACGTGACGGATACCAACACGAGCGTCATCCGCAAAGTCACCCAAGCCGGCGTCGTGACCACCCTGGCCGGCATGGCCGGAGTCACGGGCGCGGCCGATGGGACCGGTTCAACCGCCCGGTTCAATCATCCCCAGGACGTAGCCGCTGACGGCGCGGGCAATCTCTACGTGGCGGATTCGGGCAACAACACGATCCGCATGATCACGCCAGGCGGCGTGGTGACCACCATCGGAGGCGTCGCGGGCATTGTCGGCAGCGAGGACGGAATCGGTGCCGCCGCGCGATTCAACAATCCTACCGGGTTGGCGGTCGACAATACAGGCAATCTTTACGTGACGGAATACAGCAACAACGATGTGCGCAAAGCGCAGCTCGCCAGCCTCCCCGTGATCACGGCCCAACCGGTGGGTCAGACCGTGACTCCGGGGAGCAACGTGCAGTTCTCTGTCAGCGCCACCAGCATCCTGCCCCTCACCTACCAATGGTTCGTCAACGGAGTGGCATTCAGTGGCGCCACGACCAATACGTTGAGTTTCGCCAATGCACGCACCACCGACTCCGGTGACTACACCGTCGTAATTACCAACGCGCTGGGTAGCGTCACGAGCAGCAAAGCCGGGCTGACGGTTTCCTCGCCCTCCCCGACACCGCCTCCTGATATTGGATCTGGCGGCGGTGGTGGTGGCTCGATCGAAGCCTGGTTTGTCTTCGCTCTGGTCGCGCTGGGTGCGGTCCGCCGCCTCGCAAAACGGCCAATCCGGTCATGAAAAACGCCCTTTATTGTGATAAACCTCGATTATTGCCATCGGAATGGCGGGTTGGTAATGGTAGATTGTCAATAGGGGTAAGCATGAAGCCAATTGCCGTTTCCCCGCCCATGTCTGACGAGCCTGACAACCGCCGGGACTTTGCCGGCTTATATCGAACAACCCTAGCGCCTTTGCGGCGTTACCTCGCGCGGATGCTGGGCAGTTCCACCGAGGCCCAGGATGTGGCGCATGATGCCTACCTGCGGGTATACCCGAAAGTGCAGGATAAGTCGGCGGAAAACCCCGAGGCCCTTCTCTACACTACGGCCCGTCACCTCGCCATCAACAAACTCAAGCGGCGTAGCATCGCGCCCTTTGCCCGCGAAACCCTGAATCCGGAAACAACCGCCTCTTCCGCCCCGGGCGTGGCGCAACAGGTGATGGCCCGGCAGGAATTGCAACAATTGGAGCAGGCCATCGCGGAACTGCCCGCGGGCTGCCGAGCCGTGCTGCTGTTGCGCAAGATAGAATTGCTGTCCCACCAGGACATCGCCAACCGGCTCGGCATCGCCATCAGCACCGTCGAGAAGCAGCACGCCCGGGCCCTGCGGCTGCTGCGCGCCGCGCTCTCACCCGAATTTGCTCCCGCCGCAACCCACGAAACCACCACGCCGGACAAGGAGGCCCACCTATGAACACGTCACTCTCGCACCTCGATCCTGCCGCCGAAGATCAAGCCGCCCTCTGGGCCGCCCGGCTCGATGGCTCGGTGCTTTCCACCGCCGACCGTATCGCCCTCGACGCCTGGCTGGCTGTCAGCCCGGACCACCGCACGCTGCTGTCGCGCTATTGCCAGTTTTCCGCCGACCTCGAACAGCAAATGCCGCTGCTTGAAGGCATCAAGGAACTGTCGGCTGGAATCCGCCTAAAACCTGAGACTGCTCAGCCGCACCCTTGGTTGCGCTGGCCAATGATGGCTGGAGCAACGCTGACCGCGGCTGCAGCAGTCGCACTGGCGTTCTGGCTGGCCCGGCCGCAGACCCAGTTCGAGAATATCGCGACCCCCGTGGCCCATCGGCAGGAACTGACCCTGGCTGACGGCACGCGGGTCGAACTCAACGCCCGGACCAGTCTCCAAGTCGCCATCGACGGCAATACGCGGCGGGTGCAGCTGGCCTCCGGGGAAGCTTTCTTCGCCGTGCACAAGGATCCCGCCCGGCCATTCATTGTGGAAACACCGGCTGGCTCCGTGCGGGTGACCGGCACGAAATTCGATGTCCGCACCGAAACCGCCGACGCAATTGAAGTGACAGTGGTTGAGGGTTCGGTGCAGGCCCGCCCCGGCGATGCAGGCGGTCGCCCTGTCACGCCATATGTCCTCACTGCCGGTGACAAGCTGTCGGCCGGACCTGGTGGGGTGCCATCGGTGCAGACGCTGTCCGCCGGCGCGCTCGACGACGCCCTGGCCTGGCGCGATGGACAGATCGTGTTTGCGGGCACGCCTCTGCGTGAGGCACTCGCGCAGTTCGCCCGCTACCATGGCCGCAACATCACGGCCACGCCCAAAGCCGCGGAGCAACGCGTGGGCTCGCGCTACAACCTCGATGATCTTGATGGATTTTTCTCAGACCTCGAACAGGGGCTGCCGGTCAAGGTGACACACAACCCTGACGGAACTGTGCTGGTGAGTTTGGCAAACGAGCGCTAGTGTCTTCGCTTGTCCGAAGACATGATCAGCCAAAATCTTCCTTCCACCCGGCGCTTTATTTTCGTCTGCCTGCGCACTTTTCTGTGGTGCGCAGGCGGTCTGCTTCCCGCCCTGGCCCGGGCCGAACCGGTGGATTTCAATCTGCCGGCCCAGCCGGCGGCCGATGCCCTGCTGGCCTTTTCCAAGCAAACGAAAATCGAGGTGCTCTTCTCCTACGACGAGCTGTACAAGGTCCAGTCCACCGCTCTCAACGGCAGCTACGAACCCGAGGTTGCTCTGGTCCGCTTGCTCGACCACACGGGATTCACGGCCCGGCGCAATGCCCGGGGAAAGTTCGTGATCACTCCGGTCCGGCCTACGACCGGGTCAATCCGGGGGCGTATCGTCACGCCCGACGGCCTGGCGGCGCGCGAAGTCCGTGTCGCCATTCCAGCCCTCCGGCAGGCGACGCTGACCGACCGGACCGGTGAATTTCATTTCTTCGCCGTGCCCGCGGGTGTCTACCAGATCACCGCCACCGCCACCGGTTACCAACCGCTGCTCGTGAACGGCGTGCAGGTAAAGGCCAACCGCGAACTTGACCTCGAGACCCAGACCATGCCGGTGGCGGGCAACGTGACCCAGCTCGAACCCTTCGTCGTCATCGGCCGGGCGGCCAAGCACGGGTTCTTCGACCATAGCCGGACCGATTTGCCGCGCACCGCCAGCGGCAACATCGACCTGCCCCGCACGCAGGACGACGCCCTGCCCTACGCAATTTATGATCGCGGTCAGATCGCGCGCAGCGGTCTGGTGAACCTGAATGATTTCCTCCAGCGGGCGGTGCTGGACAGCGATGGGCGTTCCCCGGAGCAGGATCTGAGTTCGAATATCCTGTCCGGCGGCAGCTCCAACCTCAATCTGCGCGGCTACAGTCCCGACCAGACCATCGTACTGGTCAACGGCCGGCGCCTGCCTGAGGTACTGACCAGCGATTCGCGGACCGTCGGCCAGGACGTCAATTTCATCCCGCTCAGTCTCGTGCAACAGGTCGAGGTGCTGCCGGTGTCCGCGTCCGCGATCTATTCCGGCAACGCCGTCGGTGGCGTCATCAACATCGTGCTGCGGTCAGGCGCGGATGCCGACACGACGGAGGTGACCACCACCTACACCAACGCGCTCCGCGGCTTCGACGCTCCGCAAACCGCCGTTTCTTTTCTCCACGGCCAGACCCTGCTCAACGGGAAACTGCACCTGCTGGTGAGCGCCAGCCTCACGGACTCGGTTCCGCCCCTCGAGACGGAGCTGAAGTATCTCAAGGCAAGGGAAGCAACACCGGTTCCGCCGGATCAGCCCATTTACCGCGCTACCCCCAACATTCGCAGCGCCGACCAGACGCCGCTTTTCGGCGACGGCACGACGACCGTGACGTCCGTCGCGCCCGGCGCGGATGGCAGCGGCGGGCTGGCTGCATTCGCCGGTCGCGAGGGCGTGAGGAACTATTCCCTGTTCGCCTCGCCTGGCGGCATGGCGGCATCGCCGAACAGCTCAGACTATCCCTATGGCCGCCAGCAGCGGCGCTCCGCCTGGTTCGCCTCCGGCACTTACGACTTGTTTCCCTGGCTCCAGCTCGGACTGGACGCCACCTATGTTCATACGGTCGTCAATCGGGGCTACGATGTCATGAACGGCGACCTGACGCTCAGCGCCGCGTCGCCGTTCAATCCCTTTAAGCAGGACATCAAGGTGTCCTTGAATGAAACTGCCCCGCAGCTGGGACAAAACTACAGCGAGGCTCACATTGACTTCGCCTCAATCGTCGTCGGCGCGCTGCTGCGGTTGCCGTCCTCCTGGCAGGTTTCCCTCGATGGACAGTACTCCAACAATCTCACGCGTTATCGCGGCCTCGCTCCGGTCGACACCACCCGCTGGCAGCAACTGGTTGACGAGGGAACCTACAATCCTTTGCGCGACACCCAGGTGCATCCGCCACCGCAGCAGTTCTACGACCAAGCCCTGGTCTACTACGGCGCGCGGGGCAAGTTTGTCACTCTGGGAAACTACGACACCTATGATGCCGCCGTCCGGATCAGCAATCCGTTGCTGCCACTGCCGACCGGCCCGGCCACGATCAACCTCGGCGCCGATTACCGGCTGAATCATCTGGCCCCCTTCGCCGACGTGCGTCGCTACGGCGATGGCTCGCTGGCTGAGATCCCACTTAACTGGACCGGCCGCACCTTGCAACATTACAGCGTTTTTGGCGAACTGCAGGCCCCACTGGTGCCCACGCGCCGGCTGCCCCGTTGGATGCGCAAGATCGAGGCCGATCTGGCCGTGCGTTACATCGCCGCGGCCAGTTCCAAGGAGAGCAATGTCGCACCGACCCTGGCGATGAAGGCTGATTTCGTGGGTGGCTTTTCCCTCCGCGGCAGTGTCACCACCTCCAACCGGTTTCCCACGCCATCGTTGAGCAAACTTACCGGATCCGGTGGTCCCACCGGCGGCATCGGCTCCAACACGCTGGTCAACGTGATCGACCCGCTGCGGGGCAACGCCGTTACGACCAACGTGGTCGCAAACGAGCAGTTGAATCCGAACCTGCTGGCCGAGTCGGCCGTCACCCAGACCGGCGGTTTCGTATTTCAACGGGGCAAGATCCACCGTTTGCGCGTCTCCGTCGACTTCGTCGACACGCGCAAGGTTAATGAACAGGTGGCGCTGGACGCCCAGGGAGCCATCAATCTGGAAGGGCTTTTCCCCGGCCGGGTCAACCGCGCAGCGCCAGCCCCGGGCGATCCCTACCAAGCCGGCGTCATCACTTCGGTGCTCACCGGAAACGTCAATCTTGCTTCGCGCCACTCGCGCAATTGGAACACGTCGGTCGACTACACGTGGACCAACTGCTTCGGTGGCAACCTCGAACTGTATGGACGCTGGGTCTGGTTCCAAAGCTATGAACGCCAGATCCTGCCGGATAGCCCACCGGTGAACGAGCTGACCGCGCCCGACGGCACCGCACCGGAATTGTTGAAGCATCGGGTGAACTTTGGCGCCGGCTGGTCCAGGCCGGACTACGGGTTCGGGATCGACGGACACTACTACAGTCCCCGAGTTCTGCCCGAAAACGAGTGGAGTACCCAGCGCAGCAGGCAGATCAAGGACTACTGGCAGTTCGACGCGTTCGCCCAACGCGACCTCTCCCGCTGGCTCCCGTGGAAAACCACGCGCTTCGGCCTGCGTGCCCAGGCACGCGTCAACAATGTCTTCGGATACAACTACCCGAAATACGCCAACGATGTCTCCGGCGCCGGCGTGCAACCTTACGGCGACTGGCGCGGTCGCGTTTATTCCCTGTCGCTGACCGCAACATTTTGATCAAATCCCGCGACACTCGAGATCGCCTGGTGGATACGTTCTCGGGTCACCCGTCCGCTGGTTCCGGCCATGAGTTCTGATCAAACCCGGAGCCTGGACCAATTTTAAGGTACCGCTAGCGGGTTTCACACGCCGGATTGTCTTTATTGTTAACCAGGTCATGCGCCACGCCCCGATCCACTCTGTCCATCCGGCATTTTCTATGCCCTCGAAGAGCAACCCTCGTTTTGCCGACGCCGGCCTCCCCCCGGCGCTAGCCTTGGCCTCCGGCCGTCGATGGTACACTTTTTTTATGAAACATGTGAGGTGGTTCCTTGGTCAAGTTAGGCGCGAAGCGGATCCGCCGCTTCCGCCGGGCTGGTCCGGCGCAGATGCGACATGAACACCCATAACCGTCCAAACCCACAGGAGCACGTCATGACACAAGCCGACGGCACCAATCGCGGGACCAATCATTTTTTGCCACCTTCTCCGAAGTCCTTCACCACAGAGGACGAGGCCCACCTGCGCGAAGTCTTGAAGCGCTGCTCCGCCTCCACCTATCAGGCCGCCTGCCAGTTTAGGAAAACCGGCCACATCGAACACCTGCACGCGATTGTCCTTGGTGTCATTGAACGGTACGTGGAGCCCGACCTAAGGCCCAAGCTCAAGCAACCCCACGACGACCTGCTTTTGATTGAAGACCTGGGGCTCGATTCACTCACGATGATGGAGATCGTGATTCTGGCGGAGGATGTGTTCCAGATCTCCATCAACAATGATGAATTGCGCCAGCTCCGCACGCTCGGCGACGTCCGCTGCTTCATCGGGTGCAAACTGGGCGGCCAGCCCCTGCGTGAACAGCGCGTGGGATGACGCCACGAACCACCCGGGGTGCGCCCGGACGGCAGGATGTTCGCTTACCGCTGGCCACCGCTTTCCCATCCGACGCGTCAGGCCATTTCCCGCTTCACCTGCCCGGGCGCCTCTGTTTGGCTTGCCCCCCATGCGAATCTTGATTTCCGGCATCTGCGGCTTTGCCGGCAGCACTGTCGCCAAAACCCTGCTCGCCACCGGCCGCGGTTATCAGATTTTCGGCCTCGATAACTTCATCCGCCCGGGCAGCGAAAGCAACCGGGCCGAGTTGAAGGCGCGGGGCGTGAAACTGATTCATGCCGACCTGCGCAACGCCAGCGACCTGGAAACCCTGCCCGCCGCGGACTGGGTGATCGACGCTGCGGCGAACCCCAGTGTCCTCGCTGGCGTCGATGGCCGATCCAGCTCACGCCAGCTGGTGGAGCACAATCTCGGCGGCACCCTGAACCAGCTGGAATACTGCAAGGCGCACAAAGCCGGCTTCATTTTGCTTTCGACCAGCCGCGTTTATTCCATCGCGCCCCTGGCAAATCTCAAAGTGCTCGCGGTCAAAGATGCCTTTGTCCCGGCACCAAGTTTAACCCACCCGGCCGGATTGACTTCCGCCGGACTCGACGAAACTTTCGCCACCACCGCCCCCGTTTCGCTCTATGGCGCCACCAAGCTCGCTTCAGAAGCCCTGGCGCTCGAATACGGCGAAACCTTCAGCTTTCCCGTGTTCATCAATCGTTGCGGGGTGCTGGCGGGCGCCGGCCAGTTCGGTCGCGCCGACCAGGGTATCTTCGCCTACTGGATCAATGCCTGGCTGCGGGAGCGCCCGTTGAAATATCTCGGCTTTGGCGGCCACGGCCATCAGGTGCGCGACTGTCTGCACCCGCATGACCTTGTGCCACTGCTGGAAAAGCAGATGGCGGCACCGAAGCTCGCCGCCGGTGACCGGCTGGTGAATTTGTCCGGCGGCACGGCCTCGGCAATGTCACTCAAGCAACTGAGCGACTGGTGCGAAAAACGTTTTGGCCCGCACCCGGTCGCACCGGACGGCAGCCCGCGACCGTTCGACCTTCCCTGGATCGTGCTCGACCATGCCAAGGCCACGCGAGTGTGGGGCTGGCAGCCGGCCATGAAAACGCCCGCCATTCTGGAGGAAATCGCGCAACACGCGGAGCGAAACCCGGGCTGGCTTGACCTGTCCGCCCCGCTCTGACCTTCTCGCCGATTCCCATGGCCAGCACCCAGCAGGAACTCTCCAGAATTTATCACCGGCGCTTCATCCGCACCGCCGCCTACCGGAACAAGGTCTGGCAGGTGCTGACCCGCGAGTTTTTCAGCCAGTGGGTGGCGCCGGATGCCGCCGTGCTCGATCTGGGCTGCGGATATGGTGAGTTCATCAACAACATAGTGGCCGGGCGAAAACTGGCCATGGATCTGAATCCCGATGCGCCGCAACGCCTCGCGCCCGGCATTGAGTTCCTGCATCAGGACTGCTCGGCCCCGTGGCCCCTGCCCGACAACAGCCTCGAGGTTGTTTTCACCAGCAATTTTTTTGAGCACC
>CAZBLQ010000057.1:0-22003 GCA_964492635.1 uncultured Oleiharenicola sp.
TCCGAGATCAAGGAGGTCGGCATGTTTCATCCGGGCATGATCAAGTGCAAGGAACTCGGACCCGGCGATGTCGGCTACATCGTCAGCAACATCAAGAGCGTCGAGGAAATCAAGGTCGGCGACACTGTCACCCACGCCAACAAGCCGGCCGCCGAGATGCTGCCGGGCTACAAGGAAGTGCACCCGATGGTCTATTGCGGCCTTTATCCGCTGGAGTCTTCGGATTACGAGAAACTCAAGGTCGCCCTCGGCAAGCTGCGGTTGAACGACTCGGCCCTGATCTATCAGAATGAAACCTCGGTCGCGCTGGGGTTTGGCTTTCGCTGCGGTTTTCTCGGCCTGCTGCACATGGAAGTGGTCCAGGAGCGCATCAGGCGCGAATATGACGTCGAGATCATTTCGACGTTCCCGAGCGTGGTTTACCAGGTGAAGAACCACGCCGGCGAAGTCATCAAGGTGGACAACCCCATCAATCTGCCCGATCCGGCCTCGATTTTGGAAATCAGCGAGCCGACGATCAAGGCGGCCATTCATATTCCCAACGAGTTTTTGGGCGACATCATGGGCCTGGTCATGGAGAAGCGAGGCAGCTGCGACCATACCACCACGCTGGATGGCGCGCGGGTCATGGTGGACTGCACGCTGCCGCTCAACGAAATCCTCGTCGATTTCAACGACCGACTCAAAAGCATCACGCGCGGCTACGGCTCGATGGATTACGAACTTGGCGAGTATCGCCCCTCAGACCTCGTGCGAATGGATATTCTCGTCAATGGCGACCCCGTCGATGCCTTTGCGAGCATTGTCCACCGCAGCAAGGCGGAAGGGCAGGGGCGCACCCTGTGTGAGAAGCTGGCAGAGATCATCCCGCCGCAAATGTTCAAAATCGCCGTGCAGGCGGCCATCGGTGGAAAAATCATCGCCCGGGACAATGTCCGCGAAATGCGGAAGGACGTGACGGCAAAGTGCTATGGCGGTGACATTTCCCGCAAACGCAAGCTGCTCGACAAGCAGAAAGAGGGCAAAAAGAAGATGAAACAAATTGGCAAAGTATCGATCCCACCTGATGCTTTCATCCAGGTATTGAAAACCAACAGCTAACTCCGCAATCACGTGTTCAGTTTCCTTTATTCCGAGCAGAAAAAGATGCGACAGAACGCCGGGAACTGGCTGGAGGTGGCCGACCGCGTCTACAATTTCCGCCGCGACCAGCTCACCGAGGGCCAGGCCAAAAAATTACTGGCGGCCACCGGCGAGGTGAAGCTCCGGCTGAAGGAACGCGCCGACACCAGCCGGATCAAGTCGGCCGTCGAGTCGTTGGAAGCCGTCCTCCAGGACACCGGGGGAAGGGTCTACCCCGTTTCATCGATGATCGAGAACGTCGAGTTCTTCCTGGTCGCCGCCATCGTGATTCTCGGCCTGCGGGCTTATTTTGTGCAGCCTTTCAAAATCCCGACGAATTCCATGTGGCCGACCTACTACGGCATGACTTCCGAGGTGTTTCCAGCGGGCCAGGAACCAGGTCCACTCGGCAAGGTGGCGCGGCTGCTCACTTTGGGCGCCACCAATTACTCGGTGACCGCGCCGGCTGACGGGGAGGTGTATATCGGTGTATTCGGTAACGGACAATACCTGCAACCGGCCTATTCCGAGAAAGCGGGCCGAAGCATGTTTATTTTTCCCGCCAACCTGAAGGAATTCGTGTTCTCCGTGGGGGGTGAGACTGCCCGGGTCACAGTGCCGGCCGATTTTGATTACAGCCAGGTGGTCGAGCAGGCTTTCTTCAAGGGCCACGCTGCGACGCTCGACGCGGCCTTGCGCAAGGCCGCCGTCCAAGCCCAGCCGCTGGAGCGATCGACC
Organism: uncultured Oleiharenicola sp.; assembly: GCA_964492635.1. Classification (GTDB taxonomy): domain Bacteria; phylum Verrucomicrobiota; class Verrucomicrobiia; order Opitutales; family Opitutaceae; genus Lacunisphaera. The sequence goes on from CAZBLQ010000057.1 coordinate 1,861, forward strand.
ATCATTTTGCGGGGCGGAGTACGGCCGCTCGAGGTGCCGGTTTACTGGATTCCGATCGGCCGGAAGGTGCAACGGGGCGATAAACTGCTGTCATTCGACATCCTCACGGGTGATTTGCTGTTCGTGGACCGGCTCACATACAATTTTTTCCCGCCTCATGTGGGCTCGGGTTTTGTCTTCAAGACCGGCAACATCGAGGAGCTGAAGTCTGACGAGGGGGACAAATACTTCATCAAGCGGCTGGTCGGCGTGCCCGGCGATAAACTGGAAATCCGGAAACCGGCACCGTTGATTTCAGACGGGGCGCCACCCATTGACAGCAAGGACGGGCAACTCTTCAGAAATGGACAGCCAATCGATGGCTCCGCGGCATTCGGGAAAAATTCCCGCAAGGACGGGCTATATCCGGGTTACACCGCCGATGGCCGGCTGGCGTTTGGTCAGGTGGTTAGCGTGCCCAACAACTCTTTTTTCGCGATGGGAGACAACTCACCGCGTAGCAAGGACAGTCGTTACTGGGGCTACGTCCCGGACAAGGATGTCGTGGGCCGTCCGTTGTTCATCTATTATCCGCTGACCAGCCGCTGGGGCCCGGCGAAATAGGTTGTCCGGATACAATCGCTGGGAGGGTTTTGAAATCGGAAAGATAACGCTTTCACAGTAAGAAAACGCACAATAGATATTATGTCTAATATACATTATTGCACATACCAGCACTTTAAGTCATATTTAGGAAACCCTGAATCTCCTGCAGGCATTCCTGCCCCGCATCCTCCAGTACGTAGTGTCCGGCCTCTTCAAAATAATCGGCATTAGCGCCCGGCAACAGCACCCGCCACCGGTTATAGTAATGTCGGTTGAAGCAGAAATCCCGTCCACCCCACAGAATCCTTACTGGCCGGTCGCGAAGCACCACCAGCTTTCGTTCAATATCCGCCAAGACCCGGTCACTGGCGCTGCCCTGTCCGGTTGGAATGTCCTGCACGAACCGATAAACGGCAATGCGGCTGGCCCAATCGTTATAAGGATAAAGATAACCCCGCTTAACCTCGGCCGAAAGCGGAGTGGTCACAGCCATCCAGGTCGCCGGTCCGGCAAACCCATTCATGGTCCGCACCAGCCATTCCCCCAGCACTGGCAAGCGGCACAGCTTGATGCGCAGAGGAATCATCGTATCGGCAAAAGCCGCGGTGTTCAGAATCACCACCCGGCCGAGTTGTTCCGGCTTGAGCAATGACGCCCCCAACCCGATCGGTCCGCCCCAGTCATGCACCACCAGATGAATCTTCTTGAGGTTCAGACTGTCGAGCAGGGCCCGCAGATTGCTGATGTGTTCGCCCAAGGTGTAGTCGAAATTCTGCGGTTTGTCCGACAGTCCGCACCCCAGGTGGTCCGGCACAATGCAGCGTATCCTGCCTCTCAGGCCCAGCACCAGGCTGCGGTAATAAAACGACCAGGTCGGGTTGCCGTGCACCATGACCACCGCCTCGTCACCCTGGCCCTCGTCGAGGTAGCTCATGACGCCGCGACCGGTATCAAACCGCTTTGGTTCGAACGGATACAGCTTGCTTAGCCAGTCAGGAAGTGGCTCGGACATGCAGGGAATCATTCAGACGGCGTCAGATTGGCCACAAAAAGCACAAGAAACACAAAAGGATGAAATTGATCTAAGCCGGAACCGGGCAGTTGGGTGGGCGTCGGTTTCCATACCGACGTCTGTCGCCGATGTGGAAATCGGCGACCACCTTTTATGTTCTGTGGCGCCTCTGCTTTATCCGTGTTCATCCGTGCAATCCGTGGTTAAATTGTATTGGCGGCAAATCACCACTCCACGGCCAGCATCAGGCTGTTGATGCCACTGCCAATGCCCAGCAGCGCCGCTTTGTCCCCCGCCTTCACGACTCCCTGTTCCACGGCCAGTGCCAGCGCAGTGGGCAGCGCGGCCGAGCCGGTGTTGCCGAGTGTTTCGAAGGTTGAGAAATCCTTCCCCAAATCCAGTCCGACGCTCTCATAGAGTTTTCGCCTGTGCGTGCTGCCTACTTGATGGCAGATGAATTTCGTCGGAGTCTCGCGGGTCCAGCCGGTTTCCTCCTCAAACAAAGCCCAGGTGTCCCTGGCCACTGCCACGCCCGCCAGCAGCAGTTGCTCGGAATCGGTCTGCATCTGGAACCCTTCTCCGGCCGTGTCACCCTGGCAAAGCTCGCTGTGCTGCGTGGCGGCCAGATACGCGCCCGCCAGCAGACGATGCTTGGGCCTGTCCGGCAGCATATCTTCGTGGCAGACGACGGCGGCCACCGCGCCCGAGCCTATGGTCAGATTGGCAAAGAACGGCTTGATCTCATTCCGGTTCAATGCCGCGGCCAGCAGGTGCTCGACCGTCTGCTCAACCAGTGGCCGGCCATTCTCCCCCGCAACGACCATGCCGCAACGGATCTGCCCGGCATCGATCATCGCGCCGAGCGTAACCAGCCCGTTGAGAAAACCGAGACAGGCATTTGAAAGGTCGAAGACTTGTGCATGCGCGCCGAGTCCGATTTTGCGATGGGCAAAGGACGCAGTCGCGGGCTCCAGCATGTCCCGGGAAACGGCGCAGTGGATGAACGCCTCGACCTGTCCCGGCCTGATAGCCGATTGCTTCAACACCGCCTTGCCGGCTAAGGCACTGGCATCCGACGGGCGCAAACCGGCCGGCCACATGCGGCGTTCCCGGATGCCGGTCATCAGTTCCAGCCGGCCAAACGGCAGTTTCAACCGTTCATAGACCGGGCGCAGACGCTCTTCAATCTGGGCCGAGGTCCAGATTTCATCCGGCAGCACGGCGGCCAGTGACTCGATGCAGGCGTGGCGAAAGCGCATGGCCGCTTATTTCTCCGGCCGCATGGCCAGCCGGATGATGTCCTTGTCGAAAAAATTCGCCCCCAGCCCGGCATCGATGACCAGCGTTGTGCCATTCAAGCCGCTGCTGCGCCCGCTGAGGAGAAACAACGCGGCATCGGCCACTTCCTGGGTCGCCAGATTGCGTTTCCGGAAGGTCAGTTTTTCCGCATAGAGATAACTCTCCAGATAACCCGGGATGCCCGCCGACGCACTGGTTTTGAGCGGACCCGCGCCGATGACGTTGAAGCGGACTTCGCTGTCGGCACTGAATGATTTGGCCAGAAACCGGCTGCATGACTCAAGCGCCGCCTTGATCGGCCCCATGTAGCCATAGTTGTCGGGCGTGACCGCGAGGGAGGAGATTCCAATGGTGACGATGGAGGCGTTGCGCGCGAGATGCGGCTTGAAGGCGTTGGCCAGTTCCACGAGCGAAAAGGCCGAGATGGCGTTCGCCTGCAAAAAATCCTTCCGCTTCGTCTCGTGGAACACCTTGAACCCGTCACTGTAATTGGCGAAAGCGATGGAGTGGACCACACCTTGCAACGGTGCGAAGCCGGCCCTGGCCACTTCAGCGGCAAGACGCGCACAGGCGCCCTCCTCCTCCACGTCGCAGAGAAAAACCGGTTTTCCCGCCAGCAAAGTCTCCAGGGATTTTTTCCGTGTCTCGGAACGCACGCTGTAAATGACCCGCGCGCCCTGCTCCTCCAGTGACATCGCAATGTGCCAGGCCACGCTCTTTTTATTGGCGACGCCCATCACCAGAATGTTCTTCCCGGCCAGTTGCAGAAAATCACTCATGGCTCGTCGCTCCCACCGGTTTTTTCCAAGCCACGGAAAAAGCCACGTTCATCACGCGCTTGTCGCCATTCTTCATGTTGCCGCTCATAAAATGAAAGTCACCCATGGTTTCCGTGCGGCGCACTTCCATGGTCGTGGTGTCCCCGGGATAAACCGGCAGCCGGAAGCGCACGTCCGAAACCTTGGTCAGCAGCGGCACCCCGCCCTGCCCTTCCTGACCGCTCATCAATCGCGCCATCAACAGCGCACCCGTCTGGAATACCGCCTCGCAGAGCAGGACGCCCGGGGTGATCGGCGCGCCGGGATAATGGCCCTGATAGAAACTCTCCTCCGCGCGCCAGGTGCGGGTGGCGACCAGCACATCGCCATGGTGGGAAACGATGGCGTCCACAAAGAGAAACGGCGGCCGGTGCGGAATGAGATCAGTGACCTGGCTCATGTTTGGATGGTTCAAGCGCTGAGGGCTTCGGCGGAGCGTTTCTTCTGGGCGAGAAATTTGTCCATCTGGTTCGACACGATCACGCCATAATTGATCGTGCCCAGCCAGCCGGACATGATGATGCCCACCGAACCGGCATGATAGAGACCGGGCAGTTGGCCCGGCAGGTCCATGGAAACCTTCAAACCTTCGAACTTGGTGCCGAAGGAGGTGCCCGCCCAGTGGCGGGTATAATATTCAATCGTGCAGGGCGTGGCCGCCTCGGTCCAGTCGATCTTGGCCCGCACATCGGGGATGTGTCGCTCAAGACTGGCGATCGACTCCTCGATCAGGCGTACCTTCTCTCCGGCGTATTCTTCCTCGCTGAGATTATTCCAGGCATCGTAGGTGGAATTGAGCGAACAGACCACCGTGTAGCGGTCGGAGCCGGGCCGGGTGTCGGGATAGTAGAACGAAAAGGTGCGGCTGGTCGTATGCAGGTCCACCAGTTCGGCGCTGGAGAAATGCGGCGCATCGGACGTGAAAACCAAGTCGCCAATCTGCGGAATCGATTCCCCTTTTCTGATGCCCAAATAAACCTGGCAGGAGCTGTTGTTGACCCGCACCGCCTTGGTTTGCGCGACAAATTCCGGGGAAAAATTCTCCTCCCCGGCGATCCGCAGGACCGTATTCTTGATGTTGGAGTTCGACAGGACCGCGTCGCAACGGATGGTGCGGCCATTGGCCACGACGCCGGTGACACATTTGCGCCCCGCGACCTCCTCGGTCAGCACCTTTTCCACCACGACATGCTTGCGAACCTCCACGCCGTTTTTTTTCAGCTCGGCGCCCATTTTCCCGATGAGCACGTCGGATCCGCCGCGGAAGGTATAGACGCCCTTGCTCATGAAATTGGAAAACACGATGCCGAAGGTGATGGCCGGATCCTCCAAAGTGGAGCCGTTGGCGTAGGCGATGGGCTCCATCAGCAGCCGTTTCACGTCATCGCGGCCCGGGAAATAGCGGTCAAACATCTGGCCGGTGGTCTCGACATTGTTGTCGTAGAAATTCATCGCCCGCAGGTCGGTGAAAAACCGTTCCACCGTCTCCGCCGCCACCTTGAAATGCTGGATCAGCAGCCGGGTGAAATCCTCCCGGTCAAAGGTCGTGTCGACCTTGAACTGCGGGTTGATGAACCGGATGCCCTTCAGTTGCACAATGGAACTGGCTATGTCCTGGCTCCAGTATTTGCGCACCGACTTGATCATGCCGATGGGGAAGCCGTGCAGCGAGATGTCGAAGATATGGCCGCCTTTGCGGGTGAACCAGGTCGCCAGCCCGCCCAACTGGTAGTGATGCTCCAGCAGCAGCACCTTGTGGCCGCACTTGGCCAGGGTGTTGGCGCCGGTCAGGCCGGCCAGTCCGCTGCCAATCACCACCACGTCGTAGTGGTCGGAAATTCCTTTGAGCCAGTCGTAAGCCATGGAGTATTTCGAGTAAGTTTGCCGCCTCCCAAAGCGCAACTTGGAAGTTCACCGGGCCGGCCGTGCGCGGCCGGTCTTTGTCACTGCATCCGCTGACGAAGTTGCTGTTGCAGGGCGGGACGCTGATCCCTCGTCTCAATGGGCCCTAATCTTTCTTCTGGTTGTAGAAAAACGCCAGCCAGACGCCCAGCGCCGCGATCAGCACCAGCCACCAGAGGTAACGGAGTTCCCGCGCCGCCAGCTCGACAAACCCCAGCACGCGCGGAAAAAGCAGACACGCCGCAACCAGGAGCAGGGCCGTCACAAAAATCCGGAAATTACGCCGGGCGATGGGGCTCATTTGCGGACTGGCGCGGTGACCGTTGCGGGCAGGTTGAGAGGCAGCAGGATATTCGCCCCGCCCGATTCGCCCGAGCCACCCCCAATGACGAGCGGTGAACGGCCGTCCCATTTCTCGACGATCTGCAACTGGATCAAACCCGGGTTGTCGCGAATGGCCTCGGCCCGGATTCGGATGGCCTCGGCTTCGCCCTTGGCGCGAATGATGGCGGTGTCGGCCTCGATCTGCGCCTTCTGCTGGGTAAAGCGCGCCTTGGCCGCCTCCTGTTCCTGCACCATCTTGGATTCGATGGCGGTTTCGAGTTCCTTCGAGAGAACGATGTTTTCGACGACCAGATCCACCAGCACCAGCAGCGGGCCGATTTTTTCCCGGGCCGCCGCGAGGGATTTCGTTTTAATGTCCTCGCGCTTCTTTACGATCATCTCCGCGCTCTGCAGGGCGGCCACCTCCTTCAGCGCCTCCTGCACACGGGGGGCGATGAGACTTTCAAAGGGATCGCCCGCATATTCGGTGTAGATGCGCACCACCGATGATTCCGGGATGCGGTAAAGCACGCGCAAGGCGACCCCGACCTGCTGCAAATCCGAGGAGTAGCAATCGGTGTTCAGGGCGTTCGTCAACTGGCGGACGGGAATGTTGACAATGTGGGTGATGAAGGGCGACTTCGTGCCAAAGCCCTCCGCCTTGAAGCCGGGCGTGACTTTGCCGAGGGTGACCTCAACGCCGCGGAAACCGGGGTTGACCACATAGGTTGATTGCGAGGCGGCGATCACCAGCACAAGGATGATGATGCCGATGCCCACGAGCTTTGCCGCGTTCAGGTTCATATGCCCGATGGCATACCCCGCTGGAATCCACGGCAAGGCTAAAGCCGTCCGATCAACCGCGGGCCGGGCCCTGCAGCACGTGATAGTTCGCCATGGAGATTCCACTCAGCATTGCGCCCACGATGCCGAGAAACCCTTGGTCGGTGCCGCACAGGTAAAGGTTTTTCAAATGCGTGCGGCCGTTGCGGATTTTATGCGGAGCGCCGTAAATCGCCCCGTTCAGGTGGCCGGTGAATTTCCTGATGGTGCGCGGAGTGAACATGTCGGTCGTCACTTTCGCCCGGGCCAGCACGGCGTCATCCACCGCGGGCAGAAAACGCCGGGCGCTGCGGGTGATCTCATCGAACCAGCGCAGCTTGTCCGCCTGGTAAGTCTCCTCCGGCAGGTGCGCCCACCGGTCGTAGCTGGCCAGACAGGTCACCCGAAAAATTCCCTCGGGCAGATGCCCGGTGCCATAGTCGAAATTATTCGGGAAGCAGATGACGCCGCTGCGCAGATCAACCTGCGGCTGGGCCCGGGAGTAGTCAAACCGGTCGGAGTCGTTGAAGAAAACTATCGTGTCATCACCCCACCCCCACGTTGCCGGCTCGCGGTTGAATATCGTGATCGTCTCGGCATAGGAGAGCGCGCCTGTGTTGCGCTCCGCGGCCTCGCTCTGCGGTGGTTCGCACAACCGCATGGTTTCGGCAAAACCGATGGAGGAAATCACGTGGTCGGCGGTTAGCACCTCGCCTGAATCCAGGATGAGCCGAGCCGCCCTGCCCTGCTCTTCAATAATGCGCGTGACTCCGCACTTCATGCGGCGCTCACCCCCGGCCTGCCGGAATTTTTCCAGCAAAACGCGGATGATGACGCGCACGCCGTCCAGCGGCCGGGCAAAACCCTCGAGATAAAGCGCCTTGAACATGATGACAAACTGACCGAACTCCATGTCCCGCTCCTGCGCGCTGCCGTAATACATCAGCGGGCAGAAAATCATGTCGGTAAGCAGCGGGTCGCTCAGGTGCCGGGCCACCACTTCGCGCGCCGAGACCGGCCGGGCTTCAAGCGAGACGTCGTCGTAACCCTTCACCGCCTGCACCAGCGACCGCCAGCCGGCGGCCTGCCGGGGAAACCTTGCCGCGACCTCAGCGTCCAGCACGGCAAAATCGTTGGTGAACTTCAGTGCGCAGTCTCGGAACGCGATGCGCGACATTTTCTGCGGATGCAGCGCAAATTCCTCCCGGTCGATGCGCAACTGGCGGAGCAGTTTGCCGAGCGGCGTGCCTTTGATGCCGGGCGCCACGTAATTGGTCATGGCGTGCAGCCCGACATCATACTTGCGGCCGGCGAAACTGTAGAAGCTGTTCAGCCCACCCGGGGCATTGTGCCGCTCAAAGATGCAAACCTTCCGGCCGAAGTGCGCCAGCCTTATGCCCGCGGCGAGCCCGGACATGCCGGCGCCGATGATGGCTGCGTCGTAATGGGAGTCATTCATGCGACGGATTCCGGCGAACTCCCGGCCGCCGGACTGAACTCAGTTCAAGCCTTGGCGGCGAACTTGGGCGTCAGATAGTCGGCGCAGCTTTCGAGCGACGCCAGTTGGCCGTAGTCGGCCTCCGGTACCTCGATGCCGTGGCGCTTCCGCAGCTCCATGACGATGTCGAGAAAGTCCATTGAATCGAGCTGGAGCTGGTCGCGCAGGCGAATCTCAGGCTTGATGGCGCTCAAGTCTTCGTCGGGGGCGATGTCGGAAATGATATCGATGACCAGCTTCTTGCAATCGTCTTTCGTCATGGGTGCGGCAGGTGTGTTTTTAGGCTACAAAACGCTTGATGATCAGCGTGGAGTTAATGCCTAACATACCAAAGGAATTATTAAGGATAGCGTCAACCCGTTTTACGGCCTTGGGCTGGTTGATGATCAGGCCCGGTATATCGCACTGCGGGTCAAGCTCATCGACGTTTATGGTCGGGTGGACCACCAGATCGTCGAAGCTCGGCAGATTGCCCGCCAGTTCCAACGCTCCCGCGGCTCCCATCGTGTGGCCGATGAAGCTCTTGGTGTTGTTGATGTGCGGCGGCGTGCTGCGGTTCTTGAAAACCTCGGCAATCGCGACGCACTCCTGGATGTCACCTTGGGGCGTGGAGGTGGCGTGAGTGTTGATCAGGTCGATGTCCTCCACCGTCATGCCAGCGTGGGCGATGGCCTTGCGCACACACTCAGCCTGTCGCTCGGGATTGGGGAGCACGTAATCGGTCGCGTCGGAGTTCACGCAGTAACCGGCGATTTCGCCATAAATCTTTGCGCCACGCATCTGGGCATCCTCGAGCCGCTCGATGGTGTAAATGCAACCGCCCTCGGAAATCACGATGCCGTTGCGCGCCTTGTCGAAGGGACGGCTCGCCTTCGTCGGATCAACGTGGGCCGCGAGTGCATTCTGGCTCTTGAAACCGGCGAAAATGCCGAAGGTTTGCGGGCTTTCACTGACGCCGCCCGCCAAGGCGAGGTCCACTTCGCCCAGCCGCAACATCTGCGCGGCATGGATCAGCCCCATGTTGCCGGCGGCGCAGGCGGCCCCGATGGTGTAGGCGGGTCCGGTGATGCCGAGATTCAGGGACACCTCGCCGGCTGCATTATTCGCCACGGTGCGGGGGTTGTGGTGGTGCGTCCAGAACTTCGTGTCGTATTTGAAGAGCGAAATGTTGTAGACCTCGTTCTCGGTCTCGACGTTGCCGTGCTCGGTGATGCCCAGATAGATTCCCACCCGGCTCTTGTCCCGGCTCTCGAGGTCGAGTCCGCTGTCCGCCAGCGCCTCGCGTGCGCAGTAGATGCTGATGCCGCCCACCCGCGTGCCGATGCGGACGTCCTTTTTTTTCTGGTATTTGAGCGGATCGAAACTGCACATGCCGGCCGGATGTCGGCCCATGTAGCGCACCTCGACGGTCGTGATGCCGGACACGCCGGTCAGCAGGCTCTGCCGGAACGCCGCCAGCGAGTTGCCGTTGGGCGCGGTGAGTCCGATGCCGGTAATGACGATGCGGGTTTGCTTCATGCGCGGTTTTCGAAAGGAGCAGATTTGCCTAGCCATGGTAAATCGAAAAGCAATACAAGTCTGCCCCATGAAAGTACTCGTCGCCGGCGGAGCCGGATACATCGGCAGCCATTGCGTCCGCCAGTTGCTGGCGGCGGGCCACGAACCCGTGGTCCTGGACAATTTAGTCTACGGCCATCGCGCCGCGGTCCCCGCCGGGGTGCGCCTCCACGAGGCCGGCCTCGCGGACCTGGCGGCGCTGGAACGCATTTTCGCCACGGAGCGCATTGACGTGGTGATGCATTTCGCCGCCTACTGCTACGTCGGCGAGTCGGTCACCGACCCGTTGAAGTATTACCAGAACAACTTCGCCGCCACCCTCACGCTACTTGAGGCGATGCTGAAAAATGGCGTGAAGAAATTCGTCTTCTCTTCCACCTGCGCGACCTACGGAGTCCCGGAGAAAATGCCGATGACCGAGGCCCTGCCGCAGGCGCCGATCAATCCCTACGGCCAGACGAAGCTCGATGTGGAGAACATGCTCAAGGCCTTCGCCCGGGCCTACGGGCTCAGTTTCGCCGCCTTCCGCTACTTCAATGCCGCGGGTGCCTCCGAGGACGCGGCCATCGGTGAGGATCACGACCCGGAAACCCATCTCATTCCCCTCGCCATCTGGGCGGCCATGGGCACGGGCAAGCCGCTCCAGATTTTTGGCAACGACTATCCCACGCCCGACGGCACCTGTCTGCGCGATTATGTGCACGTTGACGATCTGAGCCGGGCGCACATCGCCGTGTTCGACAAACTCGCCGCGCCCGGCACGCAGCTCTTCTACAACCTCGGCACGGGCACGCCGACGTCCGTCCTCGATGTGATCAAGGCGGTGGAAAAAATTTCAGGCCTGAAGGTGCCAGCCAACTACGCGCCGCGCCGGGCGGGCGACCCGCCCGCGCTTTACGCCGATGCCTCCAAGGCGCGCCGCGAACTGCACTGGACGCCCAGGTTTCCCACGATCGAACCCATCGTCGAGACCGCCTGGCGCTGGCACAAGGCCCACCCCAAGGGTTACGCCGGTTGATTTCAGCTTGGGCGGGTTGGCAAAAATGCCCGGGGTACTGGGAAGAATGTGGGCGGGGCTTTATCCCCCGACTCTGTCGGGGTTGCCATCATCCCTTCGGGGCATCAAGCCCCTCCACATATTTTGCATAAATACCTCGGGAGTGAACCGACCGGCGCCTACTTTTTCGCCCGTTTCTTGGGTGCCGCCGGCTTGACCTTTTCTCCGGGCAGACGCGTCACCATGGCCACATGCAGAGCGGCCAGTTCTTCGCCGGAATGCTGGGCCCGCAGGGCTTTCGCCAGCCGGTCGTAAAGCTCTTCAAGAGACTCGCTGCTATGTCCTGCGGCCGAGGGTTCACGGACTTCATCGGGCAAATCCTTGGGCAGAATGGTGTCGCTCTGCGCAATGACCGCGCTGCGGTAGATCATATTTTCCAATTCACGGACATTGCCGGGCCAGCTGTGACGGCAGAGGATGGCCAGAGCTTCAGGCGAAACCTTGCGCGCCCTCGTCTTCTTGCCCTTGGCCAGGTTCTGGATGAAAAAATCCACGATCTGCGGCACGTCCTCCACGCGTTCGCGAAGGGGCGGCAGCCGCAGGCGCACCACGTTCAGGCGATAGTACAGGTCTTCGCGAAATTCCTTTTCCTTCACCAGGGCTTCGAGGTCCTTGTTGGTGGCGGCGATTACGCGAACACTGACCTTGAGCGTTTCCGAGCTGCCGACGCGCTGGATTTCCCCCTCCTGGAGCACCCGCAGGATCTTCGTCTGGGTGGCGGGGGTCATGTCACCGATTTCGTCGAGAAAGATGGTGCCGCCATCGCAGATTTCGAACTTGCCCAGCCGCTGCGCGGTGGCGCCGGTGAAGGCCCCGCGTTCGTGTCCGAAGAGTTCGCTCTCGATCAGGTTCTCGGGAATGGCCGAGCAGTTCACCGCCACGAAGGGCTTGGCCCCGCGGTGGCTGTGCCGGTGGATGCTGCGGGCGACGAGCTCCTTGCCCGTGCCGCTCTCGCCGGTGATCATCACGGTCACATCGCTGGTTGCGACCTGGCCGATGATTTTGAAAACCTGCTGCATCGCGGCGGAGGCGCCGACGATGCCCTCCTTGTGTTCCTCGGAATTGATCACCGGCTGCACCCCGCCCGCCGAGCGGATGTCCGCCTGCGTGCGCAGAGCATTTTCGACCAGCGCGATCAGCTTCGGCGGGTCAAACGGTTTCACCACGTAGTCGAAAGCCCCGAACTTCATCGCCTCGATGGCGGTCTGCGCGGTGCCGAACGCGGTCATCAAAATGACCAGCTGCTTCGGGTTGGTGGCGCGGATATGCTGCAAGGTCTCGAGTCCGCTGATGCCGGTCATGCGGTTGTCCAGCAGCACCACGTCGGGTGGCTGGCGTTTGACCGCCGCCACGCCCTCCTCGCCGCTGGGCGCCTCCAACACGCTGTAGCCCTGTGAGGTGAGCACCCGGTTTAGGGAATAGCGCACCTCGGCGTCGTCATCAACGACGAGAATGGTGGGAACTGGTGCGGACTCGGCCATGACTCAGGTTGGGAAAATGATTAGCGCTTTGCACAAAGCTCGTTCTACTTACCTCCCATGTTAGGGTGGTCAATTAACTTGTTTCGGGTATTTGGCATCCAGCTCGCGGTCCACGCGAGCTTTCTGTTGCTGCTTGCCTACTATGGCTATGACGGTTGGGTCGCCGGGGGTGTCCCCGGTTTGCTCTGGAGCGTGGGGCTGATTCAGCTTTTTTTCGTGTGTGTCATACTCCACGAGCTGGGTCATTCGCTCACGGCGCGGCGCTACGGGGTGCATGTTTCCCGCATTCTGCTGCTGCCGATCGGAGGCATGGCGCAGTTTGACCGCATCCCCCGCAAGCCTTCGCAGGAGTTGCTCATCACCGTGGCCGGGCCGGCGGTGAATTTCGCCCTGGTCGCAATTCTGCTTCCCTTGGTCTGGCGGAATTTTTTCAGCGACCTGGAGGATTCCAGCTACTCACTCCTCGATCTCGGCACCCAGCTTTGCGCCGCCAATCTGGTGATGGGCACCTTCAACCTGCTGCCGGTATTCCCGATGGATGGCGGACGCATCTTCCGGGCCCTGCTGGCAATGAAGCTGCCCTATCTGCGGGCGACTTATTGGGCTGTGACGGTTGGCAAAGTCCTGGCGGTCATCTTCGCCGCGCTAGCCGCCTTCTATTTCAAGAACCCGGTATCGTGTGTGTTGTTCCTCTTCATTTTCTGGGCCGGCGATGCCGAATACAAGCAGACGTTGCGCCGGGAGGAGGAAGAGCGCTACTGGGCCGAGTTGGCCCGGCGCGTGCCTCCGGTCAAGCCCGCGGCACCCGGCGCGGAACCTCCCCCGCTCATTTATCACGGGCCGAACTGACGTCAGGAGTTTTCCGGCGGACTGAAGAGAAACGGCATCTCCACGGTTGATTCGACCGGGTGGCCGTCCTTCACCCGGGGCAGAAAACGCCACTCGCGCGCGGCGGCGAGTGCCGCCGCGCCAAAGGCCGGATCGGTCGCGCTCTTGACCACGGGATCCTGAATGCTGCCGTTGGGACGAATCCGGATTGTGACCACGGCCTGTCCCTTGATGTTCGATTTCAACAGGGAAGCCGGGTATTCCGGAGCGGGCCCGATGAATGGTTTTGGCGCAGCATCCTGCACCGCCGCGATACGCCGGGCGATCATGTGATTAAGCGAGGCCTCCCGTTCGAAAAAGGAGATTTCCGAGTGCAGCGCCTCCGCCCCCCCGACGAAGAGATGAAAATGGAATTGCCCGGCCCCGAGTGGACTGGCCAGCGGCACGGTGAGTGAAAGCGGCTTGGGTTTGTTCGGCTCGAGCGGCCCGACTTCATAGAGGAAGAACACCTTGCCGGCCTGCGCCACATCCAGGTCGAGCAGGAGAAAAACGTTGTCGAGCCGGTAGGAGGTCTCGAACTTGGCGTTGAAGAACATCGTGTTGTTCACCTGCCCGGCCCCGTTATAGGATTCGTAGGTCGAATGCACATCGATGTTCCGCACCGAAACGAAGACCGGCAGATACTCCTCGATCTTTTTGAGGGCAAAACGGTGTCCATTGACGGTCGTCACCGTTCCGTTGAGCTCGATCCGTGGTCTGGTTCCCTCCGCGCCTTGCACCAGACATGGCTTTCCGTCGTTCTCGACATAGAGGAGATTCTGCGCTGAGAGCGGTCCAGCCAGAGCATTGAGCAAAGTCACCAGCGGAAGAGTGCTGCGAAAAGCAGCGGTCGCATTCACAAGCTCAATTTGGACAATGGATTATCCACTGCAATCATTTCCACGCGGCGCGGTGCTACTGGCGGGGGGGCTGCGATGCAATATTCTCGCAAATCTCTGTCATTGCCGTTTTCCTGCTACGCAGACCGGTTCCAATATAAACAGTGGAGATTCGTGGAACCGATCCGGTTTTGTTCCCTGTGGACGAAATCCTACATAAAAGTTCATAACCCCCATATAAAATGAATCCACGTTCTACCAAGGGCTTCACGTTAGTCGAAATCATGATTGTCGTGGTCATCATCGGCCTGTTGGCGGCGATGGCCATTCCCGCGTTCCAGAAAGTGCGTCTGGCTTCCCAGGACAAGGCGGTGCTCAACAATGCCCGCCAGCTTTCCTCCGCCGCTGACCAGTATATGATGGAGTATGGTGTTTCCACCGTGGCCATCGGCAATCTGGTCGGCGCCACCAATTATGTGAAAGCCGTCAATACCGTTGCCGGCGAGACTTACCCTCCATTTTACACCCAGGCCATCACGATCACCATTGCCGGCGTCGCGGGTGCGCGCACGGTGACTTTTACGCCGTAGCTCGCGACGCGAGCGAAGGTGGCCTGCTAGGGCAACCAACAGCAGGAAGGAGGCCCTCCGTCGCTAAGGCTTTGGAGACATCCTTCTTCCCCGCTGCTGCGAAGTAGGGTAGACCTGAGCGGAGCCCATCTTTCCCCTCTAAAGGTCACCCCGTTTGGAGGTTCGTTTGCCGGTTGTAGAGGAGACAAAAAGGCCGGCGACATTCGAGGGCTGGCCGATGCGGTTGGTCCAATCATCATTCAGCCTGGGAAATATTCATGCCTGATTTTCAGCCAGGCTTCAACGTCGGCTGAGTGGACAAAAAGTTCGATTCTGGAATCATGGGAGGGAGAACGAATTTGCGGGCGACCAGAATGATCGGCTTGAATTTGAAAGCGGATTTTTTCCAATTCGAGACGTGGAAGGATGCGTTTTGCCTCGCCCGGAGAGAGCCACCCTTGGGTTTGATATTCGTCGCAGCTTTCAGGACGCATGGTTTGGAATTGGCATGCGCGAACGTAGCGGGATTGGCTGCGGAAAGTAATGGGGTGTTATACCATCGTCCCTTGATTTATAGACTTTGGCGCGACAGTCCGCGATTGTCCAGACGGCGCGCCCAGCGGTCGCGCCCTACCCATCGAATGGAATTCAATAGTCCAAATCATTAGGGACTCTGTATTACCCTTCGCGGTCGGGTTCGCTGGCCTCCTGCCGCATGCGATCATACGCGGCCCAGCGATGAACAAAGCCACCCTGACGCGCTTGAACCAGTGGCAGTCCCTGTTGTTTAATCCTGTCTTGATTGCTGAAAAACCGCCCTGACATGCTGGCGTATTTTCCAGACTTCCGCAAAGCCCACGACCACGGCATCCAAAGGGAGTAGCTTGCTGCGCCTCGCGATCGTTATCAAAAGCGCCTTCGGGTGCAAAACCTTTAGCTTGGTCATCAGAGTCTTCCGCAGTGGCAAGGCAAAAATGATTATGGCGACTCCCGTCGCCTGAGCGGATAGGTGAGGAACATCAACATTCGCATTGGCAAGAACGTGCTCAACGGCGACACGAATGTTTTCCGGGCCCAAGTACGCGACAGTCATAATCCTTGGAACCATAATGCGAACATAGCAGGAGCAGCTTCGAGACAGAATGGGGTATTACCCGCGCCACTCCCTGGCGGCGGCCGTTGTTCTTGCCGCGGCTTTGTCCGGCTTGCTTGGCCGCAAAAGGCGTTCCGGTGCCTCCTCCTGGCCGTGAAAAAACTATTCAGGGGTATGACCGCCCAGTGAAAGCTAACGCGCAAGATTAACGCCAACCCGCGCAGGCAGTCGTTTGCGGTATCTTCTCGCCGGCGGGCGTACCTGCCTCATCGATCAGCGCAAAAAAATCCGAACTATCGACACAATCAACGCCAGCACCGCCACGATAATCGACCATTTCGCAAGGCGATGTGCGCCACGAGCAATCCGTATCACTTCATCATTTCTGCCGTCTTCTTTCCTGCTTTTGGTCCGCGCTTGTTCTGCCTGCTTCTCGGCGATGAGTCTGATGGCCGCGGTATGCTGCGGACTGCCGGCCATGCACTGCACTCTTTTCTGATCGAGCTGAGGAAGGCCATAACCCTCGCGCCTATATAGCTCGATGAAGTCTTCCGAGGAGTTCATGATTTGTTTGCGAACGTGCGATGGACCACCTTGAATTGGCGAGGCAGATGCGAGCGATCCTAGTCTCGCTCCCCTCCGGCCGCAATGGGGTGTTCACGGCTGACTGGCGCCCGGGAAGGCCATGGAGCTGATGCGGCAAGTGATCTGGCAGACGACCTTTCAGGTCCGCACTTGAATGCTGAGACATTCCTCGCAGCTTGGAGCGGGGTTTCCCCAATGAGATTAGGACGCCGCCCGGCCAGCCCCGGGCCAACGGGGCTGTGCAAGCCGCGCGTAGTTCCGAGCGCAGCGACATTCGGACATCCTCGGGGCTTGTCCCGGGGAGTAGCGCTGCCGAAAGGGCGGCGTTAAATCCTAGCCGCCAAAAAGAAACCGGGCGACATGATCACCCGAAATATTGGTTGAGGCACTTTGGCTGCTGTCACGCCCGGCAACGAGCGCCATCACTCGTCTGTTTTCACATTGCATGGAGATGACATTCTTGGCCGAAAATGGGTCGGGCGGCGCGGTGCATAGGGCAGCGCTCGTTGCAGGCTCAACTAATGTGGGAATAGGGATCATCACAACTGACTTAAATCAGCTGCCAATATAGCAGGAGCGGCCTCGAGACAGTATGGGGTGTTACCCGCTCCACTCCCGGCGCGCCGGTCGTCATACTTGAACCATGACGCAATACACGCGGCGGAAATCACAACAGATGCTGCGATGCGCCGGCCGCATCCCGGTTATGCTGGTGCCGTTTATTCCGGCCAGCCAACCCCAATCTCCCAGATGCCCTACCCAAGCCAACGCTGCGTCCGCCTGGGATCGCTGAACCCGAAATCGAAACCGGGAAACTCCTGGCGAAGGCCGAATGTTTCGTTGTTCCCACCGCCCAATCCGCCACAGTGATCCATGCAATTACACCAGTTTGCACGCCCGGTTCTTCAAGGACCAAGGGGACACGCGTCGGACGTTTAGACGCCCACGCGGTGCCGGCGGGTTTGCTCGACACAATAGGGCGGCCCGGCGTCAGCAAGGCCACGGCGGCGATACCGCGTGCCCGCCAGACTGCCTTCCCCTGGTTGAAAGGTGTTCCCCTGGAGCAGAAATTCCCGTGAAGCACGTTTTCGCAGTTCTCCTGGCGGGCGGCGAAGGCACACGGCTGCATCCGTTGACCAAATATCGGGCCAAGCCCGCCGTAACGTTTGGCGGCATTTACCGGCTGATTGATTTCACCCTGTCCAACTGCATCAACTCCGATGTCCGCAAAGTCGGAGTGCTGATGCAGACCAAATCCACGTCGCTCAACCGCCATCTGCACCTGGCGTGGAACATTTACCGGCCCGAGTTGGGCGAGTATATTTTCCCCATTCACCCGGCGCTCAGCCGCGAGGGCGATTTGTTTCATGGCACCGCGGACGCCGTGTTCCAGAACCTGCGCATGATCGAAGGCGACATCACCGAGGTGCTGATCGTGGCGGGCGACCATATCTACAAGATGGATTACTCGAAAATGGTGCGATACCACCGCGCACACGGCGCCGAGACGACCGTGGCGGTGATCGAGGTGGCACAACCACTGGCCCATCAATTCGGGATTGTGGAGACGAACCCCGAGGGACGCATTGTGGGCTTCAAGGAGAAGCCCGAAGCGGCCCAACCGGCGGCCTGCCATCCCAACAAGTCACTGGCCTCGATGGGCGTGTATGTGTTCAACCGCGAGCGGCTGCTGGCTGCGCTATCGCCGGAAGCAATGGCGGCGGGTGAGGTGGATTTCGGGAAAAACATTCTGCCCAAGCTCATCCACGACCATCGCGTGATGGCTTACGATTTCGTGGACGAAAACAAGAAACTGTCTGTCTATTGGCGGGACGTGGGGACGATCGATGCGTATTACGAGGCGAATATGGATCTGGTGGGGGTGGACCCGCTGTTCAATCTCTACGACACCGGCTGGCCGTTGCGCACGTATCAGTCGCCGGACCCGCCGGCGAAATTTGTTTTTGCGGATGACTATCCGGACGGACGGTGCGGCAAAGCGGTGGATTCCATTGTGTCGCCGGGTTGCATAATCAGCGGCGGCCGGCTGAAACGCTGCGTGCTGTCGCCCAAGGTTTACATTCACAGTTGGGCGCAGGTGGACGATTCAGTCTTGATGGACGGAGTGAACGTTGGGCGTCATTGCCGAATCCGCCGGGCCATAATTGACAAAGGTGTTTCCATTCCCCCGCGCTCGGTAATCGGCTATGATCTGGAGCAAGACCGGAAACGTTTTATGGTGACCGACTCCGGCATCGTGGTCATTCCCAAATACGCCCATGTGCCCAACCCCGCGGGTATTGTCTGTCTTTCACCCTCCGTTCCGGAACCACACAAAGTCTAGAGTATGCGGCCAGCGTCGCACACCGAGAGCGAGAGAGCAGGGTACTCGTAATCTACTCGTAATAACGCATCCGCCGGACCGTGAACGTCAACCTGCCGTGTGAACAGCCAGGCCTCGCGCGTTGCCCCTCATGGTACGCTGGTCAGGAAACGTGCGTGGAATGTCCGCCCGCCGGCGCCGGCGACCCGGATCGATAGACGTATCGTCGGTGAAAGCCGGCCTATGGTCACTCCGGGGTCGGCGCCGACCAGCTTCAGCGCAGATGCGGCCAATTCCATTGTAATGGTCGAATTGTTGACTTGCGTCGGGTCGCTCACCGCCACGTCCAAATAGTTTCCCTTGGTCTGCAGAAGCACGCTGGCCATTTGGTCCACCGTGATGATCCCGATGGCTGAGCGCCCATCAACCCAGAAGTTCGCCGCCGTCACGCCAAGCGAGCCCACGCGCAATGCCTGGATTCGACCGGAATTTGCCAGGATCTCCACTCTCGGGTGTTTGGCATACTCGGAGACTTGTGCCGCGCTGTATCCGGGTAACAGCACATACGAATACGTTGCACCGGCTGGGTTCGTTCCGTGGGAAAGCCAGAGCGTAAGATAGCTGTGGGATACAGTCTTCGTAGTTTCGTTCCATACGCCCGATCTGGTCTCTCGCACTCCATAAAGCCCGACGGGCGCCGGGAAAAAATAGCCGATGTCCGCACTTTCCGTCTGGCCCGCCAAGTGGGCCCAAGTCACGTCCCGCATGGCCTCTGACCAGCCAAGCACTCCGGTCTTGCGCGTGCCGTCCACCGTAAGCGCGTTGTCGCCGCCACCGTGCAGAAGGCGGTTTTCGACGACGGTCTCGATCGGCCGGGAATTGCCGCTGCGGACATCGCTGCCCAAACAAACAACTTCTTGGTCGAGCATGAACCATGACTTCTTCGCGGTGAGCGTGCTATCCCACGCCCGGAGCTGCATGCCCGCCGCCCCGTAGGCGCCGAGCGACGCACCGCCGACCCAGGTCGTCGCCGGAGCCGCGCTTTGGCCCGATGCGGGCTCGCGGACCTGGTTCACATCGATCGTGGTGCCGGGCAGGCGGCGCGGATCAACGGTAGGCCAGAAGTCGTCGTCAAACTGCGTCAAGTCAGAATTGTAGAGGTAAAGCATGCCTTCGCCCGTGTGCCAGCCATTCACGTTTTCGCCGTGGATGCTCTCGTAGGTAAAAACGCGGCTGGATGACATGCTCAATCCAATGCCAAAACCCGGAGCCAGGTGAACCACGCGATCCATTCCGGGAAAAACAAAATTCCCGATGAGCTCGCCTCGAGGCTTCACGGTCGGGTCGGCCATCAGTTGCCGCACGGCACCCTTGAGCCCGAGAGGTGCAGTCTCGACGAAGTCAAGGACGGTGTCCGCCCCAGCCCAGTACTTCAGCATCGATCGCATCCGAGCGGAGTCCGCCTCCGGGGCGAACTGGGAGATCAGGAGGATGTTCTGCATGATGCCGTGC
>CAZBLQ010000058.1:0-21916 GCA_964492635.1 uncultured Oleiharenicola sp.
TCGAGCATGTCGTGCAACGCGTCGTAAAGCGGCCGGAGGTAGGGCAGGATTTTCTCGCGCAGGTCGCCGGGCAGGAAGCCCAGGGTTTCTCCCGCCTCGACCGCCGGGCGGGTCAGCACGATGCGCTGCACCTGGTTTTTCAGCAGCGCCGAGATGGCCGACGCCATGGCGAGGTAGGTCTTGCCGGTGCCGGCCGGGCCGATGCCGAAGACGATGGGATTTTTTTGGATCGCCTGCAGGTACTGTTTTTGCCCGATGGTTTTCGGGACGACGGTCTTGCGGTTGGTCGCGATGACCAGCGGCTCGTTGAACAATGCGCGCAGGCTCGCGCCGCCGTCCCTGGCGTAGTTTTCGAGCAGGCGCACAAAATCGGGCGTGCGCAACGCCAGCCCCTGCGTGCGGCCGGTGTTCAGCAGGGTGAAGAACTCCTCGGCACTGGCGACCGAGCCGGCCGGGCCCTCGATTTTCAACCAGTCGTCGCGGGTGACGAGGCGCACGGCGAGCGCCCGCTCGACGCGGGCCAGGTTGTCTTCGCTGCCACAATACAGCTGGCTGAGGTGGCGGGCGTTGGGGTAGTGAAGTGTCTTGGGTTCGGGCACGGAGTTCAGGTTCAGAGGACAGAGGTCAGAGGACAAAGAAAGATTCAGGCAGATTTGTTAGCCACAAAGAGGCACAAAAAATCCAACGGCAAAAGAAGCGCCAAAGGCGCCCGGCAGATCTTCGAAGCACTGGCAGGGAAATCTTTGTGACTTTTTGCGGCCATAATCCGTCAGGCCTTGGGTTTCAGACCTTCTGTGACGACGCGCAGATGCTGATACATCGCGGCGAGCGATTGGGGCAGCACGCGGGTATCGCCGAGTACCGGCATAAAGTTGGTGTCGCCCGTCCAGCGCGGAACTATGTGCGCGTGCAGATGGGCGATGCTGCCGCCGGCGGCCGTGCCGAGATTGAAGCCGACGTTGAAACCATCAGGCTTGACGGCGGCGCGCAGGATGTCCTTGCCGAAAATAATCTCGTCCATCAGGTCGGCCCGTTCGGCGGCATCGAGCTCGGTCAGGTCGGCGACGTTGCGAAACGGCACGGCGAGCAGGTGGCCCGGGTTGTAGGGGAAGCGGTTGAGAATGAGGTAGCAGAGGCGGCTGCGGTGGACGATGTGCGCGGCGGCATCATCCCCGAGGGCCGGCAGCGCCGTGAACGGATTTTCGCCGGACATTTCGCGCGGCGCTTGAATGTATTCCATCCGCCAATAGGCGTGCAGGTGGTCCATGTTTCAGGCACAGGCTTGCCCGGCCCGACGGCGATGTCAAAACCGGGATTGCTCCCGGTTTGTCATCGCGAGCCTGGCGCCGCCGGGCGTGGCGATCCAGCAGAAGTCAGATGGATTGCCTCGTTGCACTGCTGGTCAGCCGTGTTCCTCGCAATGACAGAGCATACGCCGTCACCCTCTCCACCGGGCTTGCGCCGGATCGTGGGCAGGCCAGACTGCCGCCCATGCTGGTTGAGTTTCCAAACGTCAAACAAGAGGGCGGGGCGAACCGGCGCCGCTGGTTTCAGGGCGACGGCCTGGAATTGATCGTCTGGTATGGCACGGCTGGCACGCCGCAAGGTTTTCAAATCTGTTATATCGGTCAGGATCGTCAGGAGCGGGCGCTGACGTGGCGGTCCGGCCGGGGATTCACCCATGCGCAGGTGGATGGCGGCGATTCGCGG
The DNA here is from genome assembly GCA_964492635.1 of uncultured Oleiharenicola sp. Classification (GTDB taxonomy): domain Bacteria; phylum Verrucomicrobiota; class Verrucomicrobiia; order Opitutales; family Opitutaceae; genus Lacunisphaera. The sequence goes on from CAZBLQ010000058.1 coordinate 1,711, forward strand.
CCCGACAAGAACATGACCCCGATCCTGGTGAAGGATGGCGCCGTGCCCTGGGCGTTTGTCCGGGGGGAATTTGAGCGACGCAGCGTCGGGCTCGAGCCGGGGTTGAGGGAACTTGTGCTCGGGGCGTTTCAGGGGAGAGGCACCTGATGGACCGTCGTCTCGTCTGGTTTTGCGCGTTGCTGGCGCCCGTGCTGGGCTGGTCGGCCATCGCGCCGCACGACTACTTCACGTGGTTTCTGGAGATCGCACCCGTGTTCATCGGCCTGCCCATTGCACTCGCCCTGCACCGGCGGTTTCCGCTGTCGAGCCTGTTGATCGTGCTGCTCTGGTGGCATTGCGTGATCCTGATCTTCGGCGGGCATTACACTTACGCCCGAGTGCCGCTGGGCGAATGGGCGAAGCAGTGGTTCGGCTGGACGCGCAACAATTACGACAAGCTCGGGCACTTTGCCCAAGGTTTCGTGCCGGCCATCCTCGTGCGGGAAATCCTGCTGCGGACTTCGCCGCTGCGCAACCGGGGCGATGGGCCTGAAAAGAACAGGCCCTTCGGCTCCGCCCAAGGCAACGACCCGGCCAAGCCCAGCCGTTGGCTTGGTTTTCTCGTGGTGAGCGTGTGCCTCGCCTTCAGTGCGCTTTACGAGCTGGTCGAGTGGCTGGTGGCGGTGAGCAGCGGCGCGGCGGCGGACGATTTTCTCGGGACGCAAGGCGACCCGTGGGACACCCAGACCGACATGGCCATGGCATTGGTCGGGGCGATCATCGCGGTGCTGGTGATGCCGCGCTGGCACGACCGCTCGCTGGCGAAGCTTGCTGGCTGGCAAAGAATATCTTGATCGATCACGCCGGCCGTTGGTGTGCCATTTTTTGCACCTGATTCGTTGGCCCATCACAATTGTATCAACTTGGCTGCGTTTTCTGGCCCAGGGCCGCAGTCGGTGGCGCGCTTCGAGGATCAATATCCTTCGGCGAAGTTGTAGAGGCCTGAATTCTCGACGCTTTGCCGTGCCCCGTTGGCGTCAGCGATTAGGCCGATTGCCGCAGTACCCTTGATGCCGCCAACTTCCTGCATTGGTTTTTTCTGAACAGTAAAGCCGGCGGTGCCCAAGTGCGTAAGGAAATCCTGGTCGTACTTCCCCTCTGGGACTTGGACCATGTCGCGTTTGGCATAGTCGAAATTGAGGAGCAGGGGCGGAGCTGCGACGATGCTTAGCGCATCGAGATGATTTCCGAACGAGCCCAAAAGAATACGGACTGTCTCGGGGAGCAGCGCTGAACCGATCGAGCTGATCGCCAGACACGGCTTCCCGTCGGTCATCGCAATAATCGGTGCAATTTCATTGGGCACACGGGCACCGGGAGCGAGAGTCTCCAGCTTTTGCTGCTGGAGGCACGCGGCATCCGACAAGGGCACTCCGCCAACGACCATACCCGTCGTTCCCCAGAGGACGGTGTTGATGGTATGGGTAAGTGCCGCGACGTTACCCCATCGATCAATGACGACTATGGCGTCGCTGTGGTTGTTTGCCGGAGTTTTTTTCGCCGTATTGAACAGCCATTTGATGAAAGGGATCACGGCTTTGGCATAGGGCTTGGTGGCGCGATCCTGCAGGGAGAGATGGAGGCCGTTCGTTTTAAGCGCGTTGTCGGCAACGTAGGAGTGGATATAAGGTCCGATGGCGACCAATTCCAAGACACGCGACAGATCCTGAAAAACGTCCGGATCTTTCCAGTAGGGATTTCTTTGATCGATTTTCAGCTCTTCGATCAGGTTCAAGGCTTCGAGCACGTCATAACCGCCTTGAGTGCTGGGGCCCGGGCCATAAATGGTGTGGCCGGCGAATCCCGTGCTCAATGGCTCCTCCCAAATGGGCTGATAACGCTTCATATCATCCAGAGTGGCTTTGCCGCCTTCGCGTTGCACCGCTGCCACGAACTTCTCGCCCCATTCCCCGGTGTACATGTATTGAGCGCCGTGTTGGGCCACGGCGCGAAGGGTTGCCGCCAACTCGGGCTGGGCAAACCGTGCCCCAAAAGAGGGTAGAGGGCTGCCGGCTTGGCGGATGAATGCACGGCCCTCTGGTGTTCGTATCAGGAATTTCTGGCGCGACGAAAAAAAGTGCTCGAGCGGGCGGGTGATGGTGATCCCGCTTTCCGAATACCAGATCGCCGGTGCGAACAGGTCTGCGAAGGGCAGCTTTCCAAATCGCCGGTGCATCGACTCGATGCCGGCCATGAAACCAGGCACGAGGGTTTTTCGTCCTTGTTCGGCATCCAATTCTGCTGCGGTCGGGATTGTTTTGGGATCAGTTTCGCCAAGGTAGGAATTCCAACCGGCATTCATCGAATACACTTTGCCCGTCTTGGCCTCATAATAGGTGAGCTGCATCATCCCGGCGTAGGAGACATAGGAACCAAGCGCGGTCGTCACTTGGGTGAGTGCGACGGTTGCTGCGGCATCAGCCGCCGAACCGCCTTGCTTTAAAACCTCGATGCCGGCCCGAATCGCGATGGGAGAAATCGTCGCAGATACGAGCCCGGACTGCCCCTCGACGAGTTTGGTGGCCGGAGGATAAGGTTGTTGTTCCAGAGATTCGATACGCACCCGCTCCTCCTCCGGCCATTTCGCCGGGGAAAGGTCAGCGGCACTCACCACGGCAACGGTCGCAAACGCGATGAGGGCAAACAGCAGGATTGATTTCATGGGGATCGTTTCAGTGATTGGACCCGAACTCCGGGTGCTCGGGAAGTCATTTCCCCGGGCTGCGGCCCTATTTCGCTGATTCCGCCGCCACCAACGGTGCGCGCAGCCAAGCAGCGTACTTTTCCACGACCGTCCCCGGCACGACCAGCCGCCAATTCGCGCCTTCGGCTCGCATGGAAAACAGCGCCACTTTCGATTTCCCCTCGGCATCGAATATTAGGGCCGCAACCTTGGTGTCGACCGGGGTGGGGAACTGTCCCACAATCGACGCGCTGCCGAGCGGCACGTCCTTGGCTGTCAAAAGCGCGATCAGCCGCTCCGGCGTCGCCAGCTCTTTCCGCATGGGTTCAGGCAAGTTCGCAAAAATTGCCGCCGCTTTGCTCCGCGCTTCGGTGTCGAACTCCAGAAGATCGGCCAGTGCATCAACCTCGCCACCGGCCGCCGCCCAGAGCACGGTTTCAAAGGCCGCATCCGAAGTGGCCTGGCCCGCATTTCTCCACAAGCGAAATGCGACCTCGGTTCCTATCATCGAGAGAGCCGGCTCCACCGGCTCCGCCACGGTCGCACTTCGCCCCGGTGTGGCACGCGCCGTCGCTTCCACCCGGCGCTGCATTGCTTCAAGCTCCTTCCGCAACTGTGCCACCGCCGTCCGCTCGGCCAGCAGCCTATCCAGCTCCACCGCCGTCGCCTGCGCCGCAGCCAGCCGCTGATGCTCGGCACTCAACCGCGCGAGCTCTCTCGCCGTGGCGCGCTGTCGCGCGATCTCGCCGCGCAGGTCATTCGCGGTCTGTCGCTGCCACCCGAGCACCGCCAGCGCGACGACGGTGAACGCGGCGATTGCGATGAAGGGCCATTTGTTCGTACGCATGGCTCAAAACCACTCCGCTGGCGCGGGAGCCGTTCCCTGTCCGTCGGCGAGTTTGTATTCGATGAGTTGCGAGAGCTGCGTGTTGACGATTCGCCCGCCTTTGCGGCCGGGATCGAACTGCCATTTGCTCACGGCCGCGATGGCTGAAGCCTCAAACTCGTGGCGAGTGGATTCCGCGACACGGGCCTGTTGCACTTTGCCATTCGTATCGATCACGAATGAGACCAGCACGCTCCCTTCGATTCCCGCCTTCGCCATCTCGGCCGGATAGACCGGTGTTTCGCGAACAGTCGCCTTGGGCATCGCGTCGAGGTTTCCTGCTCGCACCGTCGCTCCGACCGGAGGCCCCAATCGGGTGCCACCGGTCGGTTGCGGTGCCGCCGGCGCCATTGCCTGCAATCGATTCTTCAGTGTGACCGCCTCATCGCGCAAACGCACCAACTCCGCATCACTGACATGGAGATCCGCGACTTGGCTGGCGGCGCGTTCCAGCCGCAGGTTCGCCTGACGCAATCCGGCGATTTCTCCGCTGTTTTGCGGCTCGCCGGCGAGTTCGTCGCGCAGCGCCGCGTTGCCTTGTTCCTGTACGGCGTAGAAGCCGGCCCCGGTCACGAGGACGGCAGTGGCGAGTCCGAGTTGTAGTTTGGTCAGGCTCATAAAAGTCAGGGTCGCGACCGTGCCGGTGCCTGCCAGTGCCGTGCCGGTCACCGTTGCGGCCAGGCCGGCGGGAGCGGCCACGATGGCCTGGTTGGCCAGCGCCAAAGAAAGCGCGGCGGTCGTCGAGGTCGCGCCGCGCCGTGCGAGCAAGGACCGCAGTTTGTCCACGGCCCGGTCCACGCGCATCCGCGCGGCGTTGTCCGAGAGCGAAAGCTTCGCGCCGACCGTGGCAAAGTCACAGCCCTCCAGATAGCGCAACAGGATCGCCTCGCGATCACGCTCGTTCAATTCACCCAAGGCCTCGTCGAGCACCGGGCGGACACGCTCCCAGTCGAGCTGGGCGTTGGGATCTGACGGGGATATTTCTTGCACGAGCTGGGCCTCCTGTTCGCGGGTCTGCCGACGGCGCTCGCCGCGCACCAGTTTGGCTGCGGCAAACCGCGTGCTGGTGAACAGCCAGCCCGCGAGCACCCGGTGTTCGGCCAGCTTTGTCGCCTTCCGGGCGAGATCGGTAAATACCAGTTGGGTCACATCCTGCGCGAGATGCGTGTCGCCGTTGACCTGCCGCAGGGCAGCGGAATAGACGAGATTCAGATGCCGGCGCACCAGCTCGGCGAAGTCAGTTTCCGAATGATTTTGGGCGTAACGCCGAAGCAAGGTGACGTCATCAATCATGGCAGTTCAACCTATAGCACCCGCCGCTTCGGAAACCGCACAAAATTCAACGAAGGCATGCCGACAAACTGTAGCCGGATGAGGCATACACGGCTCTCAGAGCCTCAAAGCAAGGCCCTGCGTTGATTCCCGTCGGCAAGACTTCGTTCAGAAGTTGTGGATTCCGGATTCTTACAACATTTGGCTGCAGTCGGATGGCAGTAATTTGTGAATAAATTAACGCAAAAATGGTGCGTGTTTTCTTGACTGTGGGGTGGATAATGGGGAGAAATGGGGCGTTCTGGGGAAGTAAGGCACCCGAACACATCCATGGCGCAATCAGGAACAACCGTTTATTCGGGCCGTTTTGAGCACACGCTCGACGACAAGAATCGTCTCACGATTCCGTCGCTATGGCGCTGGGTGCATACGGACACAGAGACGTTCCTGGCGATTCCGCACCCCGACGGTTACATCGCGGTGCTGCCGCCCGCGCGGGTTGGGAAACTTCTCGCGCAGATTTCGGAAATGAAACTGTCGGACCGCGACGCGCAGGCGGTGAAGGCGAAAATTTTCTCCGAGGCGCTTTCCTTCACCTTCGACAAGCAGGGCCGTTTCGGTGTCAGCGCGGACCTCCTGCGTCATGCGGCCATCACCAAGGATGCGGTGCTCAGCGGCATGGGCGACACCTTCAACATCCTCAGCCCGTCGCGCTGGACGGAAATGCAGAGCACCACCGCGGGCGAGAACTTCGGCGACATGATGCGCCGGATCGGGCTTTAACTTATGAAAACCTCCACGCTCATCCGGCCCCAGCAACTTCCCAAGCTCTCCACTGTGTTTTGCGCGAACCGGCGCTCCCTGCTCCGGGAGCCGATCTCGATCGGCCTTCCTTGGAAGAAATTCCATGCCCGCGCCCGCTCTTGAAATTCTCCCGCGCACCATGACCCCGGGGCATCGACCCGTCATGCTGCACGAGGTGCTGGAATACCTCGCGCCGCAGACGGGCCAGCGCCACCTTGACTGCACGTTCGGCGGGGGAGGTCACACCCGCGCCATTCTGGAGTCCGGCGCGCAGGTCACCGCCCTTGACCGCGATCCCGCCGCCCAGACCCGCACCGGGCAACTCCGGGCTGATTTTCCCGGGACGTTCAGTTTCGTCGACCTGAACTTTGGCGATCTGGCCACGCTGACTGAGAACGGCTTCAACGGCATTCTCTTCGATCTCGGTGTCTCATCCTTCCAACTCGATGATGCCGGACGGGGGTTTGCCTTCCGTCAGGATGCCGAGGCCGACATGCGCATGGATCCGCGCCAGGGCCAGCCGGCCGGCCGCTGGCTGGAAATTGCCAGTCATGAAGCATTGGTCCGCGCCGTTCGGGACTTCGGTGAGGAAAACAATTGGCGCCGCGTCGTGTCGGCCCTTGAGAGCGCGCGCGGCACAGGCCGGCTCGCCCGCACCGCCTCACTGGCGGAGTTGATCGCCGAGGCGATTCCGGCCGCCGTCAAACGCGAAAGCCGCATCCATCCCGCCACGCGCGCCTTCCAAGGCATCCGCATCGCCGTGAACGACGAGATCGGTGCCATCGAGCGCGCCCTGCCAGCAGCCTTCGCCAAGCTCGCCCCCGGCGGGGTGCTGGCCGTCATCAGCTTTCATTCCCTCGAGGACCGCCCGGTGAAGCAGTTTTTCCGCAAGGTCTGCGGCCTGCCGGTGGACGCGAACGACGCCACGCCGCAGCAGCTCCGCGCCAAGCACGCCGATCTGCTCACGCGCAAACCCCTCACGCCTTCCGCAGCCGAGATTTCCGCCAACCCCCGCAGCCGTTCCGCCAAATTGCGCGTCCTGCGCAAACTCTGATCCCCTCATGAAACCGCCTCCCGCCCACGCGTTCGTCAGCCAGCTCATCGCCCTGACCCTGATTCTCCTGATCTTCTCCGGTTCGCTTGGCCTCGGCGCCGTCTGGGTGCGCCAGGAGATTTCCGGGACGGCCAATCGCAGCCACTCGCTGGAGATCAAGATTGCCGACGTCGAGCGCCGGCTCGACGAAGTGAACGCCGAGGTCGCGGCCTCGTTGAATCCCGAAGCGCTGCTCCAGCAAAACCAGGCCATGCGGCTTGGTCTCGTGTCCCCCGCGGAAGTCCAGGTGGTCCGCGTCAATGAGTCGCCGGAGCTGCGCCTGGCGGCAAAGAACAACCGCGACATCTTCACCCTGGCTTCGGCCTCAGCCGATCCCCGCAATAATCCTCTGTCCTTCCGCGTCGTGACGGCGTCCCTCCGTTAAGCCATGTCCAAGGGTTTCGCCTCCAACCGCCTGACCTTGCTCGCCGTCGGCGTCATCGCCTGCTTCATGAGCGTGGGCGTGCGCCTCGTGTTCCTGCACGTGGTGGATCGCGACGAACTTCTGCGGTATGTCGACAAGGCCCGCCGGCAGATCATGGTCGAGCATGCCCGCCGAGGCACCATCCTCGACACTCACGGCAACATGCTGGCAACCAGCCGCTCAGAAATCACGGTGGCCGTGGATCCGTGGGCGCTGGATGAATACCTGGAGTCGGATACGAACGAGCCCCGCCGGGCCCACAAGCGCAGCGAGGAACTGGCCAAGCGCGTTCAACTGGCATCGTTGCTTGGTCTGCCCGTGGCGGACGTGGAGAAGGCATTTCAGCCGGCGATGCGCTCCATCAAGCCGGAGAATGACACGCACGATGGCAAGGTCGACGGTCTCACCAAGGATCGCTGGGTCAAGTTGCGCGAGGGCGTCGATGAACCCACTTTCGACAAGATCGAGGCGTTGAACATCCGCGGGGTGACCCATGAACGTGTCTACCGCCGCGTTTATCCCAGTGGCGGGCTGGCGGCGCATGTCATCGGCTACCTCAACAAGGAGGGCTCGCCCGTGGCTGGGGCCGAACATCACTTCGATCTCTATCTCAGAGGGCAGGACGGCTGGATTGAGTCGGAAAAAGACGGCACGCGCCGCGAGCTGGCGCAGTTCCGCTCGCGCGAGGTTCCGGTGCAGGACGGCAACGATGTGGTGCTCACCATCGACTCGGTCGTCCAGCACATCATCGAGGACGAGCTGAAGACCATCGCGGCGAAATATCAGCCGCACTTCGCCACCATCATCGCCAGTGACCCGATGACCGGTGCGATTCTGGGAATGGCCAACTATCCGAGCTTCAACCTGAACGAATACAGCAAGGCCCCGCTCGAGGCGCAGCGCAACTATGCCATCACCGACATGGTGGAGCCCGGCTCGACCTTCAAGATCGTGGCGGTCGGCGCCGCCCTGAACGAAGGACTGGTGACGCCGCTATCCGCGTTCGACTGCGGCAACACGACCATCGACTACAAGGGCCGCACGCTGAAGCTGCCGAAGGAAGACGAGCCGTTCGGCATGCTGAGCGTGGCGGAGATTGTCAGCCACTCCAGCAACCGCGGCGCGGCCCAGCTCGCCATGCTGCTCGGCGAGCAACGGTTCTATGACTACGCCCGCAAGTACGGTTTCGGCCAGCCCACCGCCTTCCCGCTGGGCGGCGAGGTGCGTGGCATGCTCGAGCCGCCGGACAAGTGGGACGGGCTCACCATCACGCGCATGCCGATGGGCCACTCGATCGCGGCCACCCCGCTGCAGATTCACTACGCGATGAGCGCGGTCGCCAATGGCGGCGTGCTGCTGCGTCCGCAAATCATCAAGGAAATCCGCGACAGCGATGGCCGGGTCATCCGCACTTTTGCCCCGGAAAAACGCGCGCAGGTGCTCAAGCCCGGCACGGCCGCCCTGCTCGCCCACTTGCTGACCGGGGTGGTGGGGCGCGAGGGCACGGCCAAGGGATTTGACATCCCGGGTTTTGAAATCGCGGGCAAAACCGGTACGACGCAGAAGCTGATCGACGGCAAATACAGCAGCAGCCACCACGTCGCGTCGTTCGTCGGATTTTTCCCGGCCAGCCGGCCCGAGATCGTGCTCTCGGTGATCGTGGATGATGCCCACGTCGCCAGTACCGACCACATCGCCTGGGGCCGGGTCGTCGCCGCGCCGGCGTTCCACCACATCGCGGAGCAGCTCATCCAGTATCTCGACATCAAGCCCGTCATGCCCGCCTCCCGCAGCTTCCTCGCGATGCAGGGAGGTGTCCGGTGATCGGCTATCTCAAGACCAACCATCCGCTCGTCGCCGCCTTCCGCTCCCAGCCGCTCCACCGCACTCGCGCCCCGACCCGCGTCACCCAGCGAATTTTCAAAATGGCCCCGAAGCTTTCCGACTACTTTCACGACGGCGACATCCTCGCGAGCAAGGGCGACCTTGACCGCCCCATCTCCGGCCTGGCCATGGACAGCCGCCGCGTGATGGCGGGCAACCTGTTTTTTGCCCTGCCGGGCCGCCGCGCCGACGGCAACTCGTTCATCGACGAGGCGATCAACCGCGGGGCGGTCGCCATCGTCGCGGAAAAAATACCCTCCGGCACGGCCGCCCGGGTGACTTACATCCAGGTGGCCAATGCCCGCCGTGCGCTCGCGCTGGTTTCGCAGCGTTTCTTCAATTTTCCCGACAAGTCGCTGGAGCTCATCGGCGTCACCGGCACCAACGGCAAGACCACCGTAACCAATCTCATCAAGCATCTGCTCTCGACGGGCACGCAGCGTGTCGGCCTGATCGGCACGGTCAGCTATGATCTCGGGGCCCGCGTCGTGCCGTCCTACCGCACGACGCCCGAGTCGCTCGAACTGTTCGGGATGCTGGCGCAAATGCGCGATGCCGGCTGCCGGCAGGCCGCGATGGAAGTCAGCTCGCACGGCATCGACCAACTGCGCGTGCTCGGGATGCAGTTTGGCGTGGCGGTGTTCACCAACCTCACCCGGGACCACCTCGATTACCACAAGACGATGGAATCCTACTTCGAGGTGAAGTCCCGTCTGTTCAACGGCACCGCCGGCACTGCGCCGCGGGTAGCCGCGATCAATATCGACGACGCGTATGGCCGGCAGCTCGCGGCCGATACCCCAAAGGCCGTCAAGGTGGTCACTTTTGGCGAATCACCAGACGCCACGGTCCGGGCCGAAAACGTCCGGCTGAATTTCAAGAGCACGCAGTTCCGGCTGGTCTGGCCGGAGGGGGCGATCGAGATCGAAAGTCCGTTCATCGGTCGCTACAACGTGAGCAACCTGCTCGCCGCGTTCGCCGCCTGTTATGCGCTGGAACGCGATCCGCAGGTCATCGCGGTGCGGCTGAAAAGTTTTCCCGGCGTGCCCGGCCGCATGGAACGCATCGAGGAGGGCCAGCCTTACAACGTGCTGGTCGACTATGCGCACACGGACGACGCCCTGCGGAACGCGCTGGGCATGCTGCGGGCTGTCACGCCCGGCCGGTTGTTTGTCGTCTATGGCTGTGGCGGCAACCGCGACCGGACCAAGCGCCCGCTCATGACCGCCGCCGTGCAGGAGTTTGCCGATTTCGCCTGGGCCACGGCCGACAATCCCCGCACCGAGGCGCTGGCCCAGATTTTTACGGACATGAAGACCGGAGTGACGGCGCCGGACAGGATCACCTTCGTCGAGGACCGCCGCCGGGCCATCAGCCTCGCGCTCGATGCCGCGCGGGAAAACGACTGCCTGCTGATCGCCGGCAAGGGACATGAGAGCTACCAGGAATTCGCCGACACGATCGTGCCCTTTGACGACCGCCAGGTGGTGCGCGAACTGATCGCCATCAAGAAAATCAAAACGGTCTGAATCCTTTGTCATGCCAACTTTCGCCCCAGATAAAATGGCCGCCTGGACGAGCGGCCGCTGGACCAGCCTGCCGGGCGGGGCGATCACGGGCTTCACGCAGGACACGCGGCAGCTCGCCGCCGGACAGGTGTTCGTCGCGTTAAAGACGGACAAACGCGACGGACACGACTTTCTGGACGAGGCGCAGGCGCGCGGAGCGACGGCGGCACTGGTCGGCCATGAAGCCAACAAAACGGCATTGCCCCGGCTGGTGGTCGTGGATCCCTTGGCGGCGTTCCAGCGCATCGCGCGCGAGCACCGGCGGGAATTTCACGGTGTGGTCGTCGGTGTGACCGGCAGTGTGGGCAAGACTTCCACGAAGGACTTGCTCGGTCTGCTGCTGGGCGGTTCGGCCACGGTTCTGACGACCGAGGCCAACCTCAACAACCACCTCGGCGTCCCGCTGACCCTGACCAGGCTAGACCCGGCGATCCATCTGGCCGCGGTGATCGAGGCGGGCATCAGTGGTCCTGGTGAGATGGCGCCGCTGGTCGAGATGATCGAGCCGGACCATGCGGTGGTGACCCTGGTCGCGCCGGCTCATCTGGAAAAACTTGGCTCACTCGAGGGAGTGGCTATGGAAAAATCCCTGTTGCCCGCCGGGGTGCGATCCGGCGGGCTTCAGGTTTTTCCGTCTTCGTGCTTGGCCCTGGCACCCTTTCGCGCGCTGAACAATCCGCTCGTGCTTGTGCCGGAAAACGAGGGTCGGGACCGGACCCCGCGGCGCACGGTGAAATTCAGCGTGGTGCACCAGCCCGAGCGAACGGTGATCACGCTCGACGCCAAGCGCCGTTTCACCCTGCGCCGCGTCTCCGGTGGCATGGCGCAAAACGCCTCGCTCGCACTTTCGCTCGCTTCTGAATTGGGAGTGGGGGACGCCGTCCTGCAGTCGCGAGTGGCGGACTGGCAGCCTTCGAAGTGGCGCGGCGAACTCCACCAATCCGGCGAAGCGACGGTCTATGCGGATTTCTACAATGCCAATCCGGCTTCGATGGCCGATGCAATTGATGCTTTCCAAGGCCTGGCGCGGGCGGATGAACCGCGTCTTTATGTGTTGGGCTGCATGGAGGAATTGGGGCCGGACGCCGCCGCCTATCACCGGACGCTGGGCCAGGGGTTGCAACTGCGGCGGGGAGATTTTCTTTTCGCCATTGGCGAGCAGGCGGGAGCCTTGCGCGACGGCTTGCTGGCGGGCGGCAACAAGCCGGAGCAGATTGCCGTGATCACCGGTTTGCAGCCCGTACGGGAAAGACTCGGCGGCTTCAAAGGCGCGGTCTTCCTGAAAGCCAGCCGCCGCTACCAGCTCGAAACGATCCTCGACCCCCACGCCATCGCCCATGCGCACTAATTTCAGCCCGACTCTCGAGGCCGCCCGCCGCCTCAGCCTGTCCGCCACGCCGGTCAAGGTGAACACTGGCTCCACACCGCCCATGGAGGCCCAGTGGTGCGCGTGGCCGCGGCGCACGCCGTCGGCGCCGGGACGGACGGGCATCTGGCAGGCCCTCCGGGCGATCCAAGAGGCGCGCCATGCTTAGCTATCTCTCAGAATACGCGCATGTCTTCGGTCCGCTCCGGCTGTTGCATTCCATCACCGTGCGCACAGTGGGGGCGGCGGCGACGGCGCTTATCATCGGTTTTATCATCGGGCCGTGGCTCATCCAGCGGTTCCGCGTCCTCAAGCTTGGTCACGGTTACATCGACGAGCGCACCGGCACGCTGGGGGCGACCTACTTTGACAAACAGCACACGCCGACAATGGGCGGGCTCATCATTTTCATCGCGGTGTTCATCAGCGCCGTGCTCTGGGCCGCGCCCAATGTCTGGGTGTTTGTCGCGCTCTTCGTCTACACGGCGCTCACGGTGCCCGGCTGGCGCGACGATTACCTGAAGGTCGTCCACAAAAACAAGGACGGCATCAAGTCGTGGGAAAAAATCGCCTGGCAGTCGTTCACCACGGTCGCGGCCCTCGGCATCCTGCTCTGGCATCCGCAGAGTGCGGCGAAGATCCACGAGCTGTGGGTGCCGTTCTTCAAGACCGCCATCATCCAGAACATGCCGTGGTGGCTGCTGCTCGTGCTCATCTACCTCTGGATCGTCGGATTCAGCAATGCCATCAACCTGACCGACGGCCTCGACGGTCTCGCGGTCGGCTGCACCATCACGGTCGCACTGGTGTTCGGCATCATGGCCTATCTCGCGGACCATGTGTTCCTGTCGGAGTATCTGCTCCTCAGCCATGTGCCCGGCACCGGCGAGCTGACGGTGATCTGCGGCGCGTTGATCGGTGCGTGCATGGCGTTCCTGTGGTTCAACTCGCACCCGGCGGAGGTGTTCATGGGCGACACCGGCTCACTCGCGCTCGGCGGCCTCATTGGCGTGATGGCCTTCATGATCCACCAGCCGCTGACGCTGGTGATCGTGGGGGGCGTATTCGTTCTCGAGGCGCTTTCAGTCATTTTCCAGGTCGGCTGGTTCAAGTTCACCCGGCGCCGCACCGGCACCGGCCGGCGCCTGTTCCTCATGGCGCCCCTCCACCACCATTTTCAGAAGCAGGGCTGGCCCGAGACCAAGGTCGTGACCCGCTTCTGGGTGCTCTCGCTGGGCTTCGCCCTCGCTGGTCTCGCCACCCTTAAACTCCGGTGAAAAAGCCAAAGATTCAAAAAGCGAAAAACAGGAACGTTGGATGCGACCGATCCCAGCGCGGCCTTCGGTTCCTGATTTCCTGAGTTCCACATTCCTTTCAACACCCGACGTCACCATGCCCATCGACTTCAGTTTCGAATCCACCCCAAATTTTCGTGATCTCACCCAGACCGGTCTCTTGCTGCTGCGCCAGCCGGTCGTGCGCTCACTGGCCAAATTGCGGCGCCTGCGCCGTGGCCAGGCGGTCCCCGAGGGACCGGTGCTGCGCAGTGCCAAAATTTTCGTAGGAGCCCGCTGACAGGTTCTTTATACTAACAATCGGAACCTTACCTTTTTGCTGTCAGCGGGCACCTACTCTTCTTTCATGCTCCCGAATCCCCCAGCGGACATCGCCGTGTTGCTGCAGCGCCCCGTCGCCGTCTTCGGCGGGGGCGTGAGCGGCCAGGGCGTCCTTTCGCTGCTGGCGGAGATTGGTGGCGTGGGCCGGATCTATGATGAGAAGGCCACGGATGCGGAAAACCAGTTCACGACCGAGCATGCACAGGCGCACGGACTGGTGGTGTTCAGTCCGGGTTTCAATCCCGGGCACCTCTGGCTGGCCACGGCGCGTGAGGCGGGCTGTGTCTGCCTGGGCGAACTAGATTTTGCGTCACTTTTCTGGCGCGGGGAACTCATCGCGATCACCGGCACTAACGGCAAGACCACGCTGACCGAGTTTCTGACGCATGCGCTGATCATCGCCGGGCGCACGGCGCACATCACCGGCAACATTGGCTATTCGTTCAGCCGCTTCGTCGTCGAGCAGACCGGCCGGGTGGAATTTGCCGTCTGCGAAGTCAGCTCCTTTCAGGCGGAAACATTGCAACGGCTGCGTCCCACCGCCACCTTCTGGACCAATTTTGCCGAGGACCACCTCGAGCGGCATCCGGGGATGGCGGCGTATTTCGCGGCCAAATGGCGGTTGCTGGAACGCACGGCACCCGGGGCCATCTTCACCGGTTCTTCCGTGCAAAAACACGCCGCTCAATCCGGCCTCACCCTGCCCGAACCGGCCCGGGTTGCAACCGAGGGTCTGCGCGCCGATGCCCGGCTGGCGGGCACGGTTTTTGGCACCTACCCGCAATTGGAAAATTTCCTGCTCGCGTCCGCCTGGTGGCGTCAGGCGGGCCTGCCGGAGGATAAACTTTACGCGGCGGCCGGCATTTTCCGGCTCGGCCCGCACCGCCTGGCGAAAGTGGGGGAGCGTCGCGGCGTGACCTTCTGGAACGACTCGAAGGCCACCAATTTCCACGCCGTCGAGGCCGCGCTCGCCACCTTCGCAGCCCCGGTGCTTTGGATCGGCGGGGGCAAGGCCAAGGGTGGTGACCTCGCCGGCTTTGTGAGCCGGATTGCCGCGAGAATACGGCACGCCTTCCTGATCGGCGAGACGCAGCCCGTCCTGGCCGCTTTTTGCCGGGAATTGCAGGTGCCGGTCACCCCGTGCGGCAGCTTGGAAGAGGCGGTTCGCTCAGCGTTTGCCCGGGCCACGACAGGTGATCATATTTTGCTCAGTCCGGGCTTTGCCAGCTTCGACATGTTTCGCGGTTACGACGACCGCGGCCGGCAGTTCGAAAGCATTGTGGAAAAGCTGTGAATAACTTCAATTTTTAGATAGCAAATCTTCAACCCTGCCATTCATATTCCTCCCATGAAAATCCTCCAGATCTTCGGAGCTGTTGTCGCAGTGCATCTGCTCGCGTTTATCTTCATCTTTGCCAGCCCTGGTTGCCAGTCCGGGCCGCGCACCGTACCGACTCCCGACGCCACGGTCCCGACTGGCCAGGGTTCTTCCGCCGGCTCTTTCGATACTGGCGCTACCAACCCTCCGCCCGTTGATCTCGGGACGCCGGTAGTCACTTATTCTCCGGCTTCCTCCGTTGGCCATGCGGTGCCGACCCGCCCCGGTTCACCCGCTGCGGTTGCGGTGACTCCGGCGAGGGCGACTGAAGATGTGGCTCCAGTCACCACTTACACGGTTGGCAAAGGCGACAGCCTTTGGAGCATCGCCAAGAAAAACCACCTGACGGTAGCGGAACTGGCCAAGGCCAACAGCCTGGGTACGGGCGCCGCGCTGCAACCCGGGAAAAAGCTCATCATCCCCGGCAAACCCGGTGCCCCGGCCGCCGCGCCCAAGGATCTTGCGACCACTGCGCCGGCGGGAAAAGCCGCCGCGGCGACGGAGAAGTCCACGACCGGTCAGCCGCGAATCAGCGGTGAGGCCGTCAAGCACACCGTGCAGCCCGGCGAGAGTCTGGGTGTGATCGCCCGCAAATATCAGGTGAGCACCGGCGAACTTGCCGCGGCAAACAACATCACGGATCCCTCCAAGGTTCGCGCCGGCCAGCAGCTCGTCATTCCCGGCTTCAAGGCTGTCGGGCCCAGGACCGCTTCACCCGCGGCTGCCAAGCCTGCCCCCGGCGCCCAGCCCGCCGCCACTGTTCCCGCGACCGCGCCGGCGGCACCGCACTTTGAAATCACCGCTCCGCCACCCGGGCAGGATCTCGACTCCGGCTTGAAGGAAGCCGGCACCGAAGTGCCGACCATCAAGGTCGACGCGGCCAAGGCTGATCAGACGCCCAAGAATTAAACCCGGCATCATGGTGAGTTCGCCGAGCGCCGCTGTTTCCCGCCGACCTCTCACGATCACTCCCGCGAGCGTCATCGTCATCTGCGTGGCGGCGCTGGTGTGCATCGGTCTGGTGGTGCTGTTCAGTGCGAGTTCGCCCATCAAGGGCGGGCCCTATGCCTACCTGTACAAACAGTTCATCTTTCTCGCCCTCGCGATCGGGGCCGGTTGGGGCGTGGCGGTGGCCGACTTGGAGCAGTTGCGCAAGGTGGCGTGGATCGCCGCGGCGGTGGCGCTGGCCGGTCTGGTGTTCGTGCTCATCCCCCACCTTGGCATCACGGTGAAAGGCAGCCGGCGCTGGCTCGGGTTCGGCAGTGTCCGGTTGCAGGTTTCCGAATTCGCCAAGCTGGCGATGGTCTTCTCCCTGGCCCACTATCTCGCGGTCAACCAGAGCCGGCTGCATGATTTCTGGCGCGGCTTTGTCCTGCCCGCGGCGTGGATCGGGCTCTTTGCCATTTTGATCCTGGCTGAACCCGATTTCGGCACGGCCTTTCTCACCGGCGCCATCGGCATGATCCTGCTGTTCCTGGCCGGCGCCCGGCTGAAATTCCTGCTGCCTTCCATCGGCCTCGCCCTGCTGGCGTTCGGCATGCTCATCCTCCACAATCCCGTGCGTCTGCGCCGCATCACCTCGTTCATGGATGTCGAGGCCAACCGCGGCGACGGCGCCTACCAGCTCTGGCAGGCCATCGTCGCGTTTGCGGCCGGCGGGGTGGACGGGGTGGGGCTCGGCAACGGCCGTCAGCAGAACTCGTTTCTGCCCGAGGCGCACACCGATTTTATTTTCGCCATCATGGGTGAGGAGATGGGGCTCATTGTCACCCTGCTGGTCGTCGCTCTGTTCGTGACGATCTTTGTCGCCGGCCTCATGCATGTCCGCCGGGCGCCGAATCTTTTCCAATTTCTGCTGGTGACCGGCTGCCTGCTCCTGATCTGTCTGCAGGCCATCATCAACCTCGGGGTTGTCACCGGCATGCTGCCCACCAAAGGCATGTCACTGCCGTTCATCAGTGCCGGCGGCTCGAACCTGCTGCTGATGGGCCTGCTCATCGGCGTCATCATCAACACCCAGCGCACGTGGGAACGGCCCAAGCCGCTGGTCCGCCGGCGCTCGCTTACGGAGGTGGTGGCATGAAGAACCTTCTGCGGACGCACTTTTCTCGCCCTGTTTTCGTCGGGGCGAAGCTTGGCTGTGCCTCGACCTGTTTTCGATTTACGGAGGTGGTGGCATGAGCAGGTTCGTCATCGCCTGCGGGGGTACGGGTGGCCACCTCTCACCCGGCATTGCGCTGGCCCAGGCGCTCGTCGAACGCGGCCACACCGCCACGCTGTTCATCAGCCACAAACAGGTGGACACCCGCTTGGTGGAACAATACCCGCACCTCGCTGCCGAGCGCGTGATGAGTGCGCCCTTCGGCGGGCGGCCCGATGTGCTGGCCCGTTTTGTGGTCAAGCAATCGCGGGGTTTCCTCTTCAGCTGGCGCTTCCTCAAGCAGCACCGGCCCGATGCCATCATCGGTTTTGGTGGTTTCACCAACGCCGGCGTGGTTGTGGCTGGGCGCCTGCTCGGCATCCCCGTGGCTTTGCACGAGGCCAATCGCATCCCGGGTCTCGCGGTGCGCCGGCTCTCGGGCATGGCCGCCCGGCTTTATCTGCCACCCGGGGTTCGTCTGCCTGGCATTCGCGGCGTCATTGTCCGCCACACCGGCCTCCCGGTGCGCCATGAAATCACCCGGCTCCTGCGCGACGAGGCCCGCGCGCTCCTCGGCGTCAACCCGGCGCAAAAACTGCTGGTGGTCATCGGCGGCAGCCAGGGCTCGGGGAATCTCAACCGGTGGGCGAGGGAGAACCTCGCGGCTCTCGCGCTGGAGGGCATCCAGCTTTACTGCATCACCGGGTTGGGCAAAGGCACCGCCGGGATGGGTGAAATGCGGGACAAAAACGGGCAGGTGGTGCGGGCTTGGTTTGAAGCTTTCTCGGATCGGGTGGGCGTACTGCTGTCCGCGGCCGATCTCGTGGTCAGCCGCGCCGGCGCCGGCACTCTGGCCGAACTTGTGCGCTGCGAAACCCCCGCGGTGCTCATCCCCTATCCGCATGCTGCTAACAACCACCAGTGGGCCAATGCCACTTACTTTGAGCAGCAGGGCGGCGGCGTGGTCATCGGTGAGCCGGCGCTGGCCAGTCTCCGGCAGGAAGTGCTCGATATCATCTTCAACGACTGGCTGCTGAATAAATTCCGCGGGAACCTGCATCGCATGTCACAGGAGAACTGTATCGACACCATCGTGCACGATCTCGAGGAGCTGGCGTCCGGCACGCCGCCGGCGCGCCACCTGCGGCACACACCCGCGCCTCTCACCTCATGAACGCGCGTCCCATGGTTTTTGGCCAGGATCTGATCCGGGTGCATCTGCTCGGGGCCGGGGGCATGGGCATGGCGCCGCTCGGACTTTACCTCGCGCAACTGGGCTTTCTCGTCAGCGGGGAAGACGACCACTGGAATCCGCAAGTGCGTGAACTGCTCGGGAAAGCCGGAGTAACCATCGTGCCGACCGACGGTCTGCCGGACGAGGCGCAACTGGTCGTTTACTCCTCGGCGGTCGCACCGGCCCACCCTTCGCGCCGCCGGGCCGCGGCACGGGGCCTGCCCCAGGTGCGGCGCGGCGAGATGCTCGCGGAAGTCGTGAAAGGCCGGAAGCTCATCGCGATCGTGGGTTCGCACGGCAAGACCACCACGACCGCGATGCTCATCACCACGTTGCACCGGGCCGGTTTTCCCTGCGATTGGATACTCGGCGGACTTTTTCAGGACGACGCGCTGCCGCCGGCCAAAGCCGTGGCCAGCGAGTGGGTGGTGGCCGAGGTGGACGAAAGCGACGGCACGATCGATGGCTTTGCCCCGGAGGTGACGGTGGCGGTGAATCTCGACTGGGACCACCCGGACCACTACGCCAAACTCGCCGATCTCGAGGCCACCTTCGCTGCGCTTTTCGCCCGCACGAGGGGCGCGGTGTTTTATAGTGACACGTGCCAGCTTTCGGCGCGGGTGGCAGGCAAGGCGCGGCCGCCGGGTGCGCCCAAGGATACGAGCGGACAATCCGTCCGTCCCCATTTCACGTTTGGCCGGACTGGCGATTACCAATGGCATCTGTTAAATGACACTTCCTCCGGGCTGCGGCTTGCGCTCGGTGGAAAGTTTTCCCTCAAGGAGGCGATGGTGCAGGCGCAGGGTGAGTTCAATGCGACCAACGCCGCCGCCGCGCTCGCCGTGGCCCAGCATCTGGGCGCTGGGATCGATGTCCGCTCGCTCGCCGAGTTCGCCGGGGTGCGCCGTCGCCAGACCGTGTTGCATGCCTCGGCGATCAAGATTTACGAGGACTATGCGCATCACCCGACTGAGATTCGCGCCCTGCTGGCCAGCCTGCGGCACAGCGGACCGGGGAGGTTGGTCGTGGTTTTTCAGCCGCACCGCTTTACCCGCACGGCCCAGTTCAAGGCGGAATTTGCCGCCGCGCTGGCCGGAGCCGACTGCCTTTTCCTGATGGATGTTTATGCGGCAAGCGAGGCGCCGGTGGCGGGTGGCACGGCGGCCGACATCTATGCCGAGTTGAAGAAATCCGGCGCGGAGCATCACGTTACTTACCTGCCCGGCAACGATGCCGGGTTGCTGGCGGCGCTCAAGATGGCGCTGAAACCGGGTGACACCCTGGCGTTTGTGGGCGCGGGAGATATCGAGGCGACAGCCCGGCAGTTTGTAGCCGACCTGAAGGCGGAGGAAAAACGCGAGTCAGCGTGGAACGATTTTATCACGGCTGTGCGGATGCATCTGGACGGAGAAACCAGGTTGACCGAGCGCGAGCTACTCGGCCCGAAGACCACGATGCGCGTGGGCGGCCCGGCCCGGGTTTATGCCGAGCCGGCCGGCACCGAGGACTTGCGCCAGTTGCTGCTTGAGGCCAACCGTCGCAGTTTACCCGTGTTTTTGCTCGGTCGTGGCTCGAATCTCATCATTCCCGACGAAGGCGTAGACGGGCTGGTCATCAATCTTGCGCACGAGAACTGGCAGAAGTTCGCCGTGCAGTCCGATGGCCGCATCTGGGCGGGAGCCGGCCTGCGACTGAAGAATCTTTGCGGACTCGCCACGAAGGCCGGGCTGAAGGGCTTTGAGTTTCTCGAGGGCATTCCCGGCTCGGTCGGCGGCGCGCTGCGCATGAACGCGGGCGCGATGGGCGGCTGGATGTTCGA
>CAZBLQ010000059.1:0-12074 GCA_964492635.1 uncultured Oleiharenicola sp.
CGTCGACAGCAGGAATAACGGTGACGGCCGTCGTGACGTCGCCGCGGTATCTTCAAACCACGGCTGGCCAAAGGAGGAGCGCGCGTCATCGCGCCCCGGAGGCGAGATTCAATCAGACGCTACACAGGTAGATGCGGCGCGTGAAGGCCAGGGACACAGGGGTTCAACTCCCCTCACCTCCACCACTTCGCACCTCTAGTTAAGAGGCTGCTCAGAATGTGAGTTAGAGCCGGCTGCGCAAATCGGATGGCAGCAGATCAAGCGCCAGTCGGCGCAAACGCTGGTCGGCGATCGCCAAGCCAAATGCCTTGCCCAGTACTTGGAGGCGATAAAGGGAACCGGTGGTCAATGAATGTAGTCTCGCCTCATCTACCTCCGCCAGACAGCGGCGGATCTGCTCGCGCGCCAAGTCGGCCTGTTTCCCGCGCATCAGTACGACGGCCAGGTTGACTCGCCGGTCCCATGGCAATACCCGATCAGCTCCGCCGGAGAGGCGGGACCGCAGCTGTTCAACGGTGCGGGTAAAGCCGGCCGTATCGCCACGGGCAATCTCAACCTGGGCCCGGGCCACCAGGGCGCCAATGTCGGCCGGGAAGCGCCGAAGCGCCTGGGCCGCAGAGGCCGCAGTATCGAGCTGCCCCATCTCGACAAAATATTCCGCGATCCGGCTCAAGGCCGCCGCATCGTCCTGCTCCTCGACAACCTCAAGAATGGCAACCGACTGGCCTTCAAATCCGGCGATGGTCGGAAACTGATACGGCACCGGCCGGAGCCAGGACGGCAGCTTCCATTGATGCAATGGGCTGATAAACGTGCCCTCCAGCTGGCCCATCCCCATTTGTGCATAGGTGTCGAGATATGAGTCCCACGACGGGATGACGAGGTACGTGATCCCGCGCCGGTCGATCAGTTCCTTTGCTTCTTCCGGCGTTGAGGCACTCAAGATTCGCATGGCCGCCGTAAGCCCATTCCGGTTTTCCCACCCGAGCGTCGCCAGACCGCGCAGGCCGCCGTAATAGTGCAGGGTGAAGCCCTGATTATGAGGCGCCAGAATCACCGCGCCATCCGTCATCGTGTGTTTTGCCAGCCAGCGCGCCAGATCCCGCTCGATCAGTCCCAAAACCTCCGACTCGTTCAGCGCAATGCTGGTCCCTGACTTCGTCGGGGGGATCAACTGAACCGCGCCAGGAAGAAACAGCAGGGCCACGAATCCGAACCAGCTCCAGCGGACCAACCGGGAATTGCCGGTTCCGCGCACCGCTCCGGTGACCGCGGCGAGCAAAGCAAGCATAACGCCGTCGAGTCCGTTCCACCAACTGAGCTGCCGGCACGCAAACCCCAAGGCGATCAAGACCGGACCAAGGGCAAGGGCAATCGAGGTGCGAGGCCCAAGGCCGCTCCCGCGGCGCACGAGCAACCAGACTGCCGGACCGATCAGCAGCAAAGGCAGGAGAGTGGCGCAAACTGCCGTAGTAATTCCGTCATGGATCAACCAGGCCCAGAGGCTGGTCGCAACTGCGCCGCCCGTTAGTTTCGTCAGACGGAACGAGGTTATATCCACTTCCAGAAAACCCGGGGTGTGGGTCCGCCACATCGCCACCGGCAGCGCTGCCACCGCGAGAACTGCCAGCACGACGAGGCCAATATCACGGAGCTTCCGGCCGGATTTAAGCTGTTGAATCCAAGCGACCGCCTGCGCCATTAATTCACCCAAGCCGATCCAGGCGAGACCGTAGAGAGGGTGGATGGTCCGCAGTTCCCAATTTCCCAGATGCGATGGAAAGAATTCAAGCAGGTAGGCCGCAAG
Organism: uncultured Oleiharenicola sp.; assembly: GCA_964492635.1. Taxonomy (GTDB): domain Bacteria; phylum Verrucomicrobiota; class Verrucomicrobiia; order Opitutales; family Opitutaceae; genus Lacunisphaera. The sequence continues at coordinate 1,808 of CAZBLQ010000059.1, forward strand.
GCAAGTAACCGCCCCACCCAGCGCCCAAGTGCGCCAGGGAGCCATGTTCGATGTCCCGGTCACGTTGCCTTGCGCGTCGCCGCGTGCAATCCAGGCGGCCATAAAAGCGCCCACCGCAATACCCGCGATGACCGGCACCTGATTGGATACGTTGATCCATACTCCAAGACCACCCATAATACCGGCAACGAAAAACCACCGGCGCGCTTGGATTCCTGCGTCCGCCACCGTCGAATGCAACACGCCAGCGCCCGCCAGAAGCGGCAGCACGCTCCAGATTGCACATACCTGCGCCAAGCCGTGATCGTCGGGCGCGCCCGGGAGAAATTCACCGGCCAGTGGGAAAATGGTCGCAAGGCCGAGAGACAGAAGTGCCGCGGGAAAAACACCGAACCGCCACGCCGTGAAAATCACCGTGCCTAAAAGCAGCAGCAGGTGCAGCAGCGGATCGGCGACGAGCGCTCCCCGTTCTACCGACTGGCCAAGCGACCGGCCGGAAATATTATGGTCACACCAGGCGACGAGTCCCAGCCACCATCGATAGGGGGACGCCGCGTACACTTCGCGGCCAAACGGCGCATTCTCATAGTCAATGTGCCGCACCCGCCATTCCCGATGGGCAAACATTTGCCGGGTCTGATCGAGCCACTCATAGCTTGGGTTGTTGTGCCCCGGCACAATCAGCCGGGGTTGCCAGGTCGCGGAACCGACCGGCGTGGATGCATTGATCGCCAGCTCCGCCCCGGACGATTCGCCGATGCCCGACACATATTCAACCTGCCGCACCCGTAGAAAGTCAGTCCAGAGCAGGAATCCCAAGGCAAAGAGCGGGATGGCCAGCCAGCCCCAGGCAGATAGCCGGGATGGATTGCTCACAGGAATCACTGCATTTGCCGCAAGTTTCGGAATCACGCAGGCAATCGCACAAAGAAGAACGGGGCAAGCCAAGTTCGGATTCCGCCGCGGGCAAACTTTACTTGACTCCCCGGAGGGAGGTTCGTCCCATCCTCGCCTTTCCATGTTCGCCGCCGAGAATTGCAAACGCCCCGGGGTGAGGGCTGCAGCTGGGCATGCCGTCCGCTGCGGAGTGCTGGCCGGAATCCTGTTCGCCGAAACCGTCACCCGGGCGGCGGACCCCGCGGGCAGCATCGCCGAAAAGCCGCTGGCCGCGCATTCCTTCCCGCGCGGCAAAACCATGTTCACCCAGCTCCCCCCCGAAGCCACCGGTGTGCGGACGGAGAACCGTTACGCCGACCCAAAAATGTGGGGGGAACTTTATCAGGAATTCGAAGGAGGATCGATTGGCACCGGCGTGGCCATCGGCGACTATGATGGCGACGGGCGGCCCGACCTCTTCGTCGTGAGCAAAACCGAGAGCTGCCGGCTCTTTCGCAATCTTGGCAATTTCAAGTTTGAGGACGTGACCGACAGGGCCGGGGTCGGCGACAAAGGTGATTCTGCCGGCATCTGGAAATCGGGCGCAACCTTCGTCGACGTAAACAACGATGGACTGCTGGACATCTATGTCTGCCGGTTCAACGCCCCGAATCTGTTATACATCAATCAAGGCGATGGGACCTTCAAGGAAATGGCCCACGCCTATGGACTCGATGTCAAGGATGCGAGTGTCATGGCGGCCTTCTGCGACTACGACCGTGATGGGTGGCTGGATGTTTATATTGCGACCAACATGCTGGACAGCGCCAAGCATCCGAACGGCCAGCGCGGGTATCTCTTCCACAATAACCGCGATGGGACATTCACCAATGTGACCGATCCCGCCGGCATCAGTGGTGAGTCGCAGAGCCATTCCGCCACCTGGTGGGATTACGACAACGACGGCTGGCCCGATCTTTATGTCGCGAACGATTACGGGGTCCCCGACAAACTCTACCACAACAACCGGGACGGAACGTTCACCGATGCGGTCGACCAGGTTCTGCCGCATACGTCATTTTATTCAATGGGGTCGGACCTGGGCGACGTGAACAACGACGGGTTGATCGACTTCCTGGTCGCCGACATGGCCGCGACCACCCACCAAAAGGACCATCACTCCATTGCCGAAGCGCGCGAGAAAGCCGGGGAGCCCATGGACAACTCCACGGTGACGCCGAAATACCACCGCAGTGCACTCTACCTCAACACGGGCACCGGGCGTTGCTTGGAAGCCGCATATCTCGCCGGGGTCGCGGCGACCGACTGGACATGGTCGCCCCGCTTTGAAGATCTCGACAACGACGGCCGTCTCGACCTTTTCGTGACCAACGGCTTCAATCGAGATCCCAACCCTGATGTCCATCAGCGTTCAATGAACGCTGAAACCACGGCCGAGCGCATCCGGAGTCTGTACAACAGCCCCGTTCTGGTCGAAACCCATCTCGCGTTTCGCAACCTCGGCGACCTCCAATTCGAAAATATCGGGGCGAGCTGGGGCCTTGACCAGAAGGGCGTAAGTTTCGGCGCCGCTTTCGGCGATTTGGGCGGAGACGGCAATCTCGACCTTGTCTATTCCAACTACCAGGGTGGCGTCACCTTTCTGCGCAACGACAATGATACGGGTCATCGCATCCTCATTGATCTGCGCGGGACCGTCTCCAACCGCTTCGGCGTAGGCGCAACGGTCCGACTCGAAAGCGCTGCGGGCGTGCAGGTGCGCCAGCTTTGGCTGGCCCGTGGATTCATGTCCAGCAGCGAGCCGGCGGTTCATTTCGGCCTGGGGCAGGACACACTGATCAAACGCCTGACCGTGACCTGGCCCAGTGGGGCTGAGCAGGTTTTTAGTAATCTGGCGGTCGACCGGCGTTTCACCATCACAGAGCCGTCCCTGCCGCGGCCGCCACCGGTCGCGGCAAAGCAAACCACGAGCGGACAGTTTGTCGAAGTAAGCCAGACAACCGGTCTGGCATTACGCTCGCGCGAGGAGCCGGTTGACGAAACTTATGTCCAGCGATTGCTCCCGCTGCGGCTCAACCGCCGCGGCCCCGGCCTGGCGGTGGGACGCATGGATGGTGGTGCATCAGAAATCGTGGTGGTCGGTGGAACATCCCTGAGCCGGGCCAGCGTTCTGGTCGGCTCAACCGCGGAACAGTTCGCCAACACTGACACAACTGCGCTATTGCCGGCCGGGCCGATCAATGACGGGCCGGTGCTGCTGTTTGATGCCGATGGTGACGGAAACGACGATCTGCTGGTGACCAAAGGCGGGAACGCTCTGCCGGCTGGCGCGCCGGAATATCAATCCAAGCTGTTTTTTGGCGATGGCCGGGGCGGTTTCCGGCCTGCGCCGGACGACGCCCTGCCGCCGCTGCTCATCAACGCAGGGGCGGTGGCTGCCGCGGACTTTGATCGCGACGGTCAGCTTGACCTGTTCATCGGCGGGCGGGTGCGGCCCGGCCAATATCCACTGACGCCACAGAGTGCGCTGCTCGCCAACCGCCACGGCAAATTCGAGGATGTGACCGACACCCTTGCCCCCGGGCTGCGCGAGGTCGGCATGGTGACCGCCGCACTGTGGAGTGATGTCGACGGTGACGGCTGGCTTGATTTGGTTCTCACCCTCGAATGGGGTAAGGTGAGATATTTCCACAACAATGGCGGCAAAGGCTTCGAGGATTGGACCGAAAAGGCCGGTTTTGCCACTGCTGGTAACGGATGGTGGACCTCGCTTGCCGCCGCAGACTTCAACGGTGATGGCCGCCCCGACTACGTCGTGGGCAACGTCGGTCTGAATACCCAGTATCACGCCGACCCCGCCCACCCCGCCCTGCTTTTCTCCGGCGATTTCAAAGGCGACGGCTCGTCACAGCTCATCGAGGCTTATTATGAAGGTGACCGACTTTATCCCTGGCGCAGTCGCCGGGGCCTTAGTGCCGCCATCCCCTCCATCATGAAACGTTTTCCCCGCAATGAAGCCTACGCCCGGGCCACCTTGGGGGAAATTCTTGGAGACGACAAACTGGCCGCGGCCCAGCGTTTCTCGGCCTCGGAATTGCGCAGCGGCGTTTTTCTGAGCCAACCCGACGGCACCTATCGTTTCGAGCCGCTGCCCCGCCTGGCGCAGATCGCCCCGTTGCAAGGCCTGGTCGCAGGGGATTTTGATGGCGATGGCCACGCCGACATCTACGCCGTGCAAAATTCCTACGCTCCGATCCCCCCCGTCGGCCGGTTCGACAGCGGACTCAGCCAGTTGCTGCGGGGTGACGGCCACGGGCATTTCACGCCGGTGCCTCCGGCCGAGAGCAATCTGCTCGTGCCCGGCGATGCCAAGGCCCTGGTCGTGCTGGATCTCAATCACGACGGCTGGCCTGACTTTCTCATCACCCGGAACAACAATACCACACTGGCCTATCGCAACAACGGCGTGCCCGGCCGTAAGTCGCTGCGCATCGTCCTGCGCGGGCCTACCGGCAATCCCGCTGCCGTGGGCGCCCGCATCACGGTCGAACTCACTGACGGCTCAACCCAAACCAGCGAGGTTTATGCCGGTTCCGGTTACTACAGCCAGTCCGTCGCAGACTGTTTTTTCGGTTACCTCGATTCCAATCCCCCGAAACACATTCGCGTCCGCTGGCCGTCGGGAGTCACAACCGTGCGTGACGGTTTGCCAACGTCGCCCACGCTCGTCTTAACTGTTCCATCAACAACCGGTCAACCGTGATGAAGCTTACCCACCCAAAAGAGCGAAATGCTGGCAGACATGGCCTGCATTGTGGATTGCTGGTGGGAATCCTTTTCGCCGCGGCGGCCGTCCATGCCGCGGACCCCGCGGGCAGCATCACCGAGAAGCCGCTCGCCCCGCACCCCTTCCCCCGGGGCAAAACCATGTTCGTCCAGCTTCCACCCGAATCTACCGGCGTGCGGACTGAAAACCGCTACGCCGACCCCAAGATGCGGGCGGAACTTTATCAGGAATTCGAATCTTCGTCGATCGGCACCGGCGTGGCCATCGGCGACTATGACGGCGATGGCCGGCCCGACATCTTCGTCGTGAGCAAGACCGAAAGCTGCCGGCTCTTTCGCAACCTTGGCAATTTCAAGTTCGAGGACGTGACCGACAAGGCCGGGGTCGGCGACAAGGGCGATGCCGCCCTCGTGTGGAAGCAAGGCGCGACGTTCGTCGACGCGAACAACGACGGCTTGCTGGACATTTATGTCTGCCGGTTCAACGCGCCGAATCTGCTATACATCAATCAAGGCGACGGCACCTTCAAGGAAATGGCCCACGCCTACGGGCTCGATATCAAGGATTCCAGCGTCATGGCGTCATTCTGCGACTATGACCGCGATGGGTGGCTAGATGTTTATATTGCGGTCAATATCCTGAACATTGGCACGAATCCCAAAGGCCAGCGCGGCTACCTGCTCCATAACAATGGCGACGGCACTTTTACGAACGTGACCAATCGGGCTGGCATCGGCGGCGAATCGCAGAGCCATTCCGCCACTTGGTGGGATTACGACAACGACGGCTGGCCCGATTTATACGTTGCCTATGACTACGGGCTTCCGGACAGCCTCTACCACAACAACCGGGATGGAACGTTCACCAACGTCGCGAGCCAAGCGCTGCCTCACACCTCTTTTTCCTCGATGGGCGCTGACCTGGGTGATGTGAACAACGATGGGCTCATCGATTTCCTCGTCGCCGACATGGCCGCGACGACCCACCAGTGGGATCATCATATGATGGCCGACGCACGCGGAAGGTCGGAGGAGTCGGATAATCCCGCGGCGGCGCCAAAATATCATCGCAACGCGCTTCTTTTGAACACTGGCACGGGCCACGCCCTCGAAGCGGCCTTCCTGGCCGGCGTGGCCGCCACCAACTGGACGTGGTCCCCGCGACTTGAGGATCTGGACAACGATGGCCGGCTTGATCTCTTCGTGACCAACGGCTTTCCGCGGGATCCCGGTGTTGATGTGGTCACACGCCTGATGAAGGCCGAATCCGCCGCCGAGCGAATCCGGATCATGTATGCCAGCCAGCCCCAGGCCGAAGTCCATCTCGGCCTGCGTAACCTGGGCGACCTGCAATTCAAGGACGTGAGTGCAGAATGGGGCCTCGACCAGAAGGGCGTGAGTTTTGGCACCGCCTTCGGCGACCTGGGTGGAGATGGCAACCTTGACCTTGTCTACTCCAACTATCACGGCGGGGTCACGGTTCTGCGCAACGACAATGACACGGGACATCGCATCATCATTGATCTGCGTGGGACGGTCTCGAACCGTTTCGGCGTGGGCGCGATGGTGAGACTCGAAAGTGCCGCCGGGGTGCAAGTGCGCCAGCTCGTGCTGGCCCGCGGATATATGTCCAGCAGCGAGCCGATGGTTCACTTCGGCTTGGGGAATGACACCCTGATCCAACGCCTGATCGTGACCTGGCCCAGCGGACATGTGCAGACTTTTGAAAACCTGGCGGTCGACCGGCGTTTCACCATCACGGAACCGGCCCGACCCGCGCCACCCACGGGGGTGAACCAACCCGCCGCCGGACAGTTTACTGAGGTTAGCCACGCAAAAGGGCTGGCGTTGCGCTCGCGCGAGGAACCGGTGAGCGAAACCGCGATGCAACGGCTGATTCCACGACGGCTGAACGGTCGCGGACCAGGACTCGCCGTCGGGGATATTGAAGGCAATGGACGTGATGCCGTGATCGTGGGCGGTACAACCTTGGATCCCCTGCGCATCGTCCTTGGGACACAGATACGGCAACTTAACGGCTTGGTGGCTTCGGCGCCCGCTGCCGGAGAGATGGTCGACGATGGACCGCTCCTCTTGTTCGATGCCGATGGTGATGGGAAGCAGGATTTGCTGGTGACCAAGGGTGGAAACGCCCTGCCGGCGGGCTCGCCAGAATATCAACCCAAGCTGTTCTTCGGCGACGGCCAGGGTGGTTTCCGACCGGCACCGGACGACGCCCTGCCGCCGCTGCTCGTGAGCGTGGGTGCGGTGGCCGCGGCGGATTTTGGTCACGACGGCCGCCTGGGCCTGTTTGTGGGCGGGAGAGTGCTCACCGGCCAGTACCCAATGTCGCCCAAAAGTGCGCTCCTCGCCAACCGCGGCGGCAAATTTGAGGATGTGACCGACGCGCTTGCCCCCGGGTTGCGCGAGGTTGGGATGGTAACAGCCGCCTTGTGGAGTGATGTGGACGGCGACGGCTGGCCTGACTTGCTAGTCACCCTCGAGTGGGGCAACGTGAAATATTTCCACAACAACCAGGGCCACGGTTTTGAAGACTGGACCGAGAAAGCCGGCTTTGCCGCGGCGGGCACCGGCTGGTGGACGTCGCTCACCGCCGCGGATTTTAATGGCGACGGTCGCCCCGATTACGTCGTCGGCAACGTTGGCCTGAACACCCAATACAACGCCAGCCGCGAACATCCCGCTGTGCTTTTCTCCGGCGATTTCAAAGGCGACGGTTCATCGCAGCTCGTCGAGGGTTACTATGAAGGCGACCGGCTTTATCCTTGGCGCAGCCGCCAAAATATAGGTGCCGCCATTCCATCCATTCTGAAACGTTATCCCCTATCGGATCAATATGCCCGGGCCACCCTGGGAGAGATTCTCGGTGAGGACAAACTGGCAGCGGCCCAGCGCTTCTCAGCCACGGAATTGCGCAGCGGCGTTTTTCTAAGCCAACCCGACGGCACCTACCGCTTCGAACCGCTGCCCCGGCTGGCGCAGATTTCCCCCCTGCAGGGCATGGTCGCCGGTGATTTTGATGGCGATGGTCATGCCGACATCTACGCCGTGCAGAATTCCTACGCTCCGATCTCCTCGGTCGGCCATTTCGACAGCGGACTCAGCCAGTTGCTGCGAGGCGACGGGCACGGGCATTTCGCGGTCGTACCTCCGGCCGAGAGCAATCTCCTCGTGCCCGGTGACGCCAAAGCACTGGTGGTGCTCGACCTTGACCAGGACGGCTGGCCTGATTTTCTCCTCACCCGGAATAACAATACCACGCTCGCCTTCCGCAACAACGGCGTGGCTGGCCGGCATTCGCTGCGCATTGCCCTGCACGGTCCTGCCGGCAATTCGACCGCCGTGGGCGCCCGCATCACGGTCGAACTTTCTGACGGCTCGACTCAAACCAGCGAAGTTTATGCCGGTTCCGGTTACTACAGCCAGTCCACAGCCGCTTGTTTTTTCGGTTACCCCGAGACCAACCCGCCGAAACAGATCCGCGTCCGCTGGCCGTCGGGGGTTACCACGGAACACACCCTTCCACCCAATTCAGCCACGTTGATTCTGTCGATGCCAGCATTGTGACCTGCCTTGGTCCCATCTGGGTATGAAACCCGGAGCAAAGCTAAAGGTGAGAGCGCAAATCATCCGGTAATAAATCCAGTGCCAGCTTATTCAGGCGTTGGTCGGCCATCCCCAAACCGAAAGCCTTGCCCAGCACTTGCAGGCCGTAAAGCGATCCGGTGGTGAGTGAGCGCAATCTAGCTTCATTGACTTCCGCCAAGCAGCGCCGCACTTGCTCCCGGGCCAGATCGATCCGCTCGCCCCGGGCCAAAACTATAGCCAGGCTGACGCGCCGGTCCCAAGGCAGGAAACGGTCAGCCCCGTTGGACAGGCGAGACAGCAAGGAATCCAGCGTTTGTCCCGAACCGGCCGAGTCCCCCCGCGCGCTCTGCACCTGGACCTGCGCCGCCAGGGCGCCTACGTCCCCCGGAAATCGGCGCAACGTCTCACCAGTGGCGACCGCCTTGTCGAGTTCACCTATTTCGACGAAGTATTCCGCGAGCCGGCTGGCCGCCACGGCCGGGCTCTGCTCGTCAACCAGCTCAAAAACCAAAACCCCCTGCCCTTCATATCCACCACCTACGGGCATTTGATAGGGCACCGGTCGCAACCAAAGCGGCAAATTCCAGCGGCGCAGTTCGCGGATCAAGAAACTCGTCCGGTTGGAGAATTTCTTGGTCAGATAGAGCCGGGCAAATTCGTCGAAAAAAGAATCCCACGAGGGAATGACAATGTATCTGACCCCGCGGCCCTGTAACAATCCCTGCGCTTCCTCCATTGTCGTCACGCCGGCAATCATCAGGGTACTCCCGAACCCTGCCTGGTTATCGGGGGCAAACGTCCCGATTCCGTGCAGTCCGCCGTAAAAACACAGGGAAATGGTCTCCTGCGGTGGAGCATATACGACCAGCCCTTCTTGTCCGCCCTGCTTTGCCAACCAATGCGCCAGATGCCGCACAATCAATTCCCTGGACTCCAGCGCCGTGAGGGACACCTCCGCGCTTGCGGACTTTTTCGGCAGTAACTGGGTTATCCCGGGAATGGCGCAGAGCAGGGCGATAGTGGGCCAAAGCCAGTGGCTTAAGCGGAAACCAGCGGCCGAGTGCGCGGTGACGGCCAGGATCATCAGTACCAGCAATGTCCCGTCGAGCAGGCTCCACCAGCTAAGCTGCTGGCAGGCGAAACCGAACGCGACCAAGACCGGTCCCAACGCAACTGCCAACGAAACCCGTGAGCCTAATTTTATCTCACGGTGGCACATCAACCATCCGGCGGGCACCAGCGCAAGCAACGGCAGCAAGGTGGCCCAAGTCTGGGTGGTGAATCCGTCATGAATCAGCCAGGTTTTAAAGCTCGTGGCCGCCACCCCATTGGGAAGATTGGTCAAGCGAGCCCAGAGCAAGTCCTTGGTGAAGAATCCCGTGCTTCCGGTCTGCCACATGACGATCGGAACCGTCGCCACCGCGCAAACTGCCAACGCCACCACAATGATGTCGCGAGGCTGCCGACAAAGCTTTCCTCGCTGAATCCAAGCCACCGCCCGTGCCAGCAATTCACCCCCGCCAATCCAAGCGAGACCATAAAGCGGGTGAACCGACTCCAAGTGCCAGGATCCGAGATGATCAGGGAAATACTCGGCCAGATACGCCACGAAGATTGTTCCACCACCACTGAGCGCCCAGGCCCGCCATGGGGCTGCGGCTAATTCCCCGCCCGGAATTTCCGGCCGGTTGCAACGCACCAGCCAGGCCGCCAGCAAGACACCGAGGATGATGCCGGCCACGACCGGCACTTGGGTGGAAACGCTGATCCAGACACCCAGCCCGCCGAGAATGCCGCCGAGTACAAACCAATGTCGCGCCCGTCGGCCGGCAAGCACCCCGGTTTCCTGGTCAGCTCCGTTCCAGAGTGTTTTCATTCCCACCAGCAAGACCAGACTGCTGCCCATTGCGCAGACATTCGCCAGTCCGTGATCGTCCGGCACCCCCGGAAGAAATCCTGCTGCGAACGGGAAAAA
>CAZBLQ010000059.1:12174-14790 GCA_964492635.1 uncultured Oleiharenicola sp.
AAGGGAGCGTTGTCGTAGTCAACGTGACGCACCCGGATTTCCCGCTGCGCGAACATCTGTTGCGCCTGCGCAATCCAGTGAAAGCTGCTCTCATTATGCTCGGGTACGATCAATTCCCGCTGACCGTTGCCATAGCCCGTGGGGGAATTTGCGTTGAGGATATCCACCGGCGCGGCGCGGCCCGGCAAACCGGATACATACGCAACCCGCTGCATCCGGCCAAGGTTGGCCCACACCAGAAAGCCGCACGCACAGACGGGAACGATCATCCAAAGACGAGGGAAAATCCTGGAAAATGAACTCATTCAGATCACGGCGGGAGCACTGTTATTTGAAAAATACCCATTGAATCGCCGGGAAAGACTGGCGCAAGAATAGTCCGGACGGCTGCGGACCAACTCTATCTTGACTCACAAGTTTCAGCCCAACTGTATCATCCAGCCCATGTCCCCCCCGGCAAACTCCTCCCGCCTGGCCGCAAGGAGATGCATGGATCGTTTCCTCTGTCGCGGGCTGGTGCTGATTGTCGTATTCCAAGGCCTTCCGGGCTGGGCGGCTGAACCGGCGGTCGGGCTGACCGAGCAGATCCTGGCCCCTCGCTCCGGCCCTCGTGGAGCGACGATGTTCACCGAATTGCCCTCCCAGCAAACCGGCGTCGTAACCACGAACGATTATTCGGACCCAAAGATGTGGGGCGAGCTCAACCATGAATTGGAAGTGGGGTCATTTGGCACCGGGGTCGCGATCGGCGACTATGATGGTGACGGCCGGCCGGATATTTTCGTCGTGAGCAAGACTGAGAGCTGCCGGCTGTTTCGCAATCTCGGCGGTTGGAAATTCGAGGATGTAACCGATAAAGCCGGGGTCGGCGACAAGGGCGATGCCGCCAGGGTCTGGAAGCAAGGCGCAACTTTTGTCGACGTGAATAACGACGGCCGGCTGGACATTTACGTCTGCCGGTTCAATGCCCCCAACCTCCTTTATATCAATCAGGGCGACGGAACCTTCAAGGAAATGGCCCATGCCTACGGGCTCGATGTGAATGATGCTTCCGTCATGGCGGCCTTTTGCGACTACGACCGCGATGGCTGGCTTGATGTCTTTATTCAAACCAATCTGCTGAATTTCAACGAACATCCGAACGGTCAGAAAAACTACCTGTTCCACAACAACCGCGACGGTACCTTCACCAATGTGTCCGAACGCGCGGGGATTTCCGGGGAGGCGCAGGGGCATTCCGCCACCTGGTGGGATTTTGACAACGACGGTTGGCCCGATCTTTACGTGACCAACGATTTTTCCCAGCCCGACAAACTCTATCGCAACAACCGTGACGGGACCTTCACCAATGTGATCGATCATGTGGTGCCGCACACGCCGTTTTCTTCCATGGGCTCTGATTTGGGCGACGTAAACAACGACGGGCTGATTGATTTCTTTGTCCCCGACATGGCGGCGACCACTCACGAAAAGGATCAACGCGGCATGGCCGACTCACGCAGTCGCACCATCGAAGACGCCCAAAATCCCCGACTGGCGCCGCAATATGAACGCAACGCGCTGTATCTCAACACCGGCACGGGCCGTTGCCTGGAGGCCGCTTTTCTCACCGGCCTTGCTGCCACCGATTGGACCTGGTCCCCGCGTTTCGAGGATTTGGACAACGATGGCCGCCTCGATCTCTTTGTCACCAACGGTATGAACCGGGAAGCGACCAATGTCGACCTCATGACGCGACAAATGAGCGCCGAGACCATCCCGGAACGACTGCGTGTCATGCGCGACAGCCCCCTTCTGGCCGAATCCCACCTCGCCTTCCGCAATCGGGGTAACTTGGAATTTGAAAACGTCAGTTCCGCCTGGGGTCTGAACCAGCGCGGAGTGAGTTTTGGGTCGGCGTTTGGCGATCTGGACGGTGATGGCGACCTCGACCTGGTCTATGCGAACTACCAAAAAGGTGTCACCCTTCTCCGCAATGACTCCGATTCAGGCCACCGGGTGATCATCGAACTCCGGGGAACCGTTTCCAACCGCTTTGGGGTGGGCGCGACGGTCCGGATTGAAACCGCCTCAGGGCCCCAAGTCCGCCAGCTTGTCCTGGCCCGGGGTGTTCTTTCCAGCAGTGAACCGATAATTCATTTTGGCCTTGGTGACGATGCTCTGATCAAGCGTCTCACGGTGACCTGGCCCAGCGGGCACGTGCAGACTTTTGAAAACCTGGCTGCGGACCGACGTTTCACCATCACCGAACCCGCCCCGCCCGTCGCTCCAATGGAAGCGAAACGGCCGGCCACGGGGCAGTTTGAAGAAGTGAGCATCGCAACCGGCCTGTCACACCTGTCCCGCGAGGAAACGGTCGATGAGGCTGCCATGCAGCCCTTGCTCCCCACCCGGCTCAATCGTCGGGGACCCGCTCTTGCCGTGGGAGACATCGAGGGCAAGGGACGGGACTCAATCGTGATCGGTGGAACGACCGTGGATCCGCTGCGTATTCTGCATGACCCGGTCTCCGGCCGTTTCGTGAAGACAGATGCACCGATGCTGACAATCCGGCCGGCTGTCAACGACGGGCCGCTGCTGTTATTTGATGCCGATGGCGACGGAAAAGAGGATCTG
>CAZBLQ010000059.1:14890-21906 GCA_964492635.1 uncultured Oleiharenicola sp.
TGTGGAGTGATGTCGATGGTGACGGCTGGCTTGATCTGCTTCTTACGCTCGAATGGGGTAACGTGAAATATTTCCACAACCAACAAGGCAAGGGATTCGAGGATTGGACCGAGAAATCCGGCTTTGCCGCCGCCGGCACGGGATGGTGGACTTCGATTGCCGCCGCAGATTTTAACGGCGATGGCCGGCTCGATTATGTCGTAGGGAATGTGGGCCTGAATACCCAGTACCACGCCAGCCCCGAGCACCCGGCATTGCTATTTTATGGTGACTTCAAGGGCAGTGGCGAGGAACCCCAGGTGGTCGAAGCCTACTATGAGGGCGACCTTCTCTTTCCTTGGCGCTGTCGCAAGGATCTCGGAGCCGCCATCCCCTCCGTGCTCAAGCACTATCCAAGAAACAACTCCTATGCCCGGGCCACCCTCGAGGAGATTCTGGGCGAGGAAAAACTGGCGGCGGCGCAACGCTACGCCGCCACGGAATTGCGCAGCGGCGTATTTCTCAGCCAGCCAGACGGCACCTTCCGCTTCGAACCTCTGCCCCGGATCGCGCAGATCGCACCACTGCAAGGCATTGTCGCCGGGGACTTCGACGGCGACGGCCATGCCGACATCTATGCCGTGCAAAATTCCTACGCTCCAATCCCGACAATCGGCCGTTACGACGGCGGTCTCAGTCAATTGCTGCGGGGCGATGGCCACGGACATTTCATTCCGGTGCCGCCAGCGGAGAGCAATCTGCTTGTGCCCGGTGATGCCAAAGCACTCGCTGTTCTGGATCTCGACCATGACGGTTGGCCCGATTTTCTCGTCACCCGCAACAACGATACGACCCTGGTATTTCACAACCGGGGTATTCCCGGCCGGCATTCGCTGCGAGTAATTCTGCACGGCCCCGCCGGCAATCCGACCGCTGTGGGCGCACGCATTGACATGGAACTCACCGATGGTTCCACCCAGACTTGCGAAGTTTATGCCGGTTCGGGCTTTTACAGCCAGTCTACCGCCGCGTGTTTCTTCGGTTACCCGGAGGGAAATCCCCCGAAAAAAATCCGCGTCCGCTGGCCGTCGGGTGTCACCACAGAAGAGAACCTGCCACCCAACTCATCCACGATGATCCTTTCGGCGCCTGCCCCGTGATTCGTCAAGACCGAAGCAGGTTAATATCATTATCTGATTCCAACAGCGCTTGCAGAATTTTGTGTGGCCTCACCGGTAGGGACGGACCGCCAGACCGTCCGCGAGTATCCAATCGGCGCACCCAGCTCTGCTGTCCGGCAGAGCATCCGATCCATTGAAACTACCCCTGGCCGAATTGGGCTCCTAAACCTTCTACTCGGAAGAATATCTTTCCATACAGGCACAAAAAAGTCCGGCGGCTTTGGGCCGCCGGACTTGAATCTTTGGTTCTTCTGAAGCGGGAATCCGCCTCAGAAAAAACGCTGTCTTAGAAGTCGAACGAGTTGGTGAGCTGGAAGCCCATGCCCTGAACGATACGGGCGAGAGCAATGCTGCCATCCGGCTGGATGCGTGATGCCACCAGACGATCCTTTTCACCAACGCTGCGAATGTTCAGCTGGATGCGCCAGTTGATGTCACGCGAGACCTTCTTGCTGTAGCCGACCCAGGCATCCACATGGTTTTCGTTATTGCCAATGAATGGCTGGTTGACGTCCAGACCACCATTCGTCAGCCCGACTTCCTGCGGAACAAGGTTCACCGCATAATTCGGGTCGCTGGAGTTCGCATTCTTGAAGTTCGGGTCGAACTTGTAACCGATGATGCGACCCGCCTCGATGCGAAGCGCACCGCCGACAAACACGCCTTTCAGCATGCCGCGATCGAAACTGTAGGTGGAAACCGCATTGAATCTCCACGGTGAGACTTCAGGCGCCGCGTGGCCGAGTTGGTTCAACTCAAGCGTGTAAGGGGCGACGATGCTCTGGTCCCATTGCAGGCCGAGCGGGCCGCCGCCATTGTACCACTCACGGACCTGACCGCCTGGGCCGTTCATGAACTTGGTCATCGCACCGATGAACGCCTGGGAGACCGGGTCGATGTTCTCGTGAGTTGCATGAACGTGAGCATAGTTCATGGTGATGTTCCAGTTCTTCACCGGCTGGTAGCTCAGCTCGATTTCAGTACCATTCGAGAGGTTGTCGACCGTGGTCTGGTGATTGCCGAAGCTGGATCCACCACCCGCCGGAGCGCCACTCGAGACATCTACGCCACCCACATAGGCATCCCGGAGATTGCCACTTGCGTAAGCAAGCTTCGGGTCAAGGGCCGGAGTCAGGTTATAGCTCGAGAAGAAGGTGGCCGGGAACGGAGCATTCAGCCAAGCGTTGACGATGGCATTGCCACCGACATAGTGATAGGTCGTTCCGGAGGAGTTAGTGAAGGTACCGCCCACCCGGTTGTAGGCATCATAGGCAGCGATATCTGCAGCGGTATTGTGCGGCAGACCATCGGCACCAGCCGCATCAAAGAAGTTCGAGTTCGGCGTATTGCCGCGCAAGCCTTCCTGAACGCTGGTCGCCCAAGCCCAGCCCCAGATGGAGCCGTCAGCCACGAAGTAGCCGTTGGCGCCGAGGCCACCGATCGAGTTGCCTTGCGTGTCAGACAAAGTCGCGTTCGAGACCTTCGTCTTGAACCAGTCCACCTTCAACGACAGCTTGTCGTGCAGGGTGGTGATGGTGACGCCATATTCCTTCGTCTGACCCGTCGCGTTCGGAATCGGCAGGCCGGCCATGCTCAAACGGGAGGCGTCAGCCTTGAAGTTCGAGGAACGGTCGTAGAAGATGCTGACCGTCGATTCCCAAGGGAGATGCTGGGTGAGCGACTTCGGCAGGTGATAAACCCCACCCCAAGACTTGCTTTCGCCGCGGACATCGGTGCGCGACTTCAGGTCGTCATCATAATTCAAGCTGGTGAATCCAGTGTTCGTGTCCGTCCTAGCCGCCGTCTGGTAATTGGTGATAACGTCCTTGCGCCAACCCACAGTCGGGACCAAGTCGCCACCGAGCATGTAACCCTGCCAGGTGAAACCCCGGGAGATGTCGCGGAAACGGGAGCGATTCGACGACTGCACCAAGCTCGGGTAGTCGTTCGGATTGCTGGCCCTCAACCATGTGACCGGTTCCTGCGTCCAGCCGACATAGTTGCCGGGATTCTGGTATTGGCCGGTGTTCTGCACCGTACCGTCGGTGAAACTGTTGAAGGTATACGGGGCGCCCGGGTCCACGTAACCGGCGGGTGCCGGGTTTGGATTCACGTAGTACGGGTGCGCCGCCACTGCCGCGGAACTCGACGTGGCCGCGGCGGCCGGAGCCCATTGCGCGATGAGAGACCCGTCATTCAATTTGATGATACTGCCGCTGGGAATTACCGTGGTGCCGTTTGTGTAATTGCCGTCACTATTCGTATGGAAGGAAGCCGGCAAGGCATTCCAACCTGGATCAGGCTTGTTCCATGTGGAATTGAAGTTCGTGGCCGTCTGCTGCACCGGCGGGGCAATCACATAGTTGATTCCCTGCAGATTGGCGCCATGCGCCGAGGACATGCCGACCATGTCCGGCCCGATGTAGGAGACCCATTCAAAGCTGCGATCGGCACCCAATTGGCCAACCAGCGGAGGTACTCCCGGAGTATTGGGCGAGTGATCGAGCATGTACTGGGTCGTCGTGGCAAACTCCGCCCAGTTGATGTATGTCTGTTTCACATTGGTCCTTTCCATGACGCCGGTAAACACGTGCTTGCCGAGAATCTTCGCGAGCGCCGTGTTGCCGAGGAAGTCCTCGGTGCGCAGCTCGTAGGTCGGCGTGAACCGGACGGTGTCACGCACGGTCTGGTTGGAATAGTTCAGGCCGGGGGCCGAGGCGCCGTTGCCGAAATAAGGCCGGCCGGAATTCGGATTCGGGGTGCCGTCGGCATAGGTGGCATTGATATCAACGTTGATGTTGTAATTTTCGCCCGCCATCCACTGCTCAGCGCCGGAGAGATAATCCTGATGGTCGAACGCCAACTGGAAGGCGAGGCGGTCATTGAAGAAGCTCTGCTCGAGCGCGATATTAAGCGCTTTCCAATTCTGGAACTCGTGCTTGTTTGGTCCATCACCCAGCTTCTTGTAGAAGTTGAAAATGGTGGGATCCTGCAGCACTACGTTGGCATAATACACACCACCGGGGATAGCATGGCCGGGAGTCGAGTTGTTTTGGGTACCGATCTGCTGGGCATACGAATTCATCATCGGGATGGCCAGAGGGAGGAAGCCGGGGAATACGCCGCCAAGGGTGCCGGCGCCATTGTCCCTGATGCCCAAACCGGTCTGTGGCTGGGCGACGATGGTCTTGATCGGGGTGCCACTCGGAACCGGGGCATTCGCCACGGTGTTAATCGCTTGGGGAGTAGCCTCGTAATAGTTGATGACGTCCGGCCAGAAAGACCGGGTCTGGTTTGCCAGAACGAGTCCGTTATCAAGGGCGCCGCCTTTGCCGCCCGCCAAGTATTGCGAGTAACCGGGGATCGAATTACCCCATGGGGTCAGCTGCTGATTGTTGAACTGGTTTACGATGATCTTGTTGTAACCTGGATTGCCGTTCGCATCCACCCCGGTCTTGAACCACGGTGTGATGTTATCGCCCGGCGGAATCGACCGCGGATTGTTCGATGTCACTTTGCCGTCCTCATACTTGATCTTGATCGACGTGTGGTTGTCGGGTCCGAACAGCTTCGGATCAAAGCGCAGGGCGCCGTACCAGCGGGTCGAATTGTTGAATGCCGGGTTCTGCTCGTAGAGTTCGTTGTCCTTCACCGCCGCCACCCGGATCGCCAGCACACCCTTCACGAGTTCCTGGTTCAGGTTGATGGAATTGCGGACCGATCCGTACTGGTCGATCCGGTTTTCCACATTGTAGGCGGTCTTGAACGAGGCGTCGTTGACGCTCGTGTTGATGATACCGGCCGGACTGCCGATACCGAACAGGATCGAGTTCGGCCCGCGCTGCAGGTCGACGCGACCGACGTTGAATCCGTCCCACGGAATGTCGGTCAGGAAGTAGTCGCGGGTGTTGTCCGCTTGATCCAGACCGCGCACGCGGGTCGTGTTGCTGATGGTGTTTTCCTGGTAGATGCCCGTGCCGGCGACACCGGAAAAGTTACCACGGATACCCGCCACTTCCGTGCTCGGGGTGTAGACCAGCAGGTCGGCGCTGTTCTTCGCGCCGGTGTCCTTCAGGAATTGCTGCGTCACCACGGAAATCGCCGAGGCGATGTCCTTCAACTCGGTACGCACGCGCGTGCCGGCCAAGGTGTCTTTGGCCGAGTAGCCCTGGTCTTCGCTCGCTTCGACGACGAAGGGGGACAACACGATCGTTTCCTCTTCCGGTTTGGTGGCAGCAGGCGCTGCGGTGGCTTGCGCCGAGAGGCGCCCCACGGTTACTAGACACAACGCGGACGTGAGCGCGAACGCTCCTGCACGCGAATACAATCGATTCATGGTCGTTAGGGTTGGGGGTGTATTGGTCGGACGAACAGTCAGCTGTCAGACCGTGCAATAATGGGGCGGGACACCCATTAACAGCATGGTCACTATATGCTTCACGCGGCTTGCCGTGAATGAGTTCACTTGCTCATGAATTGAGTTTCTTTGCAACTGTATTTTCCCGCTATAGCTCGGGCGGGGGGCCATTTATGCCCGTGTCGCCCGCAGTCTTATTGAGCAACTTTGGACTGTGTTTTCTTGCGATACGTGCCGGGGGAATCGCCAGTCAGGCGTTTAAACAGCACACACATGTATTCCACGTGCTCAAAACCCGTGAGTTCAGCGATCTTCTTTAAAGGAAAATCAGTTTCAATAAGAAGTTGGCGGATTTTGCTGACCTGCACCCGGCGGATTTCCGCCTGTGGCGAACGGCCGAGGTAGTGGCGGAATTTCTTTTCGAGCTGACTGCGTGAGGCGTAGGCGTGCTGCATCACCTGATCCACCGTGATACCGTGGCAGGCGCGCTCGCGAATAAAGCTGAGCGCCGTGG
This sequence comes from uncultured Oleiharenicola sp., assembly GCA_964492635.1. GTDB lineage: Bacteria > Verrucomicrobiota > Verrucomicrobiia > Opitutales > Opitutaceae > Lacunisphaera. The sequence continues at coordinate 20,922 of CAZBLQ010000059.1, forward strand.
CCATGTTACGGTCAGCAATAGCGAGCACGTCGGTGGATGGGCGCGTAACAACGCCCACCGGCTCAATGCGCAGATCAAAATTCCTGGGTTTGCGGCCGGCTAACATTTCGGCAAGCATTTCGGCCGCACAGTATCCGGACTTAAAAGCGTTCGGCACCACGCTGGAAAGTGGAGGATAAGTCATTTCGCAGCGGATGGGGTCGTTGTTCACTCCGAGAATTGCAACTTCCTCCGGTACAAGAATATCGCTGGCTTGGGCTGCATTGATGATTTGCTGCGCCCGCAAGTCCATGCAGGCCATGACCCCGGCAGGTTTTGGCAGACGTTTCAGCCAGCTTGCCAGCGATGAGATCTGCTCCTCGTCCCAAACAGGTGTAAGGTCGCCAGGGTAGTTGACATCAAATACGTCGCATTCGCGTCCGGCGAGGCGAAGGGCCTCCACAAATCCGTCGCGCCTTTCCCGAGACCACCCGTCGTTGGAGAATCCGGTAAAGCCGAAATGCTGATGCCCCCGCTCAAGAAAATGTTCCGCTCCGAGATGTCCAAGGCTGACGTTGTCGGGGCGTATCTTTGGAATGCCAGGATAAGGCTCGATGTCATTCAGATCCACGAGGGGGATTCTCAGCTCGGTACAGACCTGCACGAGCCCCGGCGTGGTGTGCCGGCTGATGACGCCATGCCATTTCTTGCTGCGGAGCCAGTGTGGTTCGGTTTCAGCGCGGGCTTGGTCGTCATGAAAAGCCGCCCAAAGCTGGTGGGTGCGTTCATAATGGGCGATGCCTTTGAGCATGGCCATGCTCTCCTCAAAGCGGGTCAGGAAAACGAGCAGCACCTGGGGTCTCACGAATCCGCAAGTTGCCATGGTTCCATCGACTGGCAAGCCGGCATCCGGCGCTGACGCGATATTGAACTCCGCCCTTTCGCCAACGTTACTCCCCGGGGCAAGCCCCGAGGATGTCCGAATGTCGCTGCGCTCGGAACTACG
>CAZBLQ010000060.1:0-21827 GCA_964492635.1 uncultured Oleiharenicola sp.
ACAAGATTGTGAATCTTGGGGTCGCGGGTTCGAGTCCCGTTGGTCGCCCCACTTTTCCCGCTGCTTTGCGATTGCGGACTCGGGAAGCGGGTTCTTGCTCAGGGTATGCCCCGGTTGCGTCTCCTGACTTTCAATATCGGCCATGCCCGCGGGGCCTTGCCCGTGCATCAGGGGTTGCGGTCGGAAGCCAAAATCCGGGCCAACCTGCTCAAAATCGCCCGGTTGATCCAACGGCTGGGGGCGGATATCGTGGCGCTCCAGGAAATTGACGAGAACTCGCACTGGAACGGCAGCTTTGACCACCTCGCCTTCCTGAGCGAACACAGCGGCCTGACCCATGCGGTGCACGGTGTGAACAACCGCCGCACCGGCCGCTTTCATCTCAACTACGGCAATGCGTTCCTCTCGCGTTTCCCCATTGGACACAGCGAGACGGTGCCGTTTGGCCCCCGTAAGATGGGCGAGAAAGGCTTTGTGTTCGCGGAAATCGAGGTGCCCCGGAAGGGCCGGCTGCCGTTGCTCAATGTCCACCTGCACCACCGTTCGCGCCCGCAACGCCTCCGGCAGATCAGCCGGCTCATGCATTTTCTGGACGAGCAGCAGGTGCGCCGCGCCGCTCACTGGTGCTCGCCGCCGCTGGTGTGCGGCGACTTCAACAATCCCTCGCACCGGCCTGATGCCACCGCGACGCTGCTGGGCTACTTCGAGCAAGCCAACAACTACACTTTGCTGCCCAAGACCGGTCGCACCTTCCCTTCGCTCTGGCCGGCACGGGCGCTGGATTACGTGTTTTTGCCAGAGGAATGCCGCGAGCCACGGGCGGAGATTGTGCGCAGCCTGCTGTCCGACCACCGGCCCGTGCTGGTTGAGTTTTCCCTGTCCCACTAGCGCCGCTCAGCCGGGAACCCGGTGGACCTTCGTTTTCTCAAATCCGGATTTGCCTCGCACACGGTTCTGGTTCAACTGGGCGGTCCCTCCATGGATCGCATCGCCCAAGCCTTTGCCCGTGCCAACACTGAGAAACGCGCCGCCTTTGTCGCGTACCTCTGCGCGGGGGACCCGGACTTTGACACGTCGCTGGGGGCGTGCCGGGCCGTACTCGACGCCGGGGCGGATATCCTCGAACTGGGCGTGCCTTTTTCCGATCCACTGGCTGACGGCCTGACGAACCAGTTGGCGGCGCAGCGGGCGCTCGATGGCGGCATGACTTCGGCCCGGGTGTTCGAACTCGTGAGGCGCATTCGCGAAAAGAGCCAGGCGCCGGTGGTCTTCTATACTTACTATAATCTCGTGTTTTCTGGCGGCGTGGAGAACTACGTGCGAACAGCCAAAGAGGCCGGGGTGGACGGCCTGCTGACGCTGGACCTACCGCCCGAGGAGGCGGGCGAGATGCTGGCGGCGTGCAAGAAGCACGGCTTGAAGACCGTGTTCATCGTCGCCCCGACAACTCCGCTGGAGCGATTGCCCAAAATTTGTGCGGCGGCAACGGGCTTTGTTTATTACGTTTCCCGCGAAGGCGTGACCGGGGTGCGCGGCCAGGTCGCGGCCAACATTCCCGAGGCGGTCGCCCGGATCAGCCAGTTTACCGATCTGCCGGTGGCGGTGGGTTTTGGCATTTCCACCCCGGCGCAGGTGAAGGAAGTGGCGCGCTCGGCCGACGGCGTGGTCGTGGGCAGCGCCTTGGTGAACGTCATAAAGGACAATCTGGACAATCGCGCGGGGTTGCCGGCGCGTTTGCGCATCATCGCCGCCGGGCTTGTCGCTGGCGTCCGATGAGTTATGCTGTCCTGACATGACCAAACTGCGCAAAATCCTGCTCATCGACGACGACCGCCTGCAACAGCGGCTGATGCATGAGATGGTGAAATCTTTTCGCAGCGGTCCGTTTGAACTGGAGGAGGCCCAAAGCTATGACGAGGGCATGAAAAAGCTGACCAGCGGCAAATACGCGGCCTGCCTGCTCGATTATCGTCTCGATGACCGGGATGGACTGGCACTCCTGCGCGAGGCCCGGATCGCGGGGTGTGTGACGCCCGTGATAGTTCTCACGGCCGATGACAGCGAGGAAGTGGACATCGCGGCGATGGAGGCCGGCGCGGTGGATTATCTCGTCAAGGGCACGCTTACCCCCCGTCTGCTCGAACGCTCCCTCCGCTACGCGTTGAAACTGGATGAAACGCTGGCGCAACTGCGCCAACTCGCGCTGCGCGACGAGCTGACGCGCCTGCTCAACCGCCGCGAGTTTCAGCGCATCCTGGAGGAGGAATGGGACCGCAGCGTGCGTTTCCAGCGGCCGTTTGCTCTCGTGATGGTCGACATCGATCACTTCAAACGCATCAACGACACCCATGGCCACCAAATCGGTGACGAGGTGCTTCGCCACGTGGCGAGCCTGCTGGCCGGGCAGGTGCGCAATGTCGACCGCGTGACGCGCTATGGTGGCGAGGAATTTGCCCTCATCATGGTTGAGACAGACCGGGCCAGCGCCATCGAGAGCATCAAGCGGCTGGGCGTGTTGCTCGCGGAGACCCCGTGCGTCATCAGTGACAGCCTGACGATTGAGGTCACGCTCAGCGCCGGGGTGGCCTCCAGCCTGGTCGACGCGGGCAGCGCCTCTGATCTGGTGGCCGTGGCAGACAAGGCGCTCTATGCCGCCAAGAAGAGCGGACGCAACCGCATCGTTGCCGCCGACGGCACGACGGTTGGATTCAAGACGAACTGACGGGTCCGCCCTTGTCAGGCGAAGGCGGGATTACGGTGCGGCCGGCACCATGATCCGCAGACTTTGCGGTTTGAGGGCGATCTCCAGCCTTGAAGTAGTGGCGCGCGGTTCGCCATCAGTGTGGATCCAGCCCGGTTTGCTCCGTTCAATGACGAACTCTGCGCCGCTGAGCCTGGTAACCGCCTTGACTTGATCGAAGCTGTCCGTGCCCAACCGGTAAAGCATGCCGCAAGCGCCAACGAAGCCGACCTGTGGCATGCTCACCAGCTCGAAGCGGCCGTCGTCCGTTTTCGCCCCGGGCGCGATGCGGGCGTCGTTGCCGTACTGGTCCGAGTTCATGACCGCGAGGGTGAATGTTCGCAGGGTGGCCGTGCCGCTGTCATGTTGAATTGTGACGTTTTCAGGCTGGTGTGAAAAAAACGACGGAACACCGACGCGAAAATAGCCCGCCAGGCCGCGACTGGTCAGCCGGCTGAAGCGCATGGCGATGTTGGCCTCGAAACCGAGACCCATGGCGTTGAAGAATGCGAATCCGTTGACCGTGCCTGTGTCTATGGCCATCGGTCGACCTTGCAGCAATGTCTGGAATGCGCCGTGACCGGGACCGGGAATCCCGAGGTGCCGGCCCAAACCGTTGCCCGAGCCGCAGGGAATAAGGCCGAAATTGGCCGGGGTGCCGACCAGCGCGGAGGCCACTTCATTCATGGTGCCGTCGCCGCCGATGGCGACGACCAGCTCGCAGCCCTCCGCCACGGCCTGCCGGGCCAGTTCGGTGGCGTGCCGCGGCCGTTCCGTGGCGACAATGGTGCCGTCAAGCCGGTGCCGGGCGATGAAATCGACGGCGCGGTCGTAGAGGTACGGGTTTTGCCGATTGCGGCCGGAGTGGGGATTGAAGATGAACCTGACTTTCAAAGGCGGGAAAGAGGCGGACAGTGAGACGGCTTGGCTGCAGCTTGGCAAAAGCAGATTTGCAACAAATGCGCGCAAGGTTTGCACTGGCGTGATGCCGCGCACCCTTCACGTCCTAACCGGTTGCACCGCTGTCGGGAAGACCGAGCTGGCCCTGCGCTGGGCCGAGGCCAACGGGGCGGAAATCGTTTCCTGCGACTCCCTGTTGTTTTACCGCGGGATGGTCATTGGCACGGCCAAGCCGGCCCAGACAGAACTCGCCCGCGTGCCCCATCACCTGATCGATATCCGCGAGGTGACGGCGCAAATGGATGTGACTGATTACGTGACGCTGGTCCGCACGGCGGTGGCGGACATACTGGGTCGCGGGCGCAAGGTTCTGGTCTCGGGCGGCAGCGGGTTTTATCTCAAGGCATTTTTTGCCCCGGTGGCCGACGAAGTTGAGGTGCCGGCCGAACTGCGGGAGGAGCTGAGACAGCGCCAGACGGCACTGGGACTCGACGCGATGGTGGAGGAATTGCGCCGGCTCAATCCGGCGGGCTTGGGTACCCTGGATGTGAAGAACCCGCGCCGGGTCGTGCGGGCATTGGAAAGATGTCTGGCCTCCGGCCGGACCCTCGCGGAGATGAACAGGGATTTCGCCGCGCAGCCGGGACCGTTCGCCGATTGCGAAATACTGCTGTGCGAGCTGGTGCGGGAGAAAGGTGAGCTGGAACAACGGATCACGCAGCGGGTGGCGGCGATGTTGCGGGCGGGATTGCTCGACGAGGTTCGCGGCCTGCTGGCGCGTGGATTGAAGGACAACGAAAGCGCAGCCAAGGCCATCGGCTATCGGGAGAGCATCGCTTGTCTCGAAGGCCGGCTGCCTGAGCGTGAACTGGCCGAAACCATCGCGAAAAACACCCGCGGGCTGGTGAAAAAGCAACGCACCTGGTTCAAGACCCAGCTGCCGGCGCACCGCCAGCAGCCCGCCGGCAGCGTGAAACTCAATGAACTGTTCGGCTGACCCCGCGCCGCATTCAAATCGATGTCAACTAATAGTATACTTAAGCCGAAGGCAAACGGGGTTGCCGCCGGAGGAGCAGGGTGAGACCGAAGGAAAAACTCGCCCCCACGAGGGTCATCCCGACGATGGTGGTGGCCAGGAGCCCCGCGGGGCTGTTGGCCTGCCGGTAAAAGGTGATTTGCTTGCGGATGTCGGTTTCAGTCACGCCTTGGGCGCGCATCTGGGCGACCTTCCAGTCCAGTGCATTGTCCAGCCATCCGGGGTTGATGAACTGGTTGTAGGCAAGCAGGAACACATAGACGATCAGGGCGGCGATGAATGAAGCGTAAAGTCCGGAACTGAGGCCCTGGCCCACGCGAAGCGGGCCATCGGTCACAGACTTGTGTTTGCCTTTCAGGAGCAGAAAAAGCGTGATCAGCGGGATCAGGTTGGAAAAAAAGCCGCTGTACTCGCCGATTTCGGGGCGGGTGGTGTGAAAACCGAGCAGGTACTCGGCGATGATCCAGAGGCAGACACCGGCTCCGGTGATCAAGCCGTATTTGATCTCGGGGTTCATGTGCGGGGAGATTCCCGGCTCAGGCGCACAAAAAGCACCACGTGGGTGGCGAGGATCAAGGGCACCAGAAAAGTCGGGAGCAGGCTGAGCGGCAGGTAGGTCAACGCGCGGAGCTGGGCCGGATCCTGCAAACCGAGCCGGGCCGCCGTGGCGAGCACCATCAGGATGTCGACGAAGCCAAACACATTCCAGATCGTGAGCGCACTGCGTCGCGTAGCGTCAGTCAGGGGCAGCAGGCAAACCGGCAGCACGAGCGCGGCAACGAGAATGTCACCCCAGCCACCGGGGACGGCAAAGGCGTAAGGCAGTTCACCGCGCTGATACAGTACAAGAAAGTAGAAGCCGACAAAGCGGGTGACATGCGGCAGCACCAGGGCGCGGGGATCAAGGCTGTCGATCCACGTCCGCAAGGGGGCCATTTTGAAGTAAAGCAGCAGGATTGCGGCGGTGAGACCAAACAGCAGGATTTGCAGTCCCGGACCGAGGAAGCGTGTCAGCAGCCCGAACCGGCCCGCAATGAGCGCGGCAATCAGCCAGAGCCAGACAGTGACCCGGACATATAGTGGAGTGGGCATGACCAAGAGCGGATAAAACTGGCGATGGGCGCTCAGGGTTTGTGGGAGGCCGGGGCCGGGGGCACCAATCGGAGAAGTTTTTCCACGTCGGGGTCGGTGGGGCTGACTGGCGCGGGTGCTGCACCGGCTGGTACCGTTGCCGCCGCCGCTGGAAACAGGGGCGCGGTCCCGCTCAGGTGGCCGCTGGCCTGGGCAATGAGCTGCCGTGCGGCCGCGGCATTCTGGCCCTGGGGGAAGCGGCGCAAGTATTCGTTCCAGATTTCCACGGCCTTCTGCGGCTGGTTGAGTCGCTCCAGATAAAGTCCGCCTTGATTGAACAGGCTGAATTCATGACCGGGGTTCATCCGCTGGGCCGTGCGGTATTGCTCGAGAGCTGCGTCGGTCTGGCCGGAAAACTGGTAGGCGTTCCCCAGATCAGTGCGGATGTCGGCGTCGTCAGCTCCCAGCCGGATGGCGGATTCGTAGTGGCGGATCGCCTGCGTCCAGTCGTTTTGGTCGTAGAAAAAATTACCAAGATTGCGATCAGCCTGGGCGGGCGGTACGCCGGCCGTCAGCTGGGCTGGAGGCACATTTGCAATCGAGCTTGAAGCCGGTGGTTGAGCTGTCAATTCGGCCGGCCGCGGCAACTTCGATTGCAGAACCAGATAGGTGCCGATCACGCCGGCCGCGGCACTGCCTAGCGCAATGAGGATGAACGTGAGCCATGGCGGCCCGGCCGGCGTCGGGACGGTCGGGGGCGTGTAGCGTGACTTCGATTGAGCCATGGCAGGAAGTGTGTTGCAGGTTTGCCCCGGGTCCAGCGCGCAAAAATCGCCGCTAGCTGGAATGAATCACCCGGCACAGGGAAGGCAAATCACCCGCCTTCCAACCCAAACGTGGACGCCAGAATACCGGATTGCCGCTGTCGGCCCGCACTGGTGTGCGTCAAGTGGCGCACCGGAAGGTCACTTGTTGCCGAATGTGACGCGGTAGACGTCGAGCGAAGTGCCTTCGAGGAAGCGAAGGTTGGCGAGAGCCTGGCGCAGGTTGGTCTCCGCCTGCAAGAGGGTCAGGCGGGCAGTCTCCAATTGGGTTTGCGCCTGCAGAACCAGAAAACTGGTTGCGACCCCGGCATCAAATTTAGCTTTCTGCAATTCATACTGTTTCTGGCTGAGCACGACCGTCTGGGTGGCGGCTTCGACACCCTGCTGGTTCGATTCCACCGCGCGGACGGCGGCCCGGACCTGCACCATCAGCGTTTGATCAACCTGCTCCAGGGCCGTTTGTTCGCTTTCCACATTGGCAAGGGCCTGACGGTATTGGGCCCGGGTGGCCCGCATGCCGAGCGGAATATTCACCGCCAGGCCGACGTTCCAGTTGTAACCGGGGCCGGACCATACAGTCGAATTGGCGTCGGTGTAGGAATGTTCGGCGCTGGTATAACCGGCGCCGCCGATGGCGTTCAAGGAAGGCTGATTGAGGCGCTTGGCCCGCAGAGCCTGGAGCTTGTACTGTTCGATGGTGTCCTGGATCACGGCGAGATTCGGCCCGTTGTCGCGCGCGAGTTTGTAGGAATAGGCAAACGAAGGCGTCGTGGGCGTGAGAGCAGGAAATTCCACGGACCCGACGGAACTCGTGAATTCGCGCTCACCGAGAGCCTGTTGGAGCGTATCGGCGGCATTGTCCATGGCCTGCTTAAAACCGATCACCTGGCTTTGCGAGGTTGCCAGCCCGGCCTGGGCCTGGACCACATCAAGATCGGTCAGGACCCCGGTGTTCCTTTTCGCAATGTTCTCATCGAGCAGTTGCTGGGCAAGTTTTACGCTGTCGAGGGCGACAAGATACTGTTTGCGGGCATAGACCAGGTTGAAGTAGGCCGTCTCGACGTTGTAGATCGTGCTGAGAATCGAGCTTTTCAGGTTAAGGCCGGCGATTTTCTCGCCGAGCTGGGCGATCTGGATGGTGGCGCGGTTGTAGTCGACGCCCGCTCCCTGGAGGAGTGGCTGGGTGATGTTGATTGAGGCCAGACCGTTGTAGGAGGGGTTGAGCAATGTCTGCACGGTGTTGCTGGCATTGCGTCCCAGCTGGTAGTTGGCCGTGACGGTTCCACCGGTGATAACAGGCTGGGTGAGCGTGAGGGTCGTGCTCTGGTTATCCGTCGTAGGCTTGGAACCGCCGACCGTGGAGGAGGTGCTGTAGAAAATAATGGGGCTTTGAGAAACCGCTTTCTGCCAGTTCGCGCCGAAGATCGGATCATAGGCGGCCTGGGTGATGATCACCGCGTCCTTGGCCTGACTGGCCGCGATGGACTGGATGTGTATGGTGAAATTCTTGTCGAGTGCTCGGGCGACGCATTCCTCGAGCGAGAGCTTTGCCGACTCTGGCGGCGGAGGCGGGACTTCTCCGACGGGACCCGGGGCCGGCAGCATGGGTTTGCTGGGGACCGGCGAGGGCGTGTTGTCCTGCGCCAGAGCACAGGAGCAAAAAAACAGGCCGGACAGCAGGACCGGGAGGAGGCGTCGGCTAAGGGTCATGATCATGGGAAATTGGAGCGGAGTCGGACTAAGGACACGCGAAATGTGGCAAAAGTTTAAGCTTTTTGTGACGGCACCGGCAAGAGTCTGTTTCACCAAAGAAAATGCCACCGCACGAGGCGGTGGCAGCAAGGAGATGGCCGGGCGGTTTTATGACGTGATAAGCGGGCAGGGCGGCAGGCTTGGACCGGCTCAAGGCGCTTCGGGGGTGGACGCGGTTTTTTTCAACTCCCGCTCGACCAGCTCACCGAGGTAGGAGTTTCCGTTGGCCATGGCGCTGATGCGCATGCCCTGTTGTAGCTGCTCGACATAGCGCGGGCTGCGGGGATTGAGGTCGGGCATTTTCTTTTCCTGGGCATAGACGATAAACCCCTTGTCGGCCGTGGCGGACATCTCGGCGACCTGACCGGTCTCGAGCCCCGGCAGTGCGCGCAAGGCCGGGACGGGCAGATCGGCGGGCGGCTGGCGCAGGGTGAAGTTTGCGTAGGTCTTGACCTCAAGTTTCTCGGTCGCGGCCGCACTGGCAAAACCGGCGGCAGTTTTCGCGGCGGTCTGCAACTGGGCCCGGAGCGCCTGGCCGCGCTCGATGAACAGCCGGCGTTTCTCGGATTCCCTGAAATCATTCGCCACGCGTTCCTTCACTTCGGCGAACAGCGGCTTGTAGGCAGGCAGGTTGTCGTTCCAGATGAGTACGACAAAACTGTCTGCGGTGGGCAGTGGATCAGAGAAGTAGCGGGTGCTGCTCAAGCGGGCAATTTGTTCGCCGTAGGAGGCCAGCCACGGCTTGTCCTGGGGCGGATTGTCAGGGGCATAGGGTGCGATCGGCGCCACCGTCAGATGCTGGGCCGCGAGGAAGGTGGCAAGTTCGGTCGAGTTGGCGGTGAGCTTGTGCTCATATAGCGCCACCGTCAGTTCGTTGGCGGCTTTCGAGGCGAGACGGGCGGACGCGCTGTTCTTCATCGCGGCCTCCACCTGGGCCCGGACCTTGGGGAAATTGTCGGTTGTGCTGTTGGTGGCCGCGGCGTCTTTCTTGTCCGGGTCGGCCGGCACGGGGAAGGAGGCGGTGTTGGCGCTGTAGAAGGCGCGCATCTCGGCCTCAGTCGGTCCCACGGGGGGCTGATAGTCCGTCCCCTTGAATTCGACGTAGCTGAAACGGGGGCGGGCCGGCACATCATAACGGAACGAATTTTCCTCGTGGAATTTCTTCAACGCCTCGTCGCTGGCGTTGATGACGGGCGCAAAACCGGCATAATCCAGCGTGGCAACCTGCACGGTCCAGCTCGAGTCGGAGCGAACAAGCTGCAGTTTGACATCATTGGGCAGCACGTAACCGGGGCCGCCAATGAGTTTGTTGAGCTGCTCAAGCCGGGTGTCGTCCCGCAGGACCCGGTTGGCGTCGGTCATGGTGAACTGGCCGCCGGTCTTGAGCAGATCGCCAAAGTTGAGGTAGCGCTTCTGGTCGAACTGGCCCTGTTCATTTTGAAACGCGCGGAGGGTGAGGACGAATCGGGAAATCTGGTCGGCCGTGGGCGTCGGCAGGTGGAGCTCGTCCGCCAGGGCCAGGCCGGCGACGCGCTCGAGGGAATATTTTTCGACGCCCTCGCGGGACGCAAAGAGGGAAAACTGGGGCCCGAGACTGGCGCTCAGATTGCCATCCAGAAAGATGCGGCGTTTCTGCGCATCATTGCCCAGATTGACGTTGAAAAAGGGCCGCTCGAGAACCTTGTAACCGGTCCGGTTGCCGCCGGAGGACGGATTAAAGATGACAATCAGCGGGATGGCCATGGCGGCCAGAACAAGGGCGAAAACCCAGCGAAAGTGCTTGTGAAAGGAGCGTTGAATCCAGGAGATCATGGGGGAGAGCGGTCAACCGTAGAAACGGGGCGTCGGGTGTCAACAGGGGAAGGAGCCGGGTAGTGGCTGGTCTTGCCCGGGCGGGCAAGCAGCGAAGCGGGTACGTCCGCCTGAGCCGACTCCAACCCGACGGCAAACTTGTCCATGATCGCCACCGGGTCCAAATCCGATCTGGCGTATGCAGTGTTTCAACCGGCGACGGGGCGGATGGAAAACGGTGCATTCGTCTCCCGGGACTGGGGAAACTCGCCGAGCAACTGGTCGAGTGTCTGCTGCCCGAGTGCCTGGGTCTGGCTGGCGCGGAGGTGGTCATGGTAGTACGCCAGCAAGGGATCGACATTGTCGAGCAGGCCCCCGCTGGGCGCTTCGCCATAGTCCTCAAAAAACTGGCGGAACTGGGCGAGGGTGATTTTGTCCAGCGGGCGGGCCGGCTGGTAGCGGAGATCATTCGGATCAGTCGCCTCGCCCGGCGGCAGTTCGGTGATGAGCCGCAGGTCGCACAGCCGGTTGAGGCTTTCGTTGAGAATCTGCGAGGGCACCCGGATGACGTGCGACAGGCCGGTGACAGAATAGGCGGGCTGGCAGGACTTGAACCGGCGCGCGATGAGCAGAAGAACGAGCAGCGACATGCCCTCGCGGGTGGCGTGGTTCAGGCTGTGCCAGGCCGTCTGGCTGCTGCGGTAATGCACATTTTGCACCGCGTAGGTGATCTGACCGCCGATGAGCACGAACAGCCAGAAAACATACAGGCCGAGCATGAGAATGGGCAGGATACCGACCGAGCCGTAGAGACTTTTGGTCGAGACGACGTTGCGGAAATAAAGGAAGGCGAGGTAATTGTTCAGGAAGAGCAGTCCGGTGACCAGCACCGCGCCGATTACCGCGGCTCCCCAGCGCACCCGGGTGTGGGGAATCAGGCGGTAAAACAGGGTCAGAATAATAATGAGCAGGAGGGCGGAAGTGGAGGGCAGGATCAGGGTGAAGGCATGGGCCAGCTCTCGGCTGAAGGGCAGATTGTTGATGAAGAGCTTGATGAAGGGGCCGGCGGAAAACAGCGTCAGGGACGTGAAGAACAGCACGGCGCCCAAGGTGACGGCCGTCCAATAATACACGATGCGTGTGAGCCAGTTGCGCCCGCGCCGGACTCCCCAGATGTCATTGAAGGTGTTTTCAATGTTGGTGAAAAGGAGAAGGACGATGACCAGCAAGGCCACCAGGCCGACGGCTCCCGCCGTACCCGACCGGCTGTGCGTAATGAAATTGTTGATGAGCTTGACCATTTCGGGATCAGCGGGTGGATGCGCCAAGGCGGGATCCGTCACTGCGGCGGTCGTGCCCGCCTGCTCGTCGGACACGGCCTTCTGGTATTGGTCGACCTGCGGGGCAATGAAGCTGATGACGCGGTTAAGACTGGCGGCGGCGAGGGCGGGGTCGCGATCCCCGAGGGCAAAACCGGAAATGAGCACGGCAATGGCCACGAGCGGACCAAGACCCAGCAGTGAACTGTAACTGAGGGCGGCGGCCCGGGCCGCAAACTTGAGTTCCTGCAAGCCGGACAGCGTGATCGAGGCAATGCGCAACAGGGTGAAAAAACGGCTCTTGGCCGTTCGTTCCCGGCTCAGGCCAGCGGCCCAGATGTCCTGTTCCCAAAGCCTGCGGAGCCGGAGCAGGAACGGGGACTGGGCCATGAGCGAAACCAGGCGGATCCGACCGCGTTCAGGAATACGAAAGAGTCAGGAGCATCGCCATGCCACCCAGACCCAGGAGGGCGGCCACGGCCAGCGGAATGTAGCTCAGGAAGATGGTGCAGAAATAAAGCCCGGTCGAGCCTGCCGCGATCGCGATCATGGGCGTGAGCTGCCCCTGGGTCATGAAAAGAAACCCCAGGAAACCCAGGCCGAAGACGGCGCGAAAGCGGACAAAAGGATACAGGGTGATGACACCCAGCAGCAGCAAAATGCCGATGCCGGCATCAACCAGGCCCAATAGAATAAAGGGCTTCTCCAGGATTTTTGGCAGGTCCATCGCGATGAGGACATCTATGCTGGGCAGGATCAGCGCCACGGCGCTGAGCAAGCTGATGACGGCCGCCGAACGCGTGCCCCAGATGGCCGCGGTCATCATCATCTGACTCTTGTCCTTCTTGCCCTTCGTGTCCTCGGTCTTGCCCTCGGCCGCGGCGAGGAATTCCTGCACGGTGATGGGTGGCGCGCTGTTCGTCTTTTCCTCGCCGATGACGGTAAAATCCTTCTGCTTAAAGCCCATTTTCTTCTTCTCGGGCCAGAGGGCGGCTTTCATCTCGGGATTGCTGCCGACCAGCAGCCACTGCTCGGTGGTGGCGTCGTAGAAATAGGTTTCCAAGGTCACCCCTTTGGCCGGGTCGTTGGTCTCGGCGAGCGAAACAAGCTGCTCCATCGTAAACGGGCCGCGCGCCTCCGTGTCATTTGCCCCGCGGATATAAATCTCTTGGTTGGCCATCGCGCGGGTTATGTTGCCGGTCGGACGCTTTGCGGCAAGTGCGAAGTGACTGGAGAACCGGGCGGACGGCGGGGGCTTACATCCGCTCCAAGGTGCGCAGACCGAGCAGGTGCAGGCCGGCCTCCAGCACAATCAGCGTTCGGTGGCAGAGCAGCAGACGCCGGGCGCGGATGACCTCATCATCCACGATTACTTTGTCGGCGGCGTAGAAGGTGCTGAAATCGCCGGCCAGCTCGTAGAGATAAAGGCCGAGGAAATGCGGGCGGAGCGTGTTGGTCGCGAGCTGCACCGCGTCGGAAAACTTTACCAGCTTGCGGGCCAGGACGATTTCCTGCGGAGTCTCGGGGGCGGTGGCATCACCGACCGGCGGCTGGGCGGCATCGAGCCCGGCTTTGCGGAAAATGCTGCGGATGCGCGCGACGGCGTAGAGCAGGTAGGCGGCGGTGTTGCCTTCGAGCGAGATCATCTTGTCCCACGCGAACACATAGTCGCTTGAACGGTTCTGGGAAAGGTCGGCATATTGCACCGAAGCCACGCCCACGATCTCGGCGATGGCGCGGCGCTCGGCCTCGGGGAATTCCGGACTTTTCCCGCTGACCAGCTGGTAGGCGCGTTCCCGGGCCTCGTGCAGCAGGTCTTTCAACCGGATATTTTCCCCGCTGCGCGTCTTGAGCGGCTTGTTGTCTTCCCCGAGCACGGTCCCGAAGTCGACATGCTCCAACTGCGGGAGCTTGCGGCCGGTCTTCTCGAACCACTTCCGGGCCGTGAGAAAAAGCTGGTCCATGTGGTCGCTCTGGCGGAAATCGATCACGTAGACCGCCCCGTCCACCTTGAAGTGTTCGTGGCGGTAGAGCAGGGTTGCGAGGTCGCTCGAGGCGTAATTGGCCGCGCCGTCCTTCTTGCGGATGATGAACGGCTGCGTGGCGAACCGCGGATGCCCGGGGTGAAAGACCACGAGCGCGCCCTGGCTCTCCTGCGCGAGACCGCAGTCCGACAGCTCGCGATAGACCCGCTCGACCTGGTTGTTGTAGAAACTTTCGCCGAGCATGACGTCGAAGCGGATGCCGAGCTGGTCGTAGATCAGCTGGAAGGCGGCCAGGGAGACTTCGTTGATTCTCTGCCAGATCGCCAGGTTTTCGGCGTCACCGGCCTGAAGCTTGACCAGTTCCTGCTGCGCTTCGGCGAGCACCGCCGGATCGGCTTCGGCGGCGTGGTTGCCAAGTTTGTAGAGGCGTTCGAACTCCTCCAGCGGTTCGCTGGCGAGGGCGGCGGGGTTAAGCTGGCGCTTATAAGCCCAGATCAGTTTGCCGAACTGGGTGCCCCAGTCGCCAACATGGTTGTCGCGAATCACCTTTGCGCCGCTGAAGGCCAGGAGGCGGCAGATGGCCTCGCCAATGACGGCCGAGCGGAGGTGCCCGACGTGCATTTGCTTCGCCGTGTTGGGTGACGAATAATCGACAATCCATGTCTGGCCCTGGCGGGCGCGGGCCGCGCCGGATTGCAGATGTGGCTCGGAATCGTAGTTCTGCAACCAAGCCAGCAGGGCGGCGGGTTTCAGGCGGAAGTTGATGAAACCCGGCCCGGCCAGATTGATGTCAAAATGCTCCTGCAGCCCGCCCAGTTGGTCGACGATTTGCTGGGCCAAGGCGCGCGGATTTTGCTTTTCGCGTTTGGCAAAGGCGAGGGCGCCGTTGGCCTGATAATCGCCATTGGCGGGGTCGGCCACCCGCACCTCGGGTTGAAAGCCGCGTTCGGCCACCCCGAGCAATGCGGCGGCAGCCCGCAGGGCCTCATCGAGATGACTGGCGACGTTAAACGGAAGGTCCATCGGCTGATTGAGGAATTGCGCTTGGCTTTGAGCAAGAAGGATTTTGGCGGATCCGGCGCGGCCTGACGCCGAGATATTTCACCGAGCTGTTCGCCGTAAAAATAGCCGGTCATAGGGTTATTTAAGGCTCGACAAAATTAGCAAAACTCTTTGCCTTCACGAGCTTTGCGCCACACGGCGCCATCCCCGACACATATCCGTGACCTCCATGAGAAAACGTCCCATTCCCACGCGCCGGTTCATTAAACCGTCCTTTACTTCATTGATTGAGAAGAAACGCGACGGTCAGGAATTTTCGCAGGAGGAAATCCGCTATATCATCGATTCCACGCTGGATGGAGAGATGCCGAAGCACCAGCAGTCTGCGCTCCTGATGGCAATTTTCTTCGCCAACATGTCCGCCCAGGAGACGGCCATTCTTACGGAAGAAATGATGCTTTCCGGCGAAGTCATTGATCTGTCACACATCTCCAAGCCGAAGATCGACAAGTATTCGACCGGCGGCGTCGGCGACAAGACCGCCCTCGTGCTTGCGCCACTCGCCATGGCCAGCGGTGTCGTTGTGCCGATGATGTGCGGGGTCGAGCAGGAGTACGTCATCACCACGCTGGAAAAGCTTTCCGCGGTCCCCGGCTTCAAGAGCCACATGACGATCCAGCATTTCGTCGACCAGCTCGCCCGCGTGGGCGGCGCCATTGCCGAACAGAGCCCCGAACTCGCCCCGGCGGATCAGATATTTTACAGCCTCCGCCTCGAGACCGGCACCATTCCCAGCCTGCCGCTCATCACGGGCAGCGTGCTTTCCAAGAAACTTGCCGAAGGGGCCGAGGGCCTCGTCATCGATGTCAAGTGGGGCAATGGCTCCTTCATCAAGGACCTCGAGCAGGCCAAACAGCTGGCCCGTTCCATGACCCGCGTCGGCCGTTCCATGAAGCGCCGCTGCGTGGCACTGGTCACCGACATGAACCAGCCGCTCGGCGACACCGTCGGCACCGCGCTCGAAATCAAGGAGGCCATTCAGCTGCTCAAGGGCGGCGGCCCCGAGGACATGAAGGAGCTGGTCCTCAAGCTCGGCATGGAGATCGTCCGCCTGGCCGGCGTCGCCGGCTCCACGCTTTCGGCCAAGCAGACCGTGCAGCGGCATCTCACCGACGGCTCGGCGCTCGAGAAATTCAAGGACATGATCAAGGCCCAGGGCGGCGACATTTCCTTCATCGATCATCCGGAAAAATTCCCGACGGCCCGGCATATCCGCAAACTACCCGCCCCGAAGCGCGGTTATGTGCACACCATCAACGCCGCCATGATCGCCAAGGGCGTCTCGCTCCTCGGCGCCGGCAAGGATCCCGCCCACGCCCAAAAGATCGACTACGCGGTAGGTGTCTCGGAGATCCGGAAGGTCGGCACCCAGGTCAAGCAGGGCGAACCGCTCATGATGATCCATTACAACGACGAGGCCAAGCTCGAGCAGGCCCTCAACTACTTCAAGGACGCCTACCGCCTCGCCCCCAAGCGCCCCATCCCGCCGCCGCTCATCGTCGAGCGCGTGGCATAAGCAGCGTCCATCTGTGGGAGCGAGCTTGCTCGCGATTCTATCAGGCCGGTCCCTCGGGGCCGGCCTTTTTTGTTTGGTGGAGACGGGATTATCAGTCCCGCCTCCATTCTGCCATGCCACCCCGGTAGGTGTTGGCCCCATCGCACACGGAGACGAAGCCCGCTATCCTCCAAGGGCATGAACCTGAACTATCTCATCGCCCTCCTCTGTTTCATTTTCTGGATTGTTGCGCTGATCGACTGCATCGGGAGCAGCAATCCCAACAAGCTGCTTTGGGTCATCCTCATCATCCTGTTGCCCTTCCTCGGCACGATCCTCTATTTCATCATGGGCAAGTCGCGCGCCGCGTCCTGATTTGTTTTTTTGTTCATCTCCGGCCGGTCACGCAATTGCGGGGCCGGCCTTTTTCTTTGCCCTCCGCCGCTTTGCGGCTTTGCGTGGGTCGGAATGGAAGAGACCGACGAAAAGTTCCCGATCAACCCCGGTCGCCCCGAATTGGGCGAACCGTTGCCGCAAGACCAGTGGTCGAAGCCATGGGCGCAATTGAAGTTCGTCAGTTTCCAGTCGGCCATTTTTCCCCGCATGCTCGGGGATGTCTCGCGGGACGCCCGGCCGGGCGACCTCGTGTCCGTTTACGACAAATTCGGTCACCGCGTCGGCACCGGACTCTTCAATCCCCGCGCCAAGATGCCGCTGCGCGTGGTCGTCCACTCGAGCGAGCCGGTTGGCGAGGAATATTTTGAAATGGCCCTCCGCCGTGCGGTCGCGCTGCGCCAGGACATGTTCCAGCTCGACGCGCAGACCGATGCCTGGCGCGTCATCAACTCCGACGGCGACGGCCTGAGCGGCCTCACGATCGACCGCTACGCCGATGTGCTTTACTGCGATGTGTACAGTCTCGGCATGTTTCTGCGTCTGCCGAAATGGCTGCCGCTTCTTCACGAGCTGCTCGGCACGAAGCACGTCCGCGTGCATGTGGACCACGACCTCGGCAGCCTCGAGGGCATCAAGCCGTCGATGATGAAGGAGATTATCGCGTCGGCCCCGGACAAGGTCCGCATCAAGGAGGGTGGCGTGAAATACGAGGTGGACTTCACCGAGGGACACAAGACCGGCTTCTTTTGCGACCAGCGCGACAACCGCCGCCGCTTCGGTCAGCTCGTCAAGGGCGCGCGGGTGCTCGACCTTTGCAGCTACACCGGTGGCTTCTCGATCAACGCGGTGCTCGGTGGCGCGACCGAAGTCACGGCAGTGGATCTCGACAAGGCCGTCATCGCGCAAGGCCGGCGCAACGCCAATCTGAATCAGATTTCGCCCAACAAACTCAAGTGGGTGCACGCTGACGCCTTCGCCTACGCCCGGCAGATGCAGAAGAACGGCGAGCAGTTCGACGCCGTGATGTGCGATCCGCCGAAATTTGTCATGACCCGCGAGCCCGCCGGCGCCTCCGAGGGCATGCGAAAATATTCCGATCTGAACCAGATTGCCGCCAGCCTGGTGAAACCCAACGGGTTGTTTGTTACCTGCTCTTGTTCCGGCCTCGTGTCGCTTGAGACTTTCGAGGAATGCGTCATCAAGGGCGCGCACCGGCTCAACCGCCGTCTGCAATTCTTCGACCGCACCGGCCCCGGCATCGACCATCCGGTCTATTCCAACTGCCCCGAAAGCCGCTACCTCAAGGTGCTGTGGTCGCGGGTGGTGTGATTATGAATGTTGTATGATTATACTTGTGCGTTACCCTTTTAATCAAAGGAACAAGTCATGGAAATTCAACTAAGAGACTTTATCAGAGAAGCGGTAGTTTAAATCATGGGTGGCATCCAAGATGCTCAGACGGAGTTGAAGAGTTCCAGTGCATTTATCGCTCCAGGCAGTGTTGAACCGAGTGGCCCAGGTAACGCAAAAAATATTGGTTTTCTTTACTCACCTACAGAGGGCCAGCTTTTTCGCCCCATGGTTCATATGGTGGATTTCGACATTGCAGTTTCTGCCTCAGATCAAAACGGAACGGGCGGGAAGATCGGGGTGGCAGTGCTTTCACTAGGAGCATCTACTCACGCTCATTCTGGGTCTATGCAGAGCTTAGAGTCGCGAATTAAGTTTTCTATACCGGTAGGATTTCCTTCCGATCCCAAGCTGCCCTCTCAATAGTGGTTGGCTCCAACTATCTTGAACTGGAGTTGATCGATTCAGTTGACCCATGATCAAACAACTCGCCCATCTCTGTTTCTATACCAATCAACTAGACCGGATGGTCGCCTTTTACCGCGACGTGCTCGGTTGTCCGGTGAAATTCACGATGCGCAACAACGACGGTTTCGAGTTCGGTTACTACATGGCGACGGGCCAGACGACGTTCATCGAGATCTTTGACCACGCCCGGGCGGTGAAACAGTGGGGCGAGAACCTGGCTCCGCTCCAGTCTCACGACGGCGACCGCTACCGGCATTTCAGTTTCGAGGTGACCGGGCTCGAGGCATACTGCGAGCAGCTGAGGGCCAAGGGCGTCGAGGTGACGCCGGTCAAGGTGGAGATGGACCACTCGAAGCAGGCGTGGCTGAAGGATCCGGACGGCAACGCCATCGAGCTGATGGAATACACGCCGCAAAGCCTGCAGGTGAAGTGATCTCCGCTGCGCGACGCCCGGAAAACCGCGCCGGCGCGGTTATGTCGTAACAAAGTGGTGACGTGCCCGGGGCGGCGTGATAGCAAGCGCTGCGCATTTTTTGTCACCCTTTTTCCCATGAGCCAACCGCTTCAGTTCCTTCTCCGTGCCGAGGAAATGCCGACGCACTGGTATAATCTGCTTGCCGATTTTCCCGAGCCGCTGCCCCCGCCGCTGCATCCCGGCACCCGCCAGCCCGTCACGCCGGACCTGATGACGGCGCTTTTCCCGGAAAGCCTGGTGATGCAGGAGATGAGCGCGGAACGTACCATCGAGATCCCGGCGGAAGTGCGCGATGTCTATGCGCTTTACCGGCCGACGCCGTTGCTGCGCGCGGTCCGGCTCGAGAAGGCGCTGAAAACCCCCGCCCACATCTACTACAAATACGAGGGCGTCAGCCCGGCCGGCAGCCACAAGCCCAACACCGCCATCCCGCAGGCCTACTACAACAAGGTCGCCGGCACCAAGCGTCTCGCGACCGAAACCGGCGCCGGCCAGTGGGGCTCGTCGCTGGCGATGGCCTGCAGCGTGTTCGGCCTTGAGTGCACCGTCTACATGGTGAAGGTCAGCTTCCATCAGAAGCCTTACCGCAAGCTGCTCATGCAGACGTACGGCGCCACGGTGTATGCCAGCCCGAGCAGTCACACCGAGTTCGGCCGCAAGGTGCTGGCCGAGGATCCCGACTGCAACGGCAGCCTGGGCCTTGCCATCAGCGAGGCGATCGAGGACACCGTCAAGACCCCCGCCACCAAATACGCGCTGGGCAGCGTGCTCAACCATGTGTGTCTGCACCAGACCGTCATCGGCCAGGAGGCCATCCGGCAGATGGAAATGGCCGGGGAGGAACCGGACATCGTCATCGGTTGCGCGGGCGGCGGCAGCAATTTCGCCGGCCTGACCTTTCCGTTCATCCAGCGGAAGATTACCGATGGAAAAAAGACGCGCATCATCGCGGTCGAGCCTTCCTCCTGTCCCTCGCTCACGCAGGGCGAACTGCGCTACGATTTTGGCGACACCGCCGAGACGACGCCGCTGATGATGATGTACACCCTCGGCCACAAGTTCATGCCGCCGAGCATCCACGCCGGCGGGCTGCGCTATCATGGCATGGCGCCGATGGTCAGCCACTGCCTCAAGCTCGGGTTGATCGACGCCGTCGCGGTGCCGCAGCTCAAGGTCTTCGAGGCCGGCGTGCTTTTCGCGCGCAGCGAGGGTTTGGTGCCCGCGCCCGAGTCGGCGCACGCCATTTCCATCGCCATCGACGAGGCGATCAGGTGCCGTGAAGAGGGACGCAAGCGAGTCATCGTCTTCAACCTCAGCGGCAACGGCCTGCTCGATCTCGCCGCCTACGACGCCTATCTGACCGGCCACATGAAGGATAGTGGCAACGGCGACTGAGCCGGACTCAGGCAGTTAGGTGGGCGTCGGTTTCCATACCGACGCCTGTCGCCGATGTGGAAATCGGCGACCACCTTTCAGTTTGCCCTCATCCCAGGTGAACTTTGCCTTCAACTGCATGAGCCCGGCTAAGCACAGCCCGCTGGCGGCAGCCGCGCCGAACGCGCCGCGCGATTCCGGGATGGACAAGACCCGTCTCATCCGAACTATTCCGCGCGCATGCAGAGCCTGAAACATCTTTTCGAACAGAACCAGGTATGGGCCGAGGACATCAAGCGGCGCGATCCGCAGTTTTTCCAAAAGCTCTCCCGCCAGCAAAACCCGGAATACCTCTGGATCGGCTGCTCTGACAGCCGTGTGCCGGCGAACCAGATCATCGGCGTGTTGCCGGGCGAGGTGTTCGTGCACCGCAACCTGGCCAACGTCGTCGTGCATACCGACCTGAACTGCCTTTCGGTCGTCCAGTTCGCGGTCGATGTGCTCAAGGTGAAGCACATCATGGTGGTCGGCCACTACGGCTGCGGCGGCGTGCAGGCGGTGGTGCGCTGCCAGCGGGTCGGCCTGGCCGACAACTGGCTGCGCCACGTGCAGGACGTGCGCGAAAAACACGACGGTTGCCTCTGCCGGCTGCCGGACGACACGGCGCGCAGCGCGCGGCTGTGCGAGTTCAACGTGATCGAGCAGGTGGCGAATCTCAACTCGACGACCATCGTGCAGGATGCGTGGAGCCGCGGCCAGGAACTGACCGTGCACGGCTGGATTTACGGATTGCAGGACGGCCTGCTGCGCGACCTGAAAACATCGGCCAGCGGTGCCGAGGAAGCAGCCGCAGCCTACAAGGCGGCGGTGGCGGAGTTGGGGTAGGGCGCGTTATCCTTTGCCGGGCGACTGGCCCCGGACAAATCCCGGCCGGCCAGCAGGCCGGAACGGGGATAACGCGCCGCTGGCGAATCCAAACTCAACAGAGCGTCTGGATGTCGATAGGTTTCACCGTTGCCGGGCCGAGGGTGGAACCCGGCCTCCGGACGGGTTCGCAGCGCGTCCGGAGGCCGCGCTCCACCCCGCAAAAAAGCCCGCGGAGCAAACCGCGGGCTGGATGAAATAGCCTAAAGCTTATGGCCGACAGCCTATGGCCGCCGTTCAGGCCCGACCCAGATACGAGCCGTCGGCCGTGCTGACCTTGATCAACTCGCCGGGCTTGATGAAGAGTGGCACCGAGACGACGAGTCCGGTTTCGCAAGTGGCCGGCTTCTGCACGTTGCTGGCGGTGTCGCCCTTGATGCCCTCCGCGCTCTCGATGACCTTGAGCACAACCGAAGAGGGAACGTCGATGGTGACCGGGACGTCGTTGATGAAAAGCACGTCGGCCTTGCCGTTGGCGACGAGGTAGTTCTTGGCGTCGCCGATCATGATGGCGTTGATCTCGAAGGTCTCGAAGGTCTCCGGGTCCATGAACGAGAACGTGTCGCGGTCGGCGTAGCTGAACTCCAGGGTGCGGCGGTCGGTGGCGAGGACATCGACGTGATCGGGGGAGTTGAAGCGCTGCTCAAGCGACTTGCCGTAGCGGAGGTTGCGCATCTTTACCTGCACGAACGCGCGAAGATTGCCCGGGGTGCGGTGCTGGGTCTCCATGATGAGGTGCGGCTCACCGTTGAAAGTGATGACTTGGCCTTTGCGGAGGTCGTTGGCTGCGGGCATGACGGAATCGGATAGAGGTTTGGTTACGTAAAGGGATAGGATTACCGAGGGGATTTCGGCGATGTCAACC
>CAZBLQ010000061.1:0-21677 GCA_964492635.1 uncultured Oleiharenicola sp.
CCCTGCCAGTCGTGCCACGCGCGGGCCACGCGCACCCAGGCGCCGAGGCGCTGCTGCACTTCCTCGTCGCTCCAATGCCCCACGACCACCTTGCGGCCGAGGCGGAGACGCGTGTGGATGAACCCGGCCTCCCGGTCGCCGTGGGCGGCCTGGTTGAGATTCATGAAATCCATGTCGATCTCGTCCCACGGGAGATCGCGGTTGAACTGGGTGTGCAGGTGACAGAAAGGTTTCTTCAACACGGTGAGGCCGCGAATCCACATTTTCGACGGCGAGAACGTGTGCATCCACAGGATGAGGCCGGCGCACTTGGGATCGGCGTTGGCGTCGAGGCAGAGCTGCGTGATCTCATCCGAGGTGGTGAGCAGGGCTTTGAAGACAACTTTGACCGGAATATACTTGGAGGCCGCGAGGGCGCCGGCGACTTCGCGCGCATTAGCTGCGACCTGCTTGAGCGGGCCGGGGCCGTAGAGGTGCTGCGAACCGCAGACGAACCAGATTTCAGAAGGGGCGAGGAGTTTCATGGAAAAATTAATGGTTGAGAGGGTGGGGGCGGCCCGCCGGGCCGCCCGGCGTTCGCGGTGCGCCCAACAGTCGCGCCCTACCGGGCTGAGGCCTTGATCACGAGCAGATCTTTCATGACCCGGGAGAGGTCTGCTGATTTGTTCAGACCGCCGAGGGAGTCATGGAGCTGGCGATAGAGCGTGTAAAGTTGGTCGTAGGTCTTCTGCGCGGCAGCCTTCGGTTTGTAGGCGACCTGCTTGAGCGAGGTCATCTTGCGCTGGGCCGTCGGGAAATCGGGGTGCGCGCCGGCGAGCACCGCAGCGGAGATGGCGGCGCCGAGCGCACAGGCCTGGCTCGAACCGGAGACGCGCATCGTGCAGCCGGTGACATCGGCGTAGATCTGCATCAGCAGCGGATTTTTCTCCGCGATGCCGCCGGCACAGACGATGCGGTCGACGCGCACGCCGTATTCCTTGAGGCGTTCGATGATGGCGCGCGCGCCAAAAGCGGTGGCTTCGATCAGCGCGCGATATATTTCCGCTTGGGTGGTATGCAGCGTACAACCCGCGATAAGGCCGGTGAGCAGCGGATCGACGAGGATGGTGCGGTTGCCGTTCTGCCAGTCCAGCGCGAGCAGGCCGCTGGCCCCGGGTTTTTGTTGCACGGCCTCGCGGGTGAGCCGGGCATGGTGGGCGTCGTCGCCTTCGCAGACCACCTCGACCCACCACTTGAAGATGTCGCCGACCGCGGACTGGCCCGCCTCGATGCCATAGAAGCCGGGCAGAATGGCTCCCTTGACGATGCCGCAGATGCCCGGGATGTCGGGCACGGTCTTGCTCGCCGAAACCACGCCGCAGTCGCAGGTGGAAGTGCCGATGACCTTGACCAGCGTGCCCTCGGCCACCCCGCAGGCGATGGCGCCGTAGTGGACGTCGAATTCGCCGATGGCGATGGGGATGCCGGCCGGCAGGCCGAGTCTCGCCGCCCAGTCCGCGCAGAGCGAACCGGCGGATTCGGTGGCATCATGGGCCTTCACATAAAGCCGGTCGCGCAGATCAGCGAGGGCGGGGTCGAGCAAGGCGAGGAATTCCTTGTCCGGCAGCCCGCCCCACTCATCGGAATAGAGCGCCTTGTGGCCCGCGGCACAGATGCCGCGCTTGACCTGCCGCGGGTCGGTGACCCCCGCGAGCACGGCCGGCACCCAGTCGCACAGTTCCACCCAGGAAAAGGCGGCGGAGAAAACTTTCGGGGCGACGTTACGGCAGTGCCAGAGCTTGGACCAGAACCACTCCGAGGAATAAGTGTTGCCGCACTTGGCGATGAACTGCGGACGGTGCTGCGCAGCGAGCGCGGTGATGCGGGCAGCTTCGCGGTGGCTGGTGTGGTCCTTCCAGAGCCAGCATTGGGCATGAAGATTTTTCGCCCATGGCTTCGAGCAAGCCAGCGGTACATTTTTCTCGTCAACCGGAATGGGACTGGAGCCGGTGGTATCGACGCCAAGGCCGGTGACTTTGGCGGCGTCGAAGCCGCGCGTCTTTTTGGCAGTGGCCAGGGCGCCGCGGACGCTTTTCTCCAAGCCGAAGAGATAATCGCCGGGATGCTGGCGGGCGAGGTGATGGTCGCGGGGGTCGAGCAAAATGCCCTGGGCGCCACTGGGGTAGGTGACGGTGCAGCTGGCAAGCTCCGCTCCATCGGCGCAGCGGACCACCAGGGCGCGCACCGAGTTTGTGCCGAAATCAATTCCGAGGGTATACACGCTGGCAGGGTAAAGGTGGCCCGAGTTGGGGAAAACAGTCCTGCTACTTTACAGTCACATCCGGGCCTGGCCATCTGGAAACACAAGCGGGACCGGAACTCTGCCGGAGTGTCGCCAGATGGGGCGGGTGGGTAAACCAGCCAGCCGGCAGGGTTTACCCACCCGGCATGGAAAAAAGGGAGAATCAACTTGCCAAGAACGGGGCCGGTCTCTCTTTTCGGCCCTTCCCGTTCCTTCAACCCGCAACCTTAACCGCAGTGACGATCGCAAGGCGGCCCAGTTTGGCCGACCTGTGTCTCGTTTCGACATAGATCCATGAATATCACTCCCAAAGACCTCCTCGACGCCGGCGTCCATCTCGGTCACCAGACCAAGCGTTGGAACCCGCGCTCCAAGCCCTACGTCTTCGACCACCGGCAGGGCATCACCATCATCGACCTTGAGAAGACCTACGCCAACCTGGAGAAGGCGTGCGCTTTCGTCGAACAACTCGTGGCCGGAGGCGGCGATGTGCTCCTCGTCGGCACGAAGCGCCAGGCCCAGGAACTCATCCGCGAGGCGGCCGCCGCGACCAGCATGCCCTACGTGACCACCCGCTGGATGGGCGGCACGCTCACCAATTTCGAGACGATCAAGAAGTCGCTCGCCAAGTTCAAGAAATACCAGGCGATGGACGCCAGCGGCGAACTCGCCAAGTTCTCCTCCAAGGAGGAGTCCGCCATCCGCCGCGAGATGGCCCGCATGACCCGCAATTTCGACGGCATCGCCAACATCACCGGCCTGCCCGGGGCCATGTTTGTCGTCGACACCAGCTACGAGGAAATCGCCGTGGCCGAGGCCAAGCGCATGAACATTCCGTCCATCGGCCTCGTGGACACCAACTCCGATCCGACCCAGCTCACTTACCCGATCCCCGGCAACGACGACGCGACCAAGTCCATTCGCATTATAGTTGAAACCATTGTCGAGGCGATCACCAAGGGCCTGGCGCATCGCGAGACCCGCCGGGTCGCGCACGCCGACGCCAAGGCCGCGGCCAATGTCGCCGCCGCCAGCGGCACCGAGATCGACCTCGATAAGGTCGTGCTCCCGGGCAACCTCAAGGGCATCATCGAGGAGGACAAACCCGCGCCCGCCCCCCACCGCCGGACCAGCCGCGCCGGGGCCAAGAAATCCGCCGTCAGCACCGAAGACGTTTAACCTTTTACGACTACCAATATGTCAGCTGTTACAGCCATCATGGTCGCGGAACTCCGCGAGAAAACCGGGGCCGGCTTGCTTGATTGCAAGAAGGCACTCGAAGAAGCCCAGGGCAATGCCGAGCACGCCGAGACGATCCTTCGCAAGAAGGGGGTTGCTTCCGCCGCCAAGAAGGCCGGTCGCTCCACTTCCGACGGACTGATCGAGTCCTACATCCACGTGGGTGGCAAGGTCGGCGTGCTCGTGGAGATCAACTGCGAGACCGACTTCGTGGCCAAGACCGACGACTTCAAGACGTTCTGCCGCGACGTCTGCCTGCAGATCGCCGCCGCCAGTCCCACCTACGTCCGCCGTGAGGACGTGCCCGAGTCTGAGCTGGCCAAGGAGCGCGACATTGCCGGCGCCCAGGTGCAGGGCAAGCCGCCCGCGGCCGTGCAGAAGATTGTCGAGGGCAAGCTCAACAAGTATTACGAGCAGGTGTGCCTCATGGAGCAGCCATTCGTGAAGGCTCCGGAAAAGGCCATCAAGGATCTGCTCACCGAGAAGATCGCCAAGCTCGGCGAGAACATGCAGATTCGCCGCTTTGTCCGTTTCCAGCTCGGGGCCTGAGTGACGCGATAGCCGGTTTCCCAAGGCGCTCCCGCAACGGAGCGCCTTTTGTTTTGTTGATGTAGGGCGGGATCGCTGATCCCGCCTCACAATCGGCGGAGTCAGCGATCCCGCCCTACAGTTTATCCGTGCCCATCGGTGTAATCCGTGGTTAACTTCCCGCTCATGAAAGTCACCCGCGGTCAGATCGTCGCCCGAGGTCTTACCAACCGCTGCCCCAACTGCGGCGGCCATTCCCTGTTCAAGAAAGGCACGCTCTTTGACATCAACAGCGCCTGCCCGGACTGCGGCCTCAAGATTGAGAAGGACGAGGGTTTCTTCCTCGGTTCCATGTCGCTCAATTACGGCTTCACGCTGATTGGTTTTCTGACGCCGGTCGCCCTGCTTTGGTATTACGGTGTGCTGGGCGGCCGATTGGCGGCGGGCCTGGCCATCGGCGGCGCGGTGGTGGTCCCCATCATTTTTTACCGGTCGTCGCGCAGTTGGTGGCTGATGAACTACTACATCTTCCTGCCGCAGCACCTGCCGGCCAACCGGCGCGCGCTGGACGGCACCGAGGACGAAAACGTCTGAGTCGGAATGGATCTAGTGAGGGCCCACGGAACACACTGAGTACACGGAAGCAGGTGAATCGAAAATCAAGAGCCTGTTTCCTTACGAGCCGGAGTCCTTCGAGACTGTCTCCAATTCGCGAATGATGGTCCTGTCTCCAACCAAGCCGAGGTAAAGTTTGAAAGTCTTTGCTCATTTCCGTGTCATCCGTGTGTTCCGTGGGCATCATGCGGTGCGGTTTTTCCCCGGTTAACTTTCGGCTTCCGTTTTCTAGGACGGAGCCTACGTTCCGTCCCCTGTGCCCTCCATAGCCTTGGCGAAGGAGGGTTGTCACGGAGAGGTGGCAGAGTGGTCGATCGCGCCTGACTCGAAATCAGGTGAGCCCGTGAGGGTTCCGGGGGTTCGAATCCCTCCCTCTCCGCCATCCTTCGCTCTGCGAGCTTCGGATGGCACGGCCCAATCATCGCTGCGTTGTCGATCTGTCACGGCTTCACCCGGCCTGAAGCTGAGAACTCGGCTGCGGCCTCGTCCGTCCGTCCCGACTGTTGCAGCGCCACCCCCAGGTTGTAGTGGGCGTCGGCGAAACCGGGCGCCAGTTGCACCGCGGTGCGGAGCTGGGCGATCGCCTCGTCGAGACGGCCGACCCTGGTCAGCGTGAGCCCGAGGTTGTTGCGAAAAAGTGCCGAGTCGGGCTGAAGCCGGACCGCTTCCTCGAAGGCCTGCAGCGCTTCCGGAATTCTCTCCTGGCGATAAAGCGCCGAACCGAGGCTGCTCCAGATTTCCGCGTGACCAGGGGCGAGGCGCAGTGCCTCTTGGTATTGGGCGATCGCCTCCTGGTCGTCGCCGGTGTTGCGCAGGGCCCGGCCGAGATTAAAATGCGCCTCCACGGAGTCCGGCTTCAGCCGGAGCGCGGTCCGGTAATGCGCGATGCTTTCCGGGCCGCGCCCGAGTTGCACCAGGACATTGCCGAGGTTGTTATGAGCCTCCTCATTGTCCGGCTGGATTTGCAGCGCCCGGTCGAATTCGATCGCAGCCTCCGACGTGCGACCGGTGCGGGCCAGGACCGTACCCAGATTATTGTGGGCCTCGGCATAATCGGGTTTGAGTCGCAGGGCCGCCTCATACTCGGCGATGGCGTCCGACAGCCGGTCGGGAAGTTTCGCCAGGGCAAATCCGAGATCGTTGTGCGCTTCCGCGAATTCAGGATTGTCGGTGTTGTTTTGCAGGGCCGCCTGGAGGTGACCGATGCCTTCGGCCAGCCGGCCGGGCGTGTTGACGAGTGCCCAGCCGAGATTGACGTGGGCTTGGGCCATACCGGGGTCGAAACGCAGCGCCGTTTCAAATTCGGCAATAGCGTCCGCAGTCCGGCCGGATATTTTTGCAATGGCGTTGCCGAGGTTGTTGTGCGCGTCCGCACAATCCGGCTTGAGCCGGATGGCTTCCCGGAAGTGGACCATCGCCTCCGGGCGGGAGCCGGTCTCAACCAGGGCCAGGCCCAGATTATTGTGCGCCATCCAGCAGCCGGGGTTTCGCGCCAGCGTGGTCGAATATAGGGTGTTGCCGTTGCGATAAGTGCCGCACTGGCGCCAGGTCAGGGCAAATAAAACGACGAGCACGCTGCCAGCGGCGGCGGCGAGGCCGCAGCCGGTCACAATCCGTCGCATTCCACCGAGCCGCTGGTGCAGGCGCAGCGCGAAAATTGCGGCGCCCTCAGTGGTAAGCGCAATGATCCCGAGGCACGGCAGGTATTGCCAGTGATCGGCCACATAGGAAAAAACGAAAGGGTAGACATTGAAAAAACCGAGTGCCGGGAAAAGCGAGCCGACGAAAAAGAGCAACGCAACCAACGGAGCCCGGCTCCATTTTCGCAGCGACCAGAGCCCGGCGAAAACCGCCGCCAGTCCGAGACAACCCAGGCTCCACGACCAGCTGGTGCCAACCTGCCATCGCGGATAGATGAAAATCAGATTCGTTGGCCAGAGCAGCTTGCCGAGGTAGAACCAGACGATGCGGCCCGCGAGAAAACATCGTTCAAGCAAGGTCAGGTCAAAAGCTGCGCCCCGGGCTCCGATATAATTTCGCTCCACCCAGGCGGTGAAAAGCCCCGCACTGGCGCCGAGAACGAACCACGGAAGCAGCGGCAGGATATCGCGCCGCCACGAAAGGCGCCCCCGCTGCCACACCATCACGAGCAGCAGGGCGGCCGGCAAAGTGGCGGTCACCGATTTGGTCAGCAGGGCCAGCATGAAGAGGCCCAGAGCCACAAGATACAACGGCCAGTTGCGGTCGCGGTCGAAGCGCAGGTAGGCAAGAGCGGACAGCAGATAAAACACGAGCGAAAGCGTGTTTTTTTGCTCGGAGATCCATGCCACCGACTCCACGCAGACGGGATGCAGCGCGAAAACGGCCGCGGCCAGCCACTCGGGTCCAAACCGCCGGTTTCGCCCCGCTGTTTCCGGCCGGAGGTGCGCCAGGGTCAGGGCGAAAAGGCAGGCCGCCGTCGCATGCAGCCCAACGTTGAGCAAATGATAGCCGAGGACCGAATCGCCCCACAGCCGGTGCTCAAGCCAAAATGCGCTGTGGAGCACCGGATAATACTGCTGGGTCGCCCCGAGCTGGAACCAGATCTGCCACAAACCGTGCAAAGACCGGAGGACCGGGGCGGTGACATGGTAGTCGTCGTCCCAGAGCAATCCTCCTCTGAGGGCGGGAAGATATGCCAGCAAAGTGACGCCGAAAATCCCCGTGACCATGACCAGCGGCGGGAAACGCATCGGGTTCGATGGGTTGGGCGAAGAAGTCGGGTTGGCCAATGGCATTACTGCAAAATTAATTCATGTTCGAAACCTGTCATGCTGAGCACAGCGAAGTCTAGCCAGCAGGCTGGTTTGACATCCACGGATTTTGAGGGTTCGCCAAGTACGAACGCATGGATCCTTCGCCGGGCTCAGGATGACAATCCAATTTTAAGAAATCCCGAGGGGAGGCGGCTACCAGTCCGGGAAGATTTCGCATGGTTGTGTCTTCACCCCGTTTGGAGAAAACCGCCGAGCGCCTTGCGCAAATGTTCCCGCGCCCGGTAGAGACGGGTTTCCACGGCTTTCGGGGTGGCTTCGACAATTTCGGCAATTTCCGTATGCGACTTGTCCTCATACTCGGACAGCAGCACGGCATCGCGCAAATCATCCGGCAGTTCCGCAATCGCCGCGCGCACTGCCGCCGCCCGTTCCTGTCGGGCCAGTTCAGTTTTTGGCGTAAGTTCGGTCACTGGCTCGGGCGCGTTCGCCAGCGACTCGGTCGGCCGGCGCCTGTGCCGGCGGGCGTCATCGCGGGCAAGATTCAGGGCGATCTGAAACATCCAGGTCGAGAATTTTGCGCCGCGGCGGAAGCGGGCCCGGTGCTGATATACCCGCACGAATGTTTCCTGCGCGAGGTCGAGTGCATCTGCCTCGTTCTGGGTCCGGCGATACAGGAAGCTCCGCAGCGGCGTTTGCCAGCGATCCATCAGCCGGTTCAGCGCCAGTTCCTCGCCGCGCTGCAGCGCGAGCATGTCGGCTTCGTCGTTCACCGGTGGTTCGGGCGTCATTTCAGGCCGAGGGGGCCCTGATGTGCATGACGTGAAACCTTGGGTTCGACAAGGGTGAGAAAACGGTGGCCTTGGTCGGGGTCCATCTGGGCGGCGATCATCCGCAGGTGCGCGAGCGTGGCATCGTTGCAAGTCTGCTCCAGCCGAATGAGGTCGGCCTGTGCAGCCTCCTTCGCCGAGGCTTCGGAGGCCAGGGCAGCCAGGCGTTCGCGGGCTGCCATGATCAGGCGGCAATGCCCGGCGCAGACCGGCTGGTAGTCGGCCTGCAGTTTTTCCACGGCGGCGGCCTGTGCAGCGGTCAGCTTGAATTCCCGGCGCAACCAAGTCATCTGATCCTCTTCGCCGCGCGGCATCAGGCCACGGGTAAGGGTGTAGGAGCCTGCCGCGACGGCCACGACCAGACCGACCAGTATCAGGTAGCGTTTCATGGGCGGGGTGCGGGCATCGACATTTGCAGCGGATCCACTGTCCGCACGTAGGCGGCGGCCATCCGGTCGGCGTGCCTTTGCCGGACCTCAAGCACCGCCGAGCCGACACCCAGCAACAAGGCGAGGCTGGCGGCCAGCGGCAGCGCCCAGCGGTAGAAGGACAGGACGTTTGATTCCTTGCGGCCGGCCTCAATGCGCGTCCATACGCCAGCGTTGAACCGGGGCTCGGCGGACGGTTGATGCCGCCACGATTTCAGCAGATCAGATAGGGGATCTTGGTTGCTCACAGCCGGTAATACGCCCCCCAAGGCAAAATCCCTCAAGCTTTTTGGTCGTGGTGGATTAAGGATTGAGGCGCGCGGCAGGCCCGGGGTAGTTTCCGGCCAAACATCCCCTATGCATACTTCCTCCCGACTCGTTCGTTCGGCCCTGTGCCTGGTGCTTCCGGCCGTCCTTTCTGTGCGCAGCCCGGCCAAACCTGCCAGCTTGGCTGATTTCCAGGCTGAGGCCGCAAAAGCCCATGCGGTTCTCACGCTGCCCATCTATCCGCTGACGCCTGCAGAAGTGCGGGCTCAGGCGGACAATGCCATCAAGGCCGCTGATGCCGACCTGGCCACACTCGCCGCCCTGGATCCCGCCAAACGGACCTTCGCCAACACGTTCGTCGCGTTTGACGCCATCACCGCCAGGGTCACCGACGCTTATCTGATTCTCGGCACGGTCGCCGAGTCCGCCATCGACAAGGCCATGCGCGACACAGCCAACGAGATGAGCGTCAAATTGCAGGAGTGGGGGGTCGGGCTCGATTACCGTGAAGACCTCTACCGCGCCCACAAGGCCGTGGCGGACGCCAAGCCCGCGCTTGACCGCGAACAGCAACGGCTGATTGACGAGCAGATGCGCACCTACCGCCGCGCCGGCCTAGCCCTGCCCGCTGCCGAGCGCGCCGAGGTTGAGAGGCTCCGCAAGGACCTCGCCGGTCTGAACACCCAGTTTGCGGTCAATATCAACGAGGTCCGGGCTCCGCTCGACTTCACCGCCGCCGAACTGGCCGGTGTGCCGCAGAGCTTCCTCGACAGCCCCGGCGTCAAGCAGCCCGACGGCCGCTTTCGGGTGATGGCCAACATCACTTGGCACGCCCAGGCTATCGGCGAAAATGCGGACAACGCCGACGTGCGGCGCCGGGTGCTCACGGCCCGCTACCAACTGGCCCGTGAGTCTAACACCGCCGTGCTCAGCAAGCTGGTTGTCCTGCGGGCCGACATCGCTCACCGCCTGGGCTACGCCAACTGGGCCGACTACCAGGTCGAGGTTCGCATGGTCAAGACCGGCACGGCGGCGGTCAAGTTCGAGGAGGATCTCGTGACCGGTCTGCAGCCGAAATTCGATTCGGAAATGGAAGTTCTCCGCAAGATGAAGGCGACCCAGACCGGCGTGGCTGATGCCAAACTGGAACTCTCCGACATCGCCTATTACACCAACAAGCTCAAGAAGGAGAAGTATGCGGTCGATACCGAGGCGCTGCGCGTCTATTTCCCCTACCAGGCGACGCTCGACGGCATGTTCGCCATCTACCAGAAGATTTTCGGCCTGAAATTTACCGCGGTCGAGCCGCCCTACGTCTGGGCGCCGGGCGTGCAGCTCTACGTCGTGCAGGATGCCGCCACCAGCGTCCCGATGGGCGCGTTCTACCTCGACATGTTTCCGCGCGACGGGAAATTCAACCACTTCGCCTGCTTCGCGCAAAAGGCCGGTGGCGTGCTGGCGGACGGCCGTTACGATCTGCCGGTCGCCGCGCTGCTCTGCAATTTTCCCGCACCTTCCGCGGACAAGCCCTCGTTGCTCAAGCACGCCGACGTCGAGACGTTATTCCACGAGTTCGGCCATGTGATGCACGGCATGCTCAGCCGTTCGCGCTTTGCCGCGCAGGGCGGGTTCAACGTGCCGCAGGACTTCGTCGAGGCGCCCTCGCAGATGCTCGAGAACTGGGTGTGGGACAAGGCCGTGCTCGACACCTTTGCCGCAGACTATCGCGATCCCACGAAGAAAATCCCGGCCGAGACCATTGCTTCACTCGTCGGCGCGCGCCAGGCCACGGAGGGTTACGCCACCCGCCGGCAGTTGGCGATCGGGTTGCTGGACCTTTCCCTGCACACGCTTTCGGCCGATGCCGCCTGGCAGGCTGATGTGGTGAAAATCGTCAACGACACGACCACCCGGGTGCAGATGGCGCCCCCGCCTGACACTTTCTGGGCGGCTTACATCGGACACCTGGCCGGCTATGACGCCGGTTACTACGGTTATCTCTGGGCCAAGGTCATGGCCATCGACATGGCGAGTGTCTTTAAAGCGGCCCCCGGCGGCTTCCTCGACGAAAAAGTCGGCCGCCGGCTGCGCGACGAGGTTTACGGCGTCGGCAACACGCGCGACGTCGCGGAGTCTGTCGAGAAATTCCTCGGCCGCTCGCGCTCGCAGGAGCCTTTCCTCGAATACGTCGGCATCAAGAAGTAAGCTCCGTTCACTGTGGGGCGGGTCGTTTGCCTCGCGCGCAGGCGCGGGGACAAACACCGGGCCGCAAGCACACGGCAACGGTGCTGATCCCGCCGCCGCGTACCGCCAATGTCACTTATTATGTGATATTGGCGGCGGGCTGATACGGAAATTTCGGATCAGCTGGTGGCCGTGCACGGTGCGGAAGCCGAACCAACCTTCCGTGAGCGGGGCCGGATCGCGCCAAGAGAAAAGCACTTCGCCGTCGCGGCGGTATTCGACGGTGCCGTCGTGCACGGAGATTTCGATGCGATAAGGCCGGTTCGGCTGGAGCAGGAATTTCTTGTCGCGAAGGTTGTGCTCCGGCAGCAGCGGCTTGGTACCACCGCCCGCGTAACGTCGGAACCGCGTGGTCGTGTTTTCATTGCCGCCCAGTCCGACGTAGTAGGTGCGGAGTGAATCATAGTCCTCGAATCGGCCGCTGCGACCGTGGCCGGAGGCAAACGGGCAGCCCTCGGGTACCTTGGGGTCGGTCGCCATCCAGAAGCAGTTCAAATCCGACACGCGATCGTGGGGGCCGCCGGCGGAGATGACGGTGATTTCGTAGCTGATGACGACCGGTGTGGTCAGTTTCTCGCGATACCACACCGTGCAACCACCGGCGTCAGCTATCTCGATCGTATTGTCCTTGGCGGTCACGGTTCCGCCGGGCATTTGCTCGACGACCCAGGGGCCGGAATCCGCGGCCAGCATTCCACCGCCTGACAGAGCGAAGACGAGCACGGCGGCGCGGAGCATGGGCGGAGTGGGGTGTAATTTACCGGGTCTGATGAAATGGACTGACAGGTAGGGCGGACCGCTGGGCCGTCCGTGCTGCTCGGCGCGCCCAGCGGTCGCGCCCTACCTTCAAACGTTAGCTTATCATGCGGCCCTCATGCTGCTTATCAAAACTCCCCGCTCAGACACTCTCCAGCAGCTTGTAGAGGCGGGCGACCATTTTCGTCGTGTCCTCGAGCAGGCCGGCGGAAATGAGTGCATTGTCGAGGATCTGCTCGGCCACGAGCTTTGCTTTTTCCGGCGATGCACTGTGGGTTTCCGACAGGCGCTTCATGACGGCAGAGCGCGGATTGATTTCCAGGTTCACGCGTAACGGAGTGTCGGCGCCGTCCTTGTTCATGGCCTTCATCATGCGGCGCATGTGCGGTGACATGAACTTGTCGGCGTTGAGCGCCAGCGCGGGCGAATCCACGAGCCGGTCACTGGCTTTCACGTCGGCGACGCGGTCGCCCAACGTCTCTTTCAACCAGGCGATAAGCTTCTTGGTGTCGTCCTCGCTGAGCGAACCCTCGGGCGGCTTCGGCAGGTCGGAGAGTTTCACGTCGGCATGGTCGGCGGCGGTGAACTTCTTGCCGTCGAACTCGCGGACGTTGTTCATCACATATTCGTCCACGGCCTCGTAGCAGAAGAGCACCTCGAGGTTGCGGGCCTTGAAGCCTTCCAGGTAGGGGCCGCTGAGCAGGGCCTCACGATTGGGGCCGACGAGATAATAGATTTCCTTCTGCTCCGTGCCCATGCGCGAGACATAGTCGGCGAGGCTGGTGGTCTTGCCTTTCTCGGTGAGCGAGGATTCGAAGCGGAGCAGCTTACTGATCTGTTCCTTGTGCGTGAAGTCGAGTGCGGCGCCCTCCTTTAGGAAAATGCCGAACTGCGCGTAGAATTCGTTGTAGGCGTCGGGGCGCTGGGTGGACTCCTCGTCGAGGAACTTGAGGAAGCGTTTCGTGATGACCTTATTCAGCTTCTCGATGAGGGCCTTGTCCTGCATCGTCTCGCGCGAGATGTTCAGCGGCAGATCCTCGCTGTCGACGACGCCCTTGAGGAAACGCAGCCACTCGGGGAGCAGGTCCTTGGGCGCGGCATCGATCAGCACCTTGCGGCAGTAGAGCGACACGGCGGGCTCGGTGCGCGACAGCCCGAGCTTCTCCGTGTTTTCCTTGGGCACGAAGAGCAGCGCATTGATCGCGAGCGGGGCGTCGGCGCTGAAGTGCAGCCGTAACCGCGGCTCCTCGAAGGCATGGGCCTGAAACTTGTAGAACTCGGTGTATTCCTCCTCCTTGATCTCGCTCTTGCCGCGCAGCCAGAGCGCCTGGACGGTGTTGATGCGCTTGCCGTTGAGATTGATCGGGAACGATACGAACGAGCTGTAGCGCTGCAGGATTTCCTTGATCTTCCAGTCCTGGGAATAGTCGGCGCAGTCGTCCTTCAGCTCGATGACCACCTTGCAGCCGCGGCGCTGGCCCTCGACCTCCTCGATCTCGTAGCTGCCGGAGCCGTCGCTCGACCAGACGTGGCCGGGCTCGGCGGCGCGCCACGAATGGGCGTAAACCTTGACGTTTTTTGCCACCATGAACGCCGAATAAAAACCGACGCCAAACTGGCCGATGAGATTGGCGTTCTTCTGGTCGCCTTCGCCGAGCGCCTTGAGAAAGGCCTTGGAACCGGAGTGGGCGATGGTGCCGAGGTTCTCGACCAGTTCGGCGCGGGTCATGCCGACGCCGAAATCCTGAAAAGTGATGGTCTTGGCCTTGTCATCGGTGGTGACGTTGATCTCCAGCTCCTGCTTGTCGTCGAAGATGTCCTTCTCGGTGATCTGGGTGTGGCGGAGCTTCTCGAGGGCGTCGGAGGCGTTGGA
This sequence comes from uncultured Oleiharenicola sp., assembly GCA_964492635.1. Lineage (GTDB taxonomy): Bacteria > Verrucomicrobiota > Verrucomicrobiia > Opitutales > Opitutaceae > Lacunisphaera. The sequence goes on from CAZBLQ010000061.1 coordinate 13,815, forward strand.
CACCAGCTCGCGCACAAAGATTTCCTTCTCGGTGTAGAGCGAATGGGTGACGATATTGAGGAGCTGGGCGATTTCGGCCTGGAACTCGAATTTCTGTGGTGTGGCGGTGGACATGTTGGAAGGTGATGGATTGAATGAAAAAGGGCGGTTAACTTACCAAGCGCGCCACAAAAATCAAGGGACGGAGTGAACGACCCGATGCGGTGCCGCCAGACCGGCCGGTCTATTTTACCGAGATATCGACCACCTTGGGTTTTCCCTTGTCGGCCGTATCGATCAGAATTTCAAAGTCCTTGTGGCCGCGGCCAAAACCGCTCGACCGATTGTTGATGTACTGGCGGTAGGCCGTTCCGGTCACCCGGTAACGCCCGGTCCAGCCGGGCACCTGTTCGGGGGCTGAGAGACTGAGATCCCCGCTGACCACCGCGCCGATATTTGAAAAGGGGTCATCCTCATATTTGAAATAAACGCGCGCCCGAGCCTCCGCCACCACGGCCACTTCCTCCAGCAGGCGGTTGGTGTTCTTTTTATCGGCCTGCTCCCGGGCTTGCACATTCAATTGTCTGCTGGCGGCGCGGTCGGCCCTGACCTCATCCTCCGCCTGCTCCTGGTGGCGCTCGGCATTCCGGGCGGCCAGCTGCCGGGCCTCGGTCTCCTGCTTTTTCTCCGCCTCCTGTTCCTCCTTGGTAAGGACGGGCGCCAGCTCCTTCAGCCTGGCGCTGACCTCGTCCGGCAGGAGCGACATCCGCACGCTGATCAGGTCCTTTTTGACCTGCAGCAGCGCGGTTCCCGCGGAAGTGTTGAAACTCTTTATCACCACCTCGGTGAGCTGGGCCCCATCCTTCAGGCGCAGGTCCTTGTAGGGTAACTGCACCTCCACCACGACCGCGGCGGCCTGGATCGCCAGCAGCATGGCGAGTGGAAGGAGGATTTGGCGCAGCATTACGCGAAGCTAGGCCGCTCAGCCGGGTTTCGCAAGCTTGGCGGTCATGGGGTGAACGCCTGCTGCGGCACGAGCTGCACCGGTCCGAGCAGGCCGGAGGGCTGCAGCGGCCAGTCGGCGGCGTTGAACGGCTTGTAGAAGATGTTCACGAAATTGATCTCATGGAATTTTTTCCACTCCACCTTGCGGCGGTCGAGGTCGCGGATGCGGTTGGCGGCGAGGTTGGTGACCTCGAGCGCGAGGGTGTTTTTGCCGGGGTGCAGGTGCGCACCGATGTTCGTGCGGAAGGGCACCGACCAGAGCAGGTCCACTTCCTTGCCGTTGACGAAGACGCGGGCCGTCTCGCGCACATCGCCGAGGTCGAGCCGCCAGTCGTCGGCTTTCACGTCAGCGGGCAAAGTGAATTCTGTCTCATAGCGCGCGGTGCCCGCGAAGCGCTCCCACTCACCGCCCTGTGTGGTCCATGAACCGAAGCCGTGTTGGCTGAATGGCGGCGGCAGTTCCGGTCCGCCGCGGGTCGCACTCACTTTCCAGTCGCCATCGAGCAGTACCGGTGAACCTGCATCGCGCCAAGAACTCCCAATTTGCCCTTTAGCAACCTGATTGGTGAAGGTTCGGACAAAGATGGATTCTCCCGGCTGGAGCTGGAGGTAAACCGAATCGCCGCCCCAGTCGCCTTCGTTGAGTTCCAGCAGGGCAAGTCGGACAAGGCCAGTGCGCGCATCCATGAGAACCGCTGATTTAGAGTCACGTGCGTAGATCGGCACCCATTGGTCCACGGCGTTGGCAGTATGATTGACAAAAAAATAAAGTTTCCCATCTGGCAACTGCCGACGGAGCAAGCTGAGACCAAGTGTTGTGGTCAAACCAAGTTCAGTTTCATGTTTGTTGACGACGACAAGGTGGCCTTTGCCAAGTCGTGCTGATACGTTGCCCGTAGCGTCCTTTTCCCAGGTTATCTGGTTTAGCTCCCTGCGCAGGCTTTCGCGGCGCTCAGACAAATGTGCGTAGCCAGGGACATCGGTGGGCAGGCTGTCAAAAAAGAACACCATCGCACCGTCTCGTGCCAGTGTGAGAAGCTGCTGGAGAGTCTTCAGCGGCATGTGGTTGGTTTTCGGAACGTAGATTCTGGCGTGTTGATAGAATCCTCCGGGCGTCTTAAATCCGCTATTTTCGAATCGTGTGAGTTCGAGTTGCGAATCGGATATCAGGTCAAATTGATCGCGCCGGGCCACAAGCTCGTTCATCAACACTCCGCACGCCGAGTTCTCCAGCCAACTGGCATGGACGGTGAGCTGGATTTGCTGGCCCTCGGGATTATGCCAGAGATCGTCAGCCGGCCAGTAAACGAGCAGGTCATTATCCGGTTTGCCGGCTTGGAGGAGCGACTGACACCGCGCGATGTAGGCGTTGATACCATCGCCGAGGTCGCGCCAGAGGGGATTGCGGGTGTTGAGCTGCGATGACGCGTAAAACAGCCAGCCGGGCCACGGTGCGTCCTCGGGCGAATAGGCGTTGCCGTGGTAGAAAATGTGGTTGATTCCGGCGAGAAAGAGCGCATCGAGCTCGGGCTTCATTTCGGATGGTGACTCGTGGAAATGCTCGCGCAGCCACGTGAAGGTCTCGGACGAAGCATAGGGTTTGCCCATCACATGCGCAGCGGATGAGGCGAAGTGGTGGATGATGGGCGGATGGCCGGGCCGGCCGATCTCGGCGGCTTCACGGCGGAATCCGGGAATGGGGAAGGAGATCGAGCCGAAGATCTCCGTCTCAGGAATGTCGGCAGCGCCATAAAGATCGAGGAGATTGCCGGGCGAACCGTGCGCCTGCTCGCGTGCGGTCTGGCCGTGGGCGTGCGCCCAGTCGACCCAGGTGCGGACCCAGTCAAGGTGGAGCGCGCCGAGCGTGGTGCGGTAGTCGGCCTTGATGCGCGCGACGGTGTCGGGATCGCCCTGACCGTTGAGTTCGGCGGCGTGGTCGCGGATATCGTAGCCGTGAAGCGCGAGGAATTTATCCGGAACCTCCGTGGCCCAGTTGGCCTGATACTCGAAAGAGTCGTGGAACTGGCTGTTGATCGTGCCGGGCGGCAGGGTGTCGAGCGCCTTGGTAAACGGCGCGAGATAACGCGTCATCGCGGCGGTGGAGTAGGGACTGACCACGAAGCCCTCGCCACCGGGGGCGGAGCGCTTCACTTTGAAGCCGGTCGGGACCGGGGCGATCTTGCCGTCAGGGCTGAACGCGAGCTTGAGCTCGACATCCTGCGGGCCGACTTGCGGGCCGCCGAAGGGCCAGCCGGTGCCGGTGGCCATGTCCACGCCAAGGCCCAGGCGCTTTGCCTCGGCGCCGGTGAACGCGAGCATCTCGAGATATTTCGGAGAGAGGAACGGAATGAAGCGATCCTCGTAACCTTTCGCGCCGTAGATGGGCGTGATTTCCACACCGCCGAAGCCGGCGGCGGCAATGGCTTCGAGTTCGCGCGTGAGGTTGGGCTTGTCGACGGCGCTGCCGAGCCACCACCAGCGCGTCCAGGGCTTGTTCTCCCGGGTGAGCGCGGGCCAGGCGAGATCAGCGGACTCAGCGCCGCGCAACGTCCCGAGAAGTGCAAAACTGACAAGCAGAACCAACGACACACGCGGGGTTTTCATGGGAGCCGGATTGTCCGCCGGTCTTCAGCGGACGGCAATGGCGCAATCGTTGGACAGTAAGAGAGGGAGGTGAGGTAGGGCGCGACCGCTGGGCGCGCCGTGTTACGTTCGCGGCGGGCCCAGCGGTCCCGCCCCTACCAGGGAAATCAACTCACCCGCCGAGGTACGCGGCCTTGAGCTGCGGATCGTCGCGGAGTTTTTTCGACTCGCCCTGTATCACGATGCGGCCGGTCTCGAGCACGTAGGCTTGGTGCGAGATTTCCAGCGCGAGCCGGGCGTTCTGCTCGACCAGCAGGATGGTGACCCCGTGGTCGCGGTTGATCTCCACGATTTTCTCGAAGATGGTGCTGATGAGCTTGGGCGCGATGCCGAGCGACGGCTCGTCGAGCATGAGCAGTTGCGGGCTGCCCATGAGTGCCCGGCCGATGGCGAGCATCTGCTGTTCGCCGCCCGAGAGTGTGCCGGCGGACTGGGTCAACCGCTCCTGCAGGCGCGGGAAAATGCTGAAGACGTAATCGCGGCTTTGGGCGATGCGCGCCTTGTCCTTCTGCAGGTAGGCGCCCATCGCGAGGTTTTCCCCGACCGTGAGATTGGAGAATATCATGCGGCCCTCGGGCACGTGGGCGAGCCCGCGGGCGACGATCTGGTGCGGCGGCAGGCGGGTGATATCCTCGCCCTTGAAACTGATCGTGCCCGACTTCGCGCGCAGCAAGCCGGAGAGCGTGCGGAGCGTGGTGGTTTTGCCCGCGCCGTTGGCGCCAATCAGCGTGGCGATGGAGCCGGCCTCGATGCTGAACGAGACGCCACCCAGCGCCGAGATGGCGCCGTAGCTTACCGAGAGTTCTGCAACCGTTAGCATTGCGGAGTGAGGAGTGCGGAAGGTGGAATGGCAGGAGAGTTAAGCCCCCGCACCAACTGTCGGGGCCCCTCCGCAATCCGCATTTCGAAATCCGCAATCATATCAGTGGTGCGACAGCGACGTCTGGTGGTCTTCGCCAAGGTACGCCTCGATGACCTTCGGGTCGGACTGGATTTGCGCGGGCGGACCCTCGGCGATCTTCACGCCGTAATCAAGCACGGCGATGCGCGAGCAACAGCCCATGACGACCTTCATCGAGTGCTCGACGAGCAGCACCGAGAGGTTGAACTGCTTTTGCACGCGACCGATCAGCTCGATGAGCCCGATCTTCTCGTTCGGGTTCATGCCGGCGGCGGGTTCGTCGAGGAGTAGCAGCCGCGGCCGGGTAGCGAGACAACGGACGATCTCCAGCCGGCGCTGCTCACCGTAGGGCAGGCCCCTGGCGAGCACGCTGCTGAACCGGCGAAGGTTGAAAATATCCAGCAATTCCTCGGCCCGCTGCACGATGGCGGCCTCGTCCTGCTGGAAGCGGCCGAACCGGATGAGTGATTGCACGGGACTGGTTCCGCGGTGGAGATTCATCGCGACCCGCACGTTGTCGAGCACGCTGAGCGAGCCGAACAGCCGGATGTTCTGGAAGGTGCGCGCGATGCCGAGTTCGGCGATCTCGTACGGCTTCAAGCCGGCGAGCGGGCGGCCATTGAAGGAGACCGTGCCCCCGGTCGGCTGATAGACGCCGGTGACGAGATTGAAGATCGTGGTCTTGCCCGCGCCATTGGGGCCGATAAGGCCCAGCAGTTCACCCTCGTGAATGGTGAGGTCAACCGTGCTGACGGCGGTGAGGCCGCCAAAGCGGATCGTGACCTGGTCGAGCTGGAGGAGGGGCGCAGCCATCAGGATTTGCTCCTCCGCAGGGAAAAATTAAAGAGCCCCTGCGGCCGGACGAGCATGAGCACGATCAGCAGGAGCGAGTAGAGGATCATGCGGTAGTCGGCGATGGGGCGCAGCACCTCGGGCAGCAACGTGAGCAGCACGGCGGCAAGGATGACCCCGATGGTGTTGCCCATGCCGCCCAGAATGACCATGACGACAATCTCGATGGACTTGGTGAAGTCGAAGCCGGAGGGGGAAATGGACTGCTTGAAGTGACCATAGAGCCCGCCGGCCACGCCGGCAAAAAACGCGCCGACGACGAACGCCACGATCTTGTAGCGCGTCGTGTTGAGGCCGATGGCCTCCGCGGCGATCTCGTCGTCGTGCGTCGCGAGAAAACCGCGACCATAGGTCGAGTGCACGAGGCACCAGACCGTGAAGACGGTGATGGCGCCGAAGGCCAGGACCCAGAAGATGGTCGTGTAGGCCGGGATACCGTTGAGACCGAGGGCGCCGCCGAGCGGCTCGCTGTTCTGGAAAATCACGCGGATGATCTCACCGAAGCCGAGGGTGACGATGGCCAGGTAGTCGCCTTTGAGCCGGAGCGAAGGCAGGCCGACCAGCAGGCCGGCGAAGGCCGCGCTCAGTCCGCCGGCGACCAGCGCGGCGAAGAAAAGCGTGTTTTGCTGCCACACGGCGCCGCCGCTTTCACCAAAAAGTTTTGGGGCGAGCAGCATGGTTACCGCGGCGGACAGATAGGCGCCGACGGACATGAAGCCCGCATGGCCGAGGGAAAACTGGCCGGTGTAGCCGTTCACGAGATTCAGGCTGACGGCGAGGATGACGTTGATGCCGATGCCGATCGCCACGTCCAGGTAGTAGGGATCGAAGTGATCGGAGAACGCCGAGAGCCCGGCGGCGGCGGCGAGGACGGCCACCAGCGCTACGAGCGGCGCTGGAATTTTCGATTTGGGATTCCCGATTTCCGATGTCACGGCGCGGAAGTTGTCAGGCAAAGAGGCACATCAGGTCCGACCGGCGGGCGGAGTTTCGCCGTGTCATTCTGAGCGCAGCGAAGAATCCATCGGTGCGCGCGTCGTTGTGGATCCTTCGCTGCGCTCAGGATGACAGGTTTGGCTGGCTTGTTTTTATCCGTGAGCATCCGGGTAATCCGTGGTCGCAACTTGTCAGACTTTCTCCTTCGTAAAACGCCCGAGCAGACCGGCGGGCCGGAACAGCAAAATGAGAATGAGCAGGGCGAATGCGATGGCGTCCTTGTAGGTGGAATATTCGCTGCCGTTGACGAAGGTCTCCACCACGCCGAGCAACAGACCGCCGAGGGCGGCGCCCGGGATGTTGCCGATGCCGCCGAGCACGGCGGCGACGAAGGCCTTCAGGCCCGGCAGCACGCCCATGAGCGGATCGATCGACGGGTAGTTCAGCGCATAGAGGATGCCGCCCGCGGCCGCGAGGGCGGAACCGAGCGCGAAGGTGAACGAGATGACCAGGTCGTTGTTGATGCCGACGAGGGAGGCGGCCTGGCGGTTGAGCGAAAGTGCGCGCATCGCCGTGCCGATTTTCGTGTTCATCACGATGAACCGGAGCGCCAGTAGCAGCACCAGGGTCACGCTGATGACCACCAACTGGTTGCTGGAGAAATAGACGCCGCCGACCTGGAAGGTGGTGGCGGGGAAAAGTTCCGGAAAGGGCCGGGGCGCGGCGCCGAAGAAATGCTGCCCGAGGTTCTCCAGCAGCAGCGAGACCCCGATGGCGGTGATGAGGACGTTCAGCGTCGGCGAACTGCGCAACGGCCGGTAGGCCAGCCGCTCGATAATGACGCCCAGCAGTGCGCAGACCGCCATCGCGACAAACAACGCGGCCAGGCCACCCCAGAAAGTGTGCTCAGGCACGAACCGGCCCATGTAATAGCCGGCATAGGCGCCGACCATGAAGATGTCACTGTGCGCGAAGTTGATGAAGCGCAGCACACCGTAGACCATCGTGTAGCCGAGCGCGATGAGGGCGAAGATGGCGCCGAGCGAGATGCCGTTCAGGAGCTGCTGGAGGAATTCAGTCACGGATTGTTAAGCAAGCGCGCCCAGTGAAGCTCCGAACCCTCAACTCTCAACCCCCAACTTTCCCCATGGTTCACGGCGCAACCGTCTTGTAGAATCTCGCCCGGCCGTCCTTTAGCGCGATGATGGTGGCCGCCTTCGAGGCGTTGCGCTCCGGGTTGATCGTGGTCACCCCGGTCACCCCGGGGAAATCCTTGGTGGCGGCAAGCGCGTCGCGGAGCTTGGCGCTGTCGGTGGTGCCGGCGCGCTTGAGGGCGTTCGCGAGCACGTTGACGGCGTCATACCCGAGGGCCGAGAACGCGCCGGGGATTTCGCCCTGCCAGCGGGCCCGGTAGCGAACGACGAACTGCGCCACGGCCGGATCGGTGTTCTCGGCGGAGAAATGGGTGGAGTAGAAGCAGCCGTTCAGCGCGTCGCCGCCGATCTTGAGGAGCTGCTCGTCCTCCCAGCCGTCGCCGCCGAAGAACG
>CAZBLQ010000062.1:0-21505 GCA_964492635.1 uncultured Oleiharenicola sp.
GTCGTCGTCATCCGCTACGAGGGGCCCAAGGGCGGCCCCGGCATGCGCGAGATGCTCGGCGTGACCGCCGCGCTGGCGGGGCAGGGGCTGGCCGACACGGTCGCCCTGCTCACCGACGGCCGCTTCTCCGGCGCGACGCGCGGCTTCTCCATCGGCCACGTGGCGCCCGAGGCGTTCGTGGGCGGCCTGATCGCCTTCGTCCAAGAGGGCGACACCATCGAAATCGACGTCCCGGCGCGCAAACTGCACGTCGAGATCGACCCCGCCGAGCTGGCCCGCCGCAAGGCCGGCTGGAAGGCCCCGGCGCCGCGTTACAAGCGCGGCGTCATGGCCAAGTACGCCAACACCGTTTCATCCGCCGCCGTGGGCGCGGTCACCGATTGATCATTCTCCAACCACCAAACCTCAAGGGACATCATGAAACTCACCGGAGCAGAAATCATTTGGGAATGCTTACAGAAGGAAGGCGTCGATGTCGTGTTCGGCTATCCGGGCGGCGCCATTCTGCCGGCCTACGACGCGATGACCAAGTATCCGAAAATCCACCATGTGCTCGTACGCCACGAACAGGGCGCCACGCACATGGCGGACGGCTATGCCCGAGCCAGCGGCAAGGTCGGCGTCGCCATCGCGACCTCGGGTCCGGGCGCGACCAATATGGTCACCGGTATCGCCACGGCGATGATGGATTCCTCGCCCATCGTGTGCATCACCGGTCAGGTTGGCTCCAAGGCCATCGGTACGGATGCATTCCAGGAGACCGACGTCACCGGCGTCACGCTGCCGGTTACGAAACACAATTACCTTGTGACCAAGCCCGGCGACATCGCCCGCGCCATCCGCGAGGCCTTCTACATTGCCAAGAGCGGCCGGCCCGGCCCCGTGCTGGTGGACATCACAAAAGACGCGCAACAGATGACCGCCGAGTTTGACTGGGAGGGCGCCCTGTCGCGCCTGCCCGGCTACCGGCCCAGTTACCACGCCCCGGCGTCCGAATTCACGCGGGCGGCCGAGCTCATCAATTCCGCCAAGCGCCCGCTCATCCTCGCCGGTCAGGGCATTTTGAAATCGGGCGCGACGGCCGAGGTGCTCCAACTGGCCCAGACGGCCGGCATCCCGATCACCACCACCTTGCTCGGCATCGGCGTCATCCCGGCATCGTCGCCGCTCAATCTCGGCATGATGGGCATGCACGGCGAGGCCTGGGTCAACCAGGCCATCCAGCAGGCCGACCTGCTCATCGCCCTCGGCATGCGTTTCGACGACCGCGTGACGGGCAACCTCAAGACTTACGCGCTCAACGCCCAGAAGATCCACGTCGACATCGACCCGAGTGAGATCAACAAAAACGTGCCGGTCGACGTCGCCCTCATCGGCGACCTGCGCGAAGTGCTCGGCGTGATCAAGCCGCAGATCAAGAAGGCGGAACGCGCCGAGTGGTGGGCAACCATCAATGCCAACCGCGGCGATGCCGCTGTGCGCGACATCCAGAGCCTGCCCGACAGTGGCCATCTCTACGCTGCGCATGTCATCAACGACCTCTGGCGCCTTACGCAGAAGCGCGACACCATCGTCGTGACCGACGTCGGCCAGCACCAGATGTGGGAGGCCCAGTATTACCGCCACGAGAAGCCCCGTTCGCTCATCACCTCGGGCGGTCTTGGCACCATGGGCTTCGCGCTCCCCGCGGCCATCGGCGCGAAATTCGCCTGTCCGGAGAAGGATGTGTGGGTGGTCTGTGGCGACGGCGGCTTCCAGATGACCAGTTCCGAGCTGGCCACCGCCGAGCAGGAGGGCATCAAGGTCAACGTTGCCATCATCAACAACGCCTTCCTCGGCATGGTGCGGCAATGGCAGGAATTTTTCTACGACAAGCGTTATGCCGCCACGCCGATGACCGGCCCCGATTTCGTCAAACTCGCGGAGGCCTACCGCCTCAAGGGCCTGCGCTGCAACAAACGCGCGGACGTGAAGTCCACCGTCGAGCAGACCCTTGCCGACAAGCGGACCGTGGTCATCGATTTCGTCGTGGAGAAGGAGGACACCGTCTTCCCGATGGTGCCCGCCGGCGCCGACCTCGACAAGATGATCCGCCGCCCGAAGCAGGACGTGATGCTGGAGTCCGGGTCCGACAAGGACTGGGAAATGCCCGCTGCTTCCGCTGCGCCTGCCGGCGTGAAAGTCGCCGCCAACGGTCACGCCAAACCTGCGAAGAAACCCGCCCGCGCCGTAGCTCCGAAAGGAGCGAAGGCGGGCCGCCGCTAACCGCTTCCTCCCATGGCCAAACATACCCTCATCGCCTACGTGGAAGACGTGCCCGGCGTGCTCAACCGCGTCGCGTCGCTCTTCCGCCGCCGCAACTTCAACATCGAGTCGCTCACGGTCGGCCGCACTGAGCAGCCGGGCGTATCGCGTCTCACCGTGGTCGTCGACGCCACCGAGGCCGGTGCCCGCATTGTCGAGGCCAACCTCTACAAACTCGTCAACGTCCTGCGGGTGGACGACCTTACCCACAAGCCCGCCTTGATGCGCGAGCTTGGCTTGGTGAAGGTCAAGGTCACCCCGCAGACCCGCAGCGAGGTGTTGCAACTCACCGAGGTGTTCCGCGCCCGCGTGGTCGACGTGGACGAGGCGACGCTCGTCATCGAGGTCACGGGCACGCCGGAAAAAATCGGCAAGTTCGAACTGGTGCTCCAACCCTACGGCATTGTCGAGATCGTGCGCACCGGCGCCGTGGCGATGGCCCGCGGCCACGAGCTGATGTCCGCCGCTCCGCCGCTCGTCCGCACCGAGGCGGGCGCTGAGCCGGGGCACGACGCCTCCAGCCTTTCCATGTCCGTTTAACCCGTCAATTTCCACAACCCCGTCCTCCCTCCTTAACATGGCTAAAATATACTATGACAATGATGCCGACCTCGCCTTCGTGCGGGCCCGGCGCACCGCAATCATCGGCTTTGGCTCCCAGGGCCACGCCCACGCCCTCAACCTCAAGGAAAGCGGCGTCAGCGTCTGCGTCGGGCTGCATCCGCAGAGCAAGTCGCGGGCGAAGGCCGAAGCGGCGGGCCTGACCGTTGGCACCGTGGCCGAGGCCACGCGCTGGGCCGACATCATCATGATCCTCGCGCCCGACACGGCGCAGGCGGCCATCTACAAGAACGAAATCGCCCCGCATCTCACCGCGGGCAAGATGCTGATGTTCGCCCACGGCTTCAACATCCGCTTCGACTGCATCAAGCCGCCGGCCAACGTTGACGTGACCATGGTTGCGCCCAAGGGCCCCGGCCACCGCGTCCGCGAAGTTTACAAGGAGGGCGGCGGGGTGCCGGCCCTCATCGCCATCCACCAGGATGCAACCGGTCAGGCGAAACACATCGCGCTGTCCTACGCCAAGGGCATCGGCGGCACGCGCGCCGGCGTGCTCGAGACCACTTTTTCCGAGGAGACCGAGACGGATCTCTTTGGCGAGCAGGCCGTGCTGTGCGGCGGTGCGTCCGAACTGGTCAAGGCCGGCTTCCAGACCCTGGTCGACGCCGGTTACCAGCCCGAGATCGCCTACTTTGAGTGCCTGCACGAGCTGAAGCTCATCGTGGACCTGATGTATCGCGGCGGCCTGAATTACATGCGTTACTCGGTCAGCGACACGGCGGAGTGGGGCGACTATGTCTCCGGCCCGCGCGTCGTCACCGCCGAGACCAAGGCCGCGATGAAGCAAATTCTCACGGAGATCCAGAATGGCAAGTTCGCCAAGGACTGGATCGCGGAGAACGAGAACGGCCGGCCGAAGTTCAACAAGATCCGCGCCAGCGAGCGCGACCAGAAACTTGAAAAGGTCGGCGCGGAACTGCGGGCGATGATGCCGTTTCTCCAACCCGTCACCATCAAACCCGGCGATTGATCCCTTCCTATCATGAAACCCGACTACATCCGCATCTTCGACACCAGCCTCCGCGACGGCGAGCAAGCTCCCGGCGCGTCCATGACCTCGGCTGAAAAGCTGGAGGTGGCCCGGGCGCTGGCGCGACTGGGGGTGGACGTGATAGAGGCCGGGTTCCCTGCGGCATCGCCCGACGATCTGGCAGCGGTGCAGTCGATTGCCGCGGAAGTGGGGCAGGTACCCGTCGAGGGCCGGCCGCAGGCCGAGCCGCCGATTATCTGCGGTCTCGCCCGCTGCACCCGCAGTGACATCGAAGCTGCGTGGAACGGTGTCCGGGGCGCCAGGCATCCGCGCATCCACACCTTCCTCGCGACGAGCGACATTCACCTCCAGCACAAGCTTCGCATGTCGCGGGCGGAGATGACGGCGCGCGCAGTGGAGATGGTGGCGTTTGCGAAGTCATTCTGCGCCGATGTCGAGTTCTCCCCCGAGGACGCCGGCCGCAGCGATCCGGAATTCCTTTACCAGGTGCTCGAAGCCGTCATCAAGGCCGGCGCGACAACGCTCAATATTCCCGACACCGTCGGTTACACCATGCCGGACGAATTCGGGGCGTTGATCGCGGGCATCATCAAAAACACACCCGGTGCGAAGGATGTGATCATCTCGGTGCATTGCCATGATGATCTGGGCATGGCGGTGGCAAACTCCCTGGCTGGCCTCCGGGCCGGCGCGCGCCAGGCGGAAGTCACCATCAACGGCATCGGCGAGCGAGCGGGCAATGCCTCGCTTGAGGAGGTCGTAATGGCCATCCGCACGCGCGGTGACAAGATTGGCCTGACCACGGGCATTGATGCCACGCAGCTCTGCCGCACCAGCAAGCTGGTCTCCCGCAGCACCAGCTACCCGGTGCCGCCCAACAAGTCCATTGTGGGAGCCAATGCGTTCGCGCACGAGTCGGGCATCCACCAGGACGGCATGATCAAGAACGCGCTGACGTACGAGATCATGCGCCCCGAGGACGTCGGCGCGACGCAGACCGAGCTTGTGCTCGGCAAGCATTCGGGCCGGGCGGCTTTCTCCAAGCGTCTGGCCGAACTCGGCTATCCGCTCGAAGGCGACGCACTGCTCAAGGCCTTCAATGAATTCAAGAAGCTCGCCGACCGAAAAAAGGCCGTGCATGACGCCGACCTCATCACACTCGCCTCGGATGAACGGTCGACCGTACCCGAGCTCTGGGCGCTGGAAAACCTTCAGGTGGTCTGCGGCACGACCGGCCTGCCCACCGCCACAGTCCGCCTTCGCGATCCCGACGGCAAGCTTCACAGCCACGCCGCCATCGGCACCGGCCCGGTGGACGCCACCTACAAGGCCATCGACGCCATCGTCAAATTGCCGGTTACTCTCCTGGAGTTCGGCGTCAGTGCGGTCACGGAGGGAATTGATGCCCTGGGCGAGGTATCCGTCCGGGTCCGTCACAATGATCAGCGTTCCAGTCACGGGCATGGCGCTGACACGGACATCGTCGTTGCCAGCGCCAAGGCCTACATTGCCTCGCTCAACCATGTGCTGTCGCGCACTTCCAGTGGCCCGGCGCAGCATCCGCAGAAAACCGGCACTCCCACGGAAATTTCCACATGAATCAACTCGATCAAGTTTCAACAAGGTGGTCGCCGATGTCTCCATCGGCGACTGGCGGCGGTGCGGAGACCGCCGCCCACCCAATCAATTTCCCGTCATGAGTCAGAACCCCAAAACCCTCTTCCAGAAAATCTGGGACTCGCACGTCGTGGCGGAGGAGCCCGGCGCACCCGCCGTCCTCTACATCGACCTGCACCTGGTGCATGAGGTCACATCCCCACAGGCCTTCTCCGTGCTCAAGGAGCGCGGCCTGAAGGTCCGCCGGCCCGACCGCACGGTCGCGACGATGGACCATTCAATCCCGACCAAGGGCGGCTATGAGGCCGCAGATGAGTTGGGCCGCATCCAGTTGCGTCTGCTCGAGTCCAACGCCCAGACCAACGGTGTCCGCATCTACGGCCTTGATTCCGTGCAGCGCGGCATCGTGCACGTCATCGGACCGGAGCAGGGTTTCACCCAGCCCGGTATGACGATCGTGTGCGGCGACAGCCACACCTCGACGCACGGCGCTTTTGGTTCGCTGGGCTTCGGTATCGGCACCAGCGAGGTCGGCCATGTGCTGGCTACGCAATGTCTGCTGCAGCGCAAGGCGCGGACTTGCGAAGTGCGGGTGGACGGCATGCTCCGTCCCGGCGTGACGGCGAAGGACATCATTCTTGCGGTGCTGGCCAAGATCGGCGTCGGCGGCGGCACCGGCCATGTGTTTGAATACACCGGCTCGGCCATCCGTGCCCTCGACATGGAAGGACGCATGACCGTCTGTAACATGTCCATCGAGGGCGGCGCGCGCGCCGGCATGGTCGCACCCGACGACAAGACTTTCAACTTTGTGTCCGGCCGCGAATTTGCGCCGAAGGGTACGGCGTGGGACAAGGCTGTCGCCCGCTGGCGCACCCTGCCGACCGATGCGGGGGCGGCCTATGACCAGACGGTCACACTCGACGCCAGCAGCCTTGAGCCGATGGTTACCTTTGGCACGAATCCCGGCCAAGGCGTCGCGATCACGCAGCCTCTGCCAATGCCATCGAGCCTGAGCGATGCGGCGGCACGCGCCGGTCTGGAAAAATCGCTCGCCTACATGAAATTTGAGGCGGGCAAACCGATCCTCGGCCAGCCGGTCGACGTTGTTTTTCTCGGCTCCTGCACCAACTCCCGCCTCGTCGACCTCCGTGCCGCCGCCAATCTCCTCCGCGGCCGCAAGGTCGCCAAAACCGTGCGGATGATGGTCGTCCCCGGCTCGCAATCGGTCAAGCAGGCGGCCGAGGCCGAGGGGCTGGACAAAGTCTTCAAGGACGCCGGGGCCGACTGGCGCGAAGCCGGTTGCTCGATGTGCATTGCCATGAACGGCGACCAGCTCTCGCCCGGCCAACTGGCCGTCTCCACCTCCAACCGCAATTTCGAGGGCCGGCAGGGCAAGGGCGGGCGTACCGTTCTCGCTTCGCCGCTCACGGCCGTTGCCACGGCCGTCGCCGGCCGCATCGCCGATCCGCGGGTCCTGTTGAACGGAGGCCAATCATGAGCGCACCCAAATTCACGACTCTCACCGCCCGCTGTGTCGTGCTGTCCAACACCGATGTGGACACCGACCAGATCATTCCGGCCCGTTTTCTCAAGGTGACGGACAAGCTGGGCCTCGGTGAAAAATTATT
The DNA here is from genome assembly GCA_964492635.1 of uncultured Oleiharenicola sp. Classification (GTDB taxonomy): domain Bacteria; phylum Verrucomicrobiota; class Verrucomicrobiia; order Opitutales; family Opitutaceae; genus Lacunisphaera. The sequence continues at coordinate 7,165 of CAZBLQ010000062.1, forward strand.
CTGCGACTGGCGTTATCTTGACGACGGTTCGCCCAACCCGAAGTTCATCCTGAACCAGCCGGAGGCCAAGGACACGAAAATCCTTGTGGCCGGAAATAATTTCGGCTGCGGCTCATCGCGCGAGCATGCCCCGTGGGCCCTGGTCGGCTGGGGCTTTCAGGCGGTGATCTCCACGATGTTCGCCGACATCTTCAAGGGCAACTCCCTCAAGAACGGTCTGATCCCGGTCGTGATCGAACCCGCGGCTCACGCCGCGCTGCTCGCCGCCCGCTCCAAGGACCAGAATCTGCCGGTCACAATAGACCTGCAGGCGCAGAGCGTCAGCTGGCCCGGCCAGACGCCACTCAAGTTCCCGATCGATCCGTTTTCGCGCACCTGCCTGCTGGAGGGCGTGGACGAGCTCGGTTACCTGCAGAAGTTTGCCAAGCAGGCGGAAGCCTACGAAGCCAGTCATGCCTAAGAAAACCGCACGCCCCTTTGTCGAAATCTTCGACACCACGCTGCGCGATGGAGCGCAGACGGAGGGTATATCATATTCGGTGGACGACAAGCTGCGCATCGCCCGCAAGCTGGACGAACTCGGCGTGACCTTCATCGAGGGCGGCTGGCCGGGCTCCAACCCGAAGGATGCGGTCTTCTTCGAGCGCGCCCGGACGGAGACTTGGGCGCACGCCAGAATCGTGGCCTTCGGGGCGACGCGCCGGGCGAGCCTGAAGCCTGCGGACGACACCAGCGTGCGGGCCCTGGTTGAGGCCGGGACGGAAGTCTGCGCCATCTTCGGCAAGTCCTCGGTGTTGCAGGTGAAGGAAGTCCTCCGCACCACGCTGGAGGAGAACCTGAAGATGATCGAGGACACCGTGGCCTACCTACGCGCGCAGGGCAAACGGGTCATCTACGACGCGGAGCATTTCTTCGACGGTTACCGGCTGGATTCCGCTTATGCGTTGAAGACCTTGCAGGCGGCGGTGCGCGGCGGCGCCGAGACGATCGTGCTGTGTGACACCAACGGCGGCTCGCTGCCCTGGCAGGTGGAGTCGGCGGTGGCGGAAGTCATCGCGAAGCTCGGTTCCATGCCGGTCGGCATTCATGCGCATGACGACACCGGCTGCGGCGTCGCCAACAGCGTGGCGGCGGTGCGCGCCGGCGCCCGGCACGTGCAGGGCACGATCAACGGTTACGGTGAACGCTGCGGCAACGCCAACCTGTGCGTGGTCATCCCGAACCTCGAGTTGAAGCTCAATCTCCAAACGCTGCCCGCGGGTGCCCTGCCGCGTCTGCATGAGGTCGCCCGATTTGTGGCCGAGGTCGCGAACCTCGCGCCCAACGAACACATGGCCTATGTCGGGAACAGCGCATTCGCCCACAAGGCGGGCGTCCATGTGTCCGCCATGCAACGCCATCCTGATGCCTACCAGCACATCGATCCCACCGTCGTGGGCAATGCGATGCGGGTGGTGGTCAGCGAACTATCCGGCCGGGCCAATGTGGTTTCCAAGGCCAGCGAGCTGGGCCTGCAGGACCTCGACGCGGCCACCGGCGCAAAGATCCTTGAGCTGATCAAGGCCAAGGAACACCAGGGTTTTTCGTTTGAGGCGGCGGAGGCGAGCGTCGCGCTGCTGGTACGCCGGGTGACGCCGGAGTATGTCGCGCCGTTTACGCTGCTTGATTACCGGGTGATGGTCAGCCGGCACGGCGAACGCGGCATGGCCGAGGCCACGATCAAATTGCAGGTGGGGGAGCACGAGGCGCACACGGCGGCCGAGGGCGACGGTCCGGTGCATGCGTTTGACAAGGCGCTGCGCAAGGCCCTCCAGCCCCATTTTCCCCTGGTGAAAAACATCCAACTGGCCGACTACAAGGTCCGTATTCTCAACTCCAACAGCGGCACGGCGGCGGTCACCCGCGTGCTGATCGACTGGCACGACGGCGTGCGCCGCTGGAGTACGGTGGGCGCGGGCCCCAACATCCTTGAGGCGACCTGGCTGGCCTTGGCCGACGGTTTTGAATACGCCGTGACGGAGCAAATCGCCCCGAAAGCGGCAACCATTTGATGAAAGCACGCATCGCACTCACGCCCGGTGACGGCATTGGCCCCGAAGTGGTCAATGAAGCCCGGATCGTCCTCGAAGCCGTGGCCGCGCGGCATGGACACGAATTCAAATTTTCCGAGCACCTCCTCGGGGGTTGCGCGATCGATGCCACGGGGACGGCCCTGCCGGAAGAGACCCTGGCTGCCTGCCAGGGGTCTGATGCCGTGATACTCGGCGCGGTCGGTGGCCCGAAATGGGACGACCCGCAGGCGAAGGTCCGTCCGGAGCAGGGACTGCTCGCCATCCGCAAGGCGCTGGGCCTTTACGCCAACGTGCGGCCGGTGCGCCCTTATCCTTCGCTGGCCCGGCTCTCACCGCTCAAACCGGAACGCTTGGCCGGGGTGGATTTTGTTGTCATTCGCGAGCTGACCGGCGGCCTTTACTTTGGCACGCCGAAGGGCCGCACGCAGACCCCCGAAGGCGAGCGTGCCGTCGACACCCTGGTTTACACGGAAGGAGAGATCCGCCGCATCGTGAAGCTCGCTTTCCAGATGGCGCTGAAGCGGCGGAAGCTCGTCACCTCCGTCGACAAGGCCAACGTGCTGGAGTCGTCCCGCCTCTGGCGCAAAGTTGCCATCGAGGTCGGCCGAGAATTTCCCGACGTGAAGCTGGAGCACCAGTTGGTCGACTCCTGCGCCATGCGCCTGATCACGCACGCGCCGCAATTCGATGTCATTGTGACCGAAAATATGTTTGGCGACATCCTGACGGACGAGGCGGCGGTGCTGGCCGGCTCGCTTGGGCTGTTGCCCAGTGCTTCGCTGGGTGCGGGCCGCCTCGGTCTCTACGAGCCCATCCACGGGTCGGCGCCCGACATCGCGGGCAAGGGCATCGCCAACCCGGTCGGCACGATTTTGTCGGCCGCCCTGCTGCTGCGCCACTCGCTGGGCCTGGAACGCGAGGCGGCCGAGGTGGAGGCCGCCGTCAATCTGGCCCTTGAAGAAGGGAAGCACACGGCCGATTTGGGAGCCGAGCAACCGCTGACCACGGCCCAGATGGGGCAGGCGGTCCGTGAACGACTTTAAGCCGGTGGCATGCACCAAACCCCGACCAACTTCCTTACCATGAGCAAACCTGCCAAACCGCCGTTTGACACCACGCGTTTCATCGCGCGGCATGTCGCGGGCCTGCGCCGTTCCGGCATTCGTGATTTCTTCGAGCTGGTCGCCAAGACCGACGGCGTGATTTCGCTGGGCATCGGCGAGCCGGATTTCGACACCCCGCAACCGATCCGGGACGCAGTCACGACGGCGATGAACACGGGCAAGACGCACTATACGTCGAACATGGGCCTGCCGGAACTGCGCAAGGAGATCTGCCGCTATGCCGAGGGTCATTTCAAAATCAGTTACCGGCCGGATGACGAAGTCCTCGTGACCGTGGGCGTGTCCGAGGGGCTGGACCTGACCCTGCGCTCCCTGCTCAATCCCGGCGACAAGGTGATGTATCACCAGCCGTGTTATGTTTCCTATGCGCCATCGGTGGACCTGGTGCATGCCGTGGGCGTGCCGGTGGCGACGAATGCCGGCGATTTGTTCTCGCTCGATGCGCCGGCCCTGGTCGCGGCCTGGCAGCCCGGCTGCAAACTGCTCCTGTTGAATCTGCCGTGCAATCCGACGGGGGGCGTTTGCTCGCGCGCCCAACTGGAACGCATCGCCCGATTTGCCATCGAGAAGGATTTGATTGTCGTCAGCGACGAGATCTATTCGGAACTGGTTTTCGAGGGCACGCACACCAGCATCGCGAGCCTGCCCGGCATGCGGGAACGGACAATCCTGCTGCATGGATTCTCCAAGGCTTTTGCCATGACCGGATTCCGGCTGGGTTATGCCTGCGGACCGGCCCCGCTGATCGAAGCCATGATGAAGGTGCACCAATACTCGATGCTCTGCGCCCCGAGCATCAGCCAGGAAGGCGCCCTCGCCGCGCTGCGGCTCGGGGATGATGCGACCAAGTTCATGCGCGACCGCTATCGGGAAAGGCGCGATCTGTTTGTCGGCCGGATCAATGCCGCGGGTCTGGCGTGCCACCTCCCGCGCGGATCCTTTTATGCCTTCCCCTCGGTTACCTCGACCGGACTTGATGAAGGTGAGTTTGCCCGCCGGCTGTTGACGGAACAAAAGGTGGCGGTCGTGCCGGGCACGGCTTTCGGTGACGCGGGCAAGGGCCACGTGCGGGCCTGCTTCACGGCCAATGAGGAAAAACTCACCGCGGCCTGCGATCGCATTGAGCGGCTTTTGGAGACCCTGCAACCGGCGAAATCGGCATAAAGGGAAACCGAAAGTTGGCGCAATAAAAAGCCCCGCCGGTCTGAGGCGGGGCGAAAAGCGGACGGGGGGAAAAGACACCCGCCGATGATGAAGACGGTCAGATGGCCTGGTCGCCGCGTTCGTCGGTGCGAATGCGGAGGACGTCCTCGAGAGGCAACACGAATATCTTGCCGTCCCCGATCTTGCCGGTCTTGGCCCCCTTAGCGATGGCCTCGATCACCTTGCTTACCTGCTCGGCGGACACGGCGAGTTCAATTTTAACCTTGGGCAGGAAATCCACGGTGTATTCACTGCCGCGGTAGATCTCGGTGTGGCCTTTCTGGCGGCCGAAGCCTTTGACTTCGGTCACGGTCATGCCCTCGATACCGACCTGCGAGAGGGCTTCCTTCACTTCGTCGAGCTTGAAGGGCTTGATAATGGCGATGATGAGTTTCATGGGTGAATATCTAAAACTGCGTTACGAATATTTTTATGTTACATTAAGTTAGTGCAAACTGGAGCTGGGGATGGATGAGGATTATGCCTGCAACCGGCTCTCCTTCATCCGGTGACGAAGCTGCTGGAAAAGCAGCGAGCCGTAGCCGATGACCACGCCGGCCGAGACCCACCATTGGGTACCGTCCGCGAACAGCAGCGGGCAGATTAGCTGAACCAGCGCGAGCACGAGCAGAAGACAGGCAACGCGGCCGCCCGAGCCGGGCATGAGTGTCCAGACGTTTTTAAGCTTGCCGCTTTGTTCGAGCTGCTCGTGGCGGCGAAGCGCCGCTTGTTGCAGAGTGCCAAACGCCAGCCCGATGACCCCACCGGCCGTCAGGCCGGCCAAGTCGAGGATGAGATCCATGAGATGAATTTGCATAGGAGAGAAAGGGTTGACGTTTGGCCGGTTGCTTAGTGGGCCACCGGGGTCTCGGAGTTTTTGTCCATGACCATGCCACCGTAGCCGGGTACGCCCATCTCCGGCACATCGAGCCCTTCGATCTCCACTTCAAGCGACACGCGGTTGCCCACGAGCTTCTCGGCGATGTAGTAAACGATGATCGATAGAACCGAGAGGACGACAAAGCAGGTGGTCACACCGATCAGTTCGGCCCAGAATTGGCCCCACTCATGTTTGCCATAGAAAAGACCTGTCACCGTGCCCGCGACACCGTTCCAGCCGTCGCCGTAGGTGCCGTCGGCCAAGAGCCCGATCGAAAGGCAGCCCCAGGCGCCATTGACACCGTGAACGGAGATGGCTCCAACCGAGTCGTCGATCCGGTGCTTGTCGAAGAAAAACACCGCCTCGACCACCAGAATGCCCGAGACAATGCCGATAATGGCGGCACCGCCGGCACTGACGAAAGCACAGGGGGCCGTGATCGCCACGAGACCGGCCAGCATGCCGTTACACATCATCGACGGATCCGGCTTCTTGGTCTTGAACCACCACATGTACAGGGTGGTTGCGAGCGCCGCCGTAGCTGAGGCGATCATCGTATTGACCGCGACGACCGCGATGCGGAGGTCGGTACCCGCCAGCGATGAGCCTGGGTTGAAGCCGAACCAGCCGAACGCGAGGATGAACGTGCCGAGCATTACCATGGGAATGCTATGGGGCATGATCGGGTGAACCAGTTTACCGGCCTTGTCGTATTTGCCGTGGCGTGGTCCGATCAGCCAGGCAAAGATGAACGCGATCACGCCACCCTGCATGTGCACGACCGACGAACCGGCGAAATCGACGTGCCCGTGCCCGAGGCCGGGGAAGTTTACGCCGAGTTCCGCGAGCCAACCGTTGCCCCAGACCCAGTTGCCAAAGACGGGATACATGAACGTACCGATGCAGCAGCCGTAGATCATGAAAGCGGAGAATCTCCAACGCTCGGCCGCCGCGCCCGTCGGGATGGTCGCGGTGGTGTCCATGAAGACCATCTGGAAAAGGAAGAGCGCAAACGCCGCTGTGTCGTAGCCGGCACCCTGAAGGAGAAATCCTTTCCATCCGAGGAGGCCGAAGAAGTGACCACCAAGGGTTATACCCAGTTCGTGGTTCAAGCCTGCGTAGCCGCCCATCGTGCCGATGCCGCCGCCACTGGGAGACAGGGGATCCGCCATGCCGCCAAACATGAAAGCGAATCCGCACAGGTAGAATCCAAGCATACCCATCGGATAGATCATGAAATTCATCGCCATCGTGTGGCTCGCATTTTTTGCGCGGCACAAACCGGTCTCAACGAGCGCGAAGCCCGCCTGCATGAACATGACCAGGAAGCCCGTGACGAGCGTCCACATGAAGTTGATCGCGACACGGTTGTGGCCGACATTGTCGGCGAGTTTCACGGCGAGGGGCTCGACGCTTGCTTGCTTGGTGTAGTCGTCAAAGGCCTTCTTGGCATCATCGTAGGCCTTGGCCTTGTCCTTGTCCTTCTTGTCGTCGGCGCTCAGCTCGGCCGGGGCCGTGACGACAAAGCCAGGAACATCTGCGGCGACACCCGTTGCTCCGCCGTTAGGATCGGGCTTGGGGTCGTCCGCCAGCATTTTTGACACACTTGGACCGAGCAATAGCGCAAGCCCCAGTAGGACCGCACGAACGGATTGGGAGCCAGTCAAGAATCGGGTTATCATAGAGAGGTTGGATATATCCGGGTTGAAACAATGCGTGTGATGATTACCGAACTGCTGCGATGGAATCCGCGAAACGGGTCCCAAGGTGGCAGTTCCCCCACAGGGGCAAACACCCAGCGTTTGCTCGCCGTGAAAGAACTTCCCTGTTGAGCACGCCGTATGCCAACCAACGAAGCATGACACTTTGCCCGATAAATTGCCGCCAAGCTCGGCGTAGCAGACTTCCTTGGAACTGGATTACTGTTGGCCTCGAGATTGAACAGCTCCCGCAACTGGCCGAGGCGAGCGGGTCTGAAAGCCGCTCTGGAACCACCGGTGTTTTTGTCTGCGCTTGTGGAATCGCTGCCGCCGGGCAAAAGTCCCAAGGTTCTGCGCAAGGCGGCACGATCCCTGCGTCTGCCCCAGCCACCTCTCTATGATCGTTACTGCTGTCATTATTACCGCCGGCATTTCCCCCTGGGTGATCCTGCCGTTTGGATTGTTGTTGCTGCTCATCGCGGTGATGCCGCTTGCCCCGGCGGGCGCCAAGGTGTGGTGGGAGCATCACTATGCCACGGTGGCCGTCGCGCTTGCGGCGCTGGTGGTGCTTTTTTATCTCTGGCAGATTCCCGGCGGGGCGGGGCGTGTCGCCCACACCGGACGGGAATACCTTTCTTTCATCGTCCTCATTGGCTCGCTCTTTGTGGTGGCCGGCGGGATCCATCTTCAGGTCAAGGGCGAGGCCACCCCGGCCGTCAACGTGCTTTTCCTGCTCGTGGGCGCGCTCCTCGCCAACCTCGTGGGCACGACCGGTGCGTCGATGGTCCTGATCCGGCCCTACATCCGGATGAACAAGATTCGCATCGGCCCCTTCCACATCGTGTTTTTTATTTTCCTGATCTCCAACGTGGGCGGTGCGCTTACTCCGATTGGCGACCCGCCCCTGTTTCTCGGCTATTTGCGCGGGGTTCCTTTTTTCTGGCTGACGCAGCATGCCCTTCTGCCCTGGCTCGTCACGGTGGGCGCCATCCTCACGGTGTTTTATTTCTTCGACCGGCGCTCGTTCCGTCACGCGCCGGCAAGGATTCGCGCAGAAATCACGGGTTCGCACGAGACCTGGCGCTTTGAGGGCAAAATCAACCTGCTTTTCCTGGGGGTAATCATCGGGGCCGTGTTCGCGCCCGAGGCGGGCTTTGTCCGTGAACTCCTGATGCTGGCGGCGGCGGCGGCGTCCTACTGGCTGACTCCGAATCCCGTGCATGCGGAGAATCACTTCACTTTCGGCCCGATCAAGGAGGTGGCATTTCTTTTTCTGGGCATCTTTGACCATGATGCCGGCGCTGGATTATCTTGAGCAGCACGGCCGGGAATTCGCCTTCACCAAGCCGGTGCATTACTACTTTGCCTCCGGCGCTCTTTCCTCGGTGCTCGACAATGCCCCGACCTACGTGAATTTTCTCAAGCTCGCGGAAGTTCGCGCCGGGTCCGCCCGGACGGAATCGCGCAGTCCGGAAACGGCGGCGGGCGAGCAGGAGAGCGTGCGCGAGCTTCTCACTTCGGCACCGCTGCTGGTGGTGGCCGTCAGCCTCGGCGCGGTCTTTTTCGGGGCGATGACCTATATCGGTAACGGTCCCAACTTCATGGTTAAATCAATCGCCATGAGCGCCGGCGTCCATACGCCCAGCTTCTTTGGATACATTTTAAAATACAGCCTGCCGGTACTGCTGCCGATCCTGGCAGCGACAGCCTGGTTGTTTTTGTAAGATTCAGGAGGGAGGCGCCCTGCTCGCTTGCTTTCATCCGGCCGCAACTGTCTTCCGATGTTGGTTATTCGAGCATTTATTTTGGAAACGGGATAAACAACATATAAACTGCGGTCGTTTTGATGCGTCGCGGCGGTCGACGTCTGGAAACTGGCCGGCTGCAAGCGCCTGCCGCCGCATCAGGATGCGTCGCTTACCAGGCGGTAACCGATGCCCGATTCGGTTTGAAAATATCTCGGGGCGTCCGGTTCGTCTTCGAGTTTTCTTCGCAAGCGCATCATAAAGACGCGAAGATAGTGAGTCTGACCAGCCAGTTTCGAACCCCAAAGCTCCTGGAGAATCTGGCGGTGCGTGAGCACCTTGTCGCGTTCGGCAACCAGCAGACGCAGCAGGGCATATTCTTTGGCCGTGAGCTTCACATTGCGTCCGTCTTTCGTGACGCGCCGGCGCACCAGATCCACCTCGACAGCCCCGAAGCGCACCGTGCTCGCCGGCTCCGCGGGTTTTGCCCGGCGCAGCAGCGACCGCAGTCGGGCGAGGAGTTCGGCGCCACCGAAGGGCTTGGTCAGGTAATCGTCGGCGCCAGCATCGAGTCCGGCGACCTTGCTGCCTTCCTGCCCAAAGACCGACAGGATGAGCACCGGAAGCGGACTCCACTCGCGCAGCCGCTTGAGCACATCGATGCCGGGCATATCCGGCAACCCCAGATCGAGGATTATTGCGTCCGGAGGCTGGTGGGCGATGGCCACAAGCCCGCTGTGTCCCGTTTCGGCCTCCCGCACGACATATCCCGCGTCCTCGAGGGTGAAACGAAGCAGACGGCGGATCTGCATTTCGTCGTCGATGACCAATACTTCGGGTTTCACCAGGTCGGGGCTCATTCGTGGGGCACGCTGCTGTGCAAAGTGTGGGGCAGGTAAACGGTGAACCGCGCGCCTTTGCCCGGCAGGTTATCCGCCATGACATCCCCCCCCTGCGCCAGCATCAGTCCGCGCACAATGGAAAGACCAAGGCCAAGGCCGCTGCCTTGCGTTTCATTTCCGCGGCGGAATTTTTGGAAAAGTTGTCCTTTCATTGTGGGGGGGATGCCCGGCCCGCTGTCGGCAATCGCCAGGAACACGCGCCAATTCCGTTCATCCACCCCGGCGGTCACCAGAAGCGGGCTGCCGGCGGGCGTGTAGCGGGCTGCATTGTGCAGCAGGTTGGTGATGACCTGCTCCATGAGCGGAGCGTCGGCCATGAACAGGGGCATGTCGGCGGGTATATCAATCCGGACTTGCCGTCCCGCGAGGGCCTCGCCCAACCCGCGCCGGGCCGCACTGATCAAATCGCGCGCGTCGCACCAGTCGAGCTGCGGCTTGATGGCGCCTGATTCCAGCCGGGTCTGGTTGAGCAGGTTGGCCACGACCCGATCCAGCCGTCCCGTTGCCGTGAGAATTTCCCCGGCCAGATCCACCCGCCGCGCGCCCTCGGTCTTGTTCAGGTTCTCCGCCGCCGAACGGAGCACCGCCAGCGGGGTCTTCAATTCATGGGAAACACTGTCGAGCAGCGTGCGGTGCAGCCGGTCTGATTCAGCCAGTAATTTCTCCCGTTCGCTGGCCGCGCGCAATTGTTCACGCTCGATGAGCAAAGCGATCTGGGCGGCAAAGGCCTCGAACAGTTCACGTTGCTCCGGTGTCGTGAGGGCGGCATCCGCCGGCAGGCTCAGCACCAGCACGCCGAGCACGGAACCGGCCCGCAACATCGGCAGATGCAGGGCCTCGGCGTCCGGGCTTACCTTGGTGAACCGTCCTGCGATCAGACCGCTGCGCCCGGACCATTCCGCCACCCTGCGTTCCACCTCGCTCAAATGGAAGGAACTGGCGTTGTGCAGTTGGAGCGTGCCCTGCTCCCCGGCGAGCAGCAGGGCCGTCTGCGCGCTGAACAGCTTGTCGGCTTGTCGCAGGGCCGCCGCCACCGCCTCGTCAAGGGTCCGCTCCCCGGTCAGCGCCCGCGTGAGGTCAAAGAGCGCGGTGGCCCGTTGTTCACGCCGCCGTTCGTAGCGTTCCTGGGCGCGGATGCGTGCCGTGAGCTGCCCCGCAATGAGCGCTACCACAAAATACGTGCCCAGAATCATGCCGTCCTCGAAATCGAGCACCGAAAAAGAAAGCCGGGGCGGCATGATCACGTAATTCCACGCTAGGCCGCTGACAATCGCCGCGACCAGTACAGGCCAGCGGCCGACGCGGAGGCAAAGCACGATGACGGCCAGCAGGTAAACGTGCCCGAATGCATGATAATAGCGGACAGGCGCGAACCAGCCTGCGATCGTCACTGCCGCGATCACGCCCAAAACCTCAAGGTATTCACGGAAAGGCGAAAGGCCGCGCGGCATCCAGTCCACCGGGCGTCTGCTCGTGATCGCGGGCCGACGCGCCTGAGGCCCGTCATTCTGCGAAAATGAACGCCGTATAAATTGGAAAGGTAACGGCAGGGACGATGGCATCTACGTGGCGGTTGTGTGCAGCAACCATACCAGTTCTCACAGTCAAATGGCCCGCCGCAGGAAAATCTTGATCAGCCAATTCGTTTATTTTTTGTTTATTATTTCCAGTTGATTGGCATTTGAACTGCTCAAAATGCCATTGTCCTTGGTTCAGAGACTCCACCCAAAAGGTTCCACCGTAACTCAACTTCTATGCACAACCTCCTCCGTTTGTCGGGAAAACTGGCCGTTTTTGCTTTTCTCGGCCTGCAGTTAAACCTCGCAGCTTTGGCTGATGATCCGAAGCCTGCCTCACCCCCGCCTGCGCCATCATTGGAACAGCGTGTCGCCGGCCTTGAAGCCTATCTTACCAATGGGGATCCGACTGCCGCCCTCAAAACGGGCCCGAAGGACAAGGATGGCAACGCCACCATCCCCGACGGCCTGACGACCCCATCAGTGGGTTCGTCCGGCCCGGGCCATAACGCCTGGCAGATGACCTCTGCCGCCTTGGTGCTGTTCATGACCCTGCCGGGGCTGGCGCTGTTTTACGGCGGCTTGGTGCGGCGCAAGAACGTGCTTTCTGTAATGGCGCAATGCCTTCTGCTCAGCGGCTGGGTCACGATCCTCTGGTGGGTATGCGGTTACAGCCTGGTCTTCCACAGTGGCAATTCGTTCCTCGGGGGCCTCGGTTTCGCGTTCCTCAAGGATGTCGGCTCTGCGCCCAACACCGACTACTCCTACTGGGTGTCCCATAATGTCTTTTCGATGTATCAGCTGATGTTCGCGATCATCACCCCGGCCCTGATTGTCGGCGCGATTGCCGAGCGCATGAAGTTCTCCGCCATTTTCCTGTTCATGACCCTGTGGATGTTCGTGGTTTATTTCCCCCAAGCGCACATGATCTGGGGCATCGACGGCTACATGAACGGCGTATGGAACGCCAATGCCGGCATCAAGGCCATCGACTTTGCGGGCGGCACCGTGGTCCACATGACCTCGGGCTGGTCGGCGCTGATCCTGTGCCTGATCCTCGGCAAACGCCTTGGTTTCGGCAAGACCCCGATGCCGCCGCACAGCCTCGTGCTCTGCATGGTCGGCACCGGCATGCTCTGGGTCGGTTGGTATGGCTTCAATGCCGGTTCGGCGGTTGCCGCCGACGGGATTGCTGCCAATGCCTTCACTACCACCACTCTCGCAACTGCGGTCGCCTCCTTTGTGTGGCCGATGATGGAGTGGATCACCCGCGGCAAGCCCAGCATCCTCGGCTTCTGCTCCGGGGCTGTGGCAGGGCTCGTGGTCATTACTCCCGCGTGCGGTTTCGTAACGGCGAATGGCGGGGTGATCATCGGCATTGCGGCCGGCATCGTGCCGTGGTTCTTCTGCTTCAAGGTCAAGGGCTGGTTCGGCTACGATGACGCCCTCGACACCTTCGGCGTGCACGCCGTCGGCGGCACGATGGGCGCGTTCCTGACCGGCGTGCTGGCCCGCAACAGCGCCAACTCCAATCTTGCCACCAATCTGAAGGACAAAGTGACCGATTCGTTCACACAAGGGCTGGTTTTCGAACAGATCAAGGCCATCGGGGTCACCCTTGCCATTGCAATCACCGGCACGGTGGTCATTGCGTTCATCGTCAAGGCAGTGCTCGGTCTGAGACCCACCGCCGAGGGAGAAGAGGAAGGCCTGGACCTCAGCGACCACGGCGAGGAAGGCTACATCCTCGAAGCCAAGTCCTGATCCACCTCAACCACTCATACCCATGAAACTCATCATCGCCATCATCAAGCCCTTCAAGCTCGACGAAGTGAAGGAAGCCCTCTCGCAGGTCGGTATCGAGGGCATGACCGTGACCGAAGTCAAAGGCTTCGGCCGCCAGAAAGGCCACACCGAGATCTACCGCGGCAGTGAATACACCGTTGATTTCCTGCCCAAGGTTAAAATCGAACTGGCCGTGTCCGCCGAGCAGGTCGGCAAGGTGGTCGAGGCCATCGCCAAGGCGGCCAAGACCGGCAAAATCGGGGACGGCAAAATCTTCGTGCTGCCTCTCGAGGACGTCCTCCGCATCCGCACCAACGAACGCGGCGTCCAAGCAATCTAGGACCAGTCAAACGGCCGTGCATTCCCTGTATTTGGGTTAGATATCATAGAGAGTGTGCGGCCCCCTTTTTGTGATGATTAAGGGGGCCGCATCTAGCCCATGTCTTCCGGAGCATTTCTGCCAATCTCATTACCAACCCAAAAACAAACAACCATGGCTAAAATCAAATTGGAATACATCTGGCTCGACGGGTACACCCCGTTGGCGAGCCTGCGTTCAAAGACCAAGATCGTCGATGGCGACGCGAAGCTGAAGCTGGAGGACGTGCCGGTGTGGGGCTTCGACGGGAGCTCGACGCAGCAGGCCGAGGGCAAGAGCTCGGACATCCTGCTCAAGCCGGTGGCGCTCTATCCGGACGCGACGCGGAAGAACGCGTATCTGGTGATGACGGAGACGCTGCTGCCCAGCGGGGAGCCGCACCCGTCGAATTCGCGGGCGACGATCGCGGATGATCCGGACACTTGGTTCGGGTTCGAGCAGGAGTATTTTTTCTGGAAGGACGGGGCGCCGCTGGGTTTCCCGACGGGGGGCTTTCCCTCCCCGCAGGGACCGTATTACACCGGGGTGGGCTACCGGAACGTCGGACCGGTGGCCCGCAAGCTGGTGGAGGAGCACATCGACCTGTGCATCGCGGCGGGCATCAACATCGAGGGCATCAACGCCGAGGTGGCGAAGGGCCAGTGGGAATTCCAGATCTTCGGCAAGGGTTCCAAGACCGCGGCCGACCAGATGTGGGTGGCCCGCTATCTGATGACCCGGCTGTGCGAACCGTATGGGATCGACATCGAGTGGCGGTGCAAACCGGTGCTCGGGCCCTTCAATGCGCCGCTGGACTGGAACGGTTCGGGCATGCACACGAACTTCTCGACGAAGCATCTGCGGGAGGTCGGGGGCAAGGCCTACTTCGAGAAGCTGATGGCGGCCTTCGCCAAGCACGTGGACGAGCACATCGCGGTCTACGGTCCGGAGAACCACCTGCGGCTGACCGGGCTGCACGAGACGCAGTCGATCGACAAGTTCAACTACGGGCTGTCGGACCGCGGCGCCTCGGTGCGCATGCCGGTGAACTTCGT
>CAZBLQ010000063.1:0-21333 GCA_964492635.1 uncultured Oleiharenicola sp.
GCTGGTTCCCCGCCCGCCGCGCCACCAAAGTCGACCCACTCGTCGCGCTCCGCGCCGAATGATTTTCCCACACTGGTAACGCGAACTGAACCTTCGTTCCCATGCACAACCTCAGATTCGCCTGCCGTTCCCTCGCCAAAACCCCCGGCTTCACGCTCGTTGCTGTCCTCACCATCGCCGTCGGCATCGGCGCGAACACCGCGCTTTTCTCCGTCTTTGACCGGCTTATCCTCCATCCCACGACTTTTCCCCGCCCCTCGTCGCTGGTCGCGTTCTGGGCCATCAACAACGACGCCAACTTCGTGGCTCCCGCCCTCTCCTGGTCGCGCTACGAGGAGATTCGCGCGCACACCACGTCGTTCGCCTCCGTCGCCAACAGCGCATTCGACAACTTCACGCTCACCGGCAATGGTGATCCCGAGCAACTCAATGGTCTGCGCGTCACCGCGGATTTCTTTTCAACCCTCGGCGTCCCGCTGCTTCACGGCCGAGGTTTTACTCCGGAAGAAAACGTGCCCAATGGTCCCGCCGTCTGCATTCTCAGCCACGAACTCTGGCAGACACGGTTCGGCGGAAGGGAAAGCGTCGTCGGCGAGACCATCCATCTCAACGGCCAGCCGTGGCAAGTGGTGGGCATCCTCCCGCCACACCTCAGCAATCCTTTCAGCGCGGTGCAGGTTTTTGCGCCGCGGGTCTTCGAGGTCAGCGGGCTGACCGCCATGCAGGTGGAGGTCGGCGCCGGGTACAGCCAGCCCATCGCCCGGCTCAAACCCGGCACAACGCTGGCGAGCGCCAACGCTGAGCTGGCCGCCCTGAGCAAACATTACGGCGAACTCTATCCCGCCAAGCTGGATGCTCCCAACCTGAGCGAAGCCCGCGACTACAATGCGGCGCTGACCGGCAATCTGCGTCCGACCTTCTACACTCTCGTCGGCGCGGTTGGATTCGTGTTGCTCATCGCCTGCGCCAATGTCGCCAGCCTCTTTCTCGGCCGTCTCGCTGCCCGGCAAAAGGAAATCGCCGTGCGCCAGTCGCTCGGCGCCTCGCGCGGACAGATTGTGCGGCAATTCTTGATTGAGAGTCTGGTCTTTTCGACCGCCGCCGGGGGGCTTGGTGTCCTGCTCGCACTCTGGAGCCTCTCGGCCATCCAGTCGGTGGTCTCCTCGCAATTGCCGCCGAATATCACGCTCTCGCTCGACTGGTCCGCCCTCGGTTTTACCGCCTGTGTCACCATCATGAGCGGACTGCTCGTCGGGCTCGCCCCGGCGGTGCAGGCCTCCCGACCCCAACTCGTCGAAGCGTTGAAGGACAGCGCACGCGGCTCGTCCGGAGTGCGGGGTGGGCAGTTTCGCGCGACGCTCATCGTCTGTCAGGTGGCGCTTTCCATTGTGCTGCTGGTCGGATCCGGCCTGCTGTTGCTCAGTTTCCTCCGGCTGCAACGGACCCCGCCGGGCTTTGATCCGCACGGCGTGGCCTCGGCCTTCGTCGGGATCCCCCTGGAGCATTACAAGACCCGGCCGGAACAGGCCGCATTTTTCCAACAGGTCGCCGAACGCCTCCGGGCCAGTCCCCAAGTCACGGTCGCGGCGGTCGGACTCGGCCTGCCGCTTGCCGGCGGCAGCGCGCAGGCACCCTATAGCGTCGACGGCCGGCCGATCCTGCCGCTGTCCCAGCGACCGCTCGCCAATTTCCAGGTCGTCAGCGAGGACTACTTCCGGTTGCTGCGCATTTCTCTGCGCGCGGGCCGCGAGTTCACCTCCCGTGATCAGGCGGGCGCCCCCGGCGTTTGCATCATCAATGAAACGCTCGCCAAGCACCTTTTCCCTGGGGAAACGGCCCTTTGCAAAGTCCTCATGCGCGGCCGCGATGCGGAATTGAAGCACGAAATCGTGGGCATTATCGCCGATGTGAAGAGCAGCGGCCTGAACACACCGGTGCCCGACGAGGTTTACTATCCAGTCGGCCAGATCGGTCAACCCGGCATGGCGGTCATCGCCCGCACCGACCAGGATCCGAATACGTTGCAGGCTGTCATCCGCAGCGCCGTCGCCGCCGTGGATCCGAACCAGCCAATTTCATTTTTTCAGACTCTGGAGACCGGACTCGCTCTGTCGCTCGGCGTGCAGCAGATTGTCGCCACGCTGACCGCGGTATTCGCCGGCCTCGCGCTGGCGCTCGCCGCGCTCGGGCTTTACTCGGTACTCGCCTACTCCGTCGCCCAGCGCACGGCGGAAATTGGCATCCGCATGGCGCTTGGTGCGCAACGCGGCCAGGTGATTTCGCTGGTAATGCACAGCGGTCTGAAGCTCGTTGCCCTCGGCGTGGCCATCGGCCTTGCCGCCGCGGCGGGCGCGGAGCGTTTGATCCAGACCCTGTTGTTCTCGGTAAAGCCGCTTGATCCGCTGGTCTATGGCGGGGTCGCGCTGCTCTTCGCCCTCATCGCCCTCCTGGCCTGTTTGGTGCCGTCACTGCGGGCATCCCGCGTCGACCCGATGATCGCACTCCGCGCGGAATGATTTTCCCACACACTGATAACGCGAACTGAACCTTCATTCCCATGCACAACCTCAGATTCGCCTGCCGTTCCCTCGCCAAGACCCCGAGCTTCACGCTCGTCGCCATCCTCACCATCGCCGTCGGCATCGGCGCGAACACCGCGCTGTTCTCCGTCTTTGACCGGCTTATCCTCCATCCCACGACTTTTCCCCGACCCTCGTCGCTGGTCGCGATCTGGGCCATCAACAATGACGCCAACTTCGTGGCTCCCGCCCTCTCCTGGTCGCGCTACGAGGAGATTCGCGCGCACACCACGTCGTTCGCCTCCGTCGCCAACAGCGCATTCGACAACTTCACGCTCACCGGCAATGGTGATCCCGAGCAACTCAATGGTCTGCGCGTCACCGCGGATTTCTTTTCAACCCTCGGCGTCCCGCTGCTTCACGGCCGAGGTTTTACTCCGGAAGAAAACGTGCCCAATGGTCCCGCCGTCTGCATTCTCAGCCACGAACTCTGGCAGACACGGTTCGGCGGAAGGGAAAGCGTCGTCGGCGAGACCATCCATCTCAACGGCCAGCCGTGGCAAGTGGTGGGCATCCTCCCGCCACACCTCAGCAATCCTTTCAGCGCGGTGCAGGTTTTTGCGCCGCGGGTCTTCGAGGTCAGCGGGCTGACCGCCATGCAGGTGGAGGTCGGCGCCGGGTACAGCCAGCCCATCGCCCGGCTCAAACCCGGCACAACGCTGGCGAGCGCCAACGCTGAGCTGGCCGCCCTGAGCAAACATTACGGCGAACTCTATCCCGCCAAGCTGGATGCTCCCAACCTGAGCGAAGCCCGCGACTACAATGCGGCGCTGACCGGCAATCTGCGTCCGACCTTCTACACTCTCGTCGGCGCGGTTGGATTCGTGTTGCTCATCGCCTGCGCCAATGTCGCCAGCCTCTTTCTCGGCCGTCTCGCTGCCCGGCAAAAGGAAATCGCCGTGCGCCAGTCGCTCGGCGCCTCGCGCGGACAGATTGTGCGGCAATTCTTGATTGAGAGTCTGGTCTTTTCGACCGCCGCCGGGGGGCTTGGTGTCCTGCTCGCACTCTGGAGCCTCTCGGCCATCCAGTCGGTGGTCTCCTCGCAATTGCCGCCGAATATCACGCTCTCGCTCGACTGGTCCGCCCTCGGTTTTACCGCCTGTGTCACCATCATGAGCGGACTGCTCGTCGGGCTCGCCCCGGCGGTGCAGGCCTCCCGACCCCAACTCGTCGAAGCGTTGAAGGACAGCGCACGCGGCTCGTCCGGAGTGCGGGGTGGGCAGTTTCGCGCGACGCTCATCGTCTGTCAGGTGGCGCTTTCCATTGTGCTGCTGGTCGGATCCGGCCTGCTGTTGCTCAGTTTCCTCCGGCTGCAACGGACCCCGCCGGGCTTTGATCCGCACGGCGTGGCCTCGGCCTTCGTCGGGATCCCCCTGGAGCATTACAAGACCCGGCCGGAACAGGCCGCATTTTTCCAACAGGTCGCCGAACGCCTCCGGGCCAGTCCCCAAGTCACGGTCGCGGCGGTCGGACTCGGCCTGCCGCTTGCCGGCGGCAGCGCGCAGGCACCCTATAGCGTCGACGGCCGGCCGATCCTGCCGCTGTCCCAGCGACCGCTCGCCAATTTCCAGGTCGTCAGCGAGGACTACTTCCGGTTGCTGCGCATTTCTCTGCGCGCGGGCCGCGAGTTCACCTCCCGTGATCAGGCGGGCGCCCCCGGCGTTTGCATCATCAATGAAACGCTCGCCAAGCACCTTTTCCCTGGGGAAACGGCCCTTTGCAAAGTCCTCATGCGCGGCCGCGATGCGGAATTGAAGCACGAAATCGTGGGCATTATCGCCGATGTGAAGAGCAGCGGCCTGAACACACCGGTGCCCGACGAGGTTTACTATCCAGTCGGCCAGATCGGTCAACCCGGCATGGCGGTCATCGCCCGCACCGACCAGGATCCGAATACGTTGCAGGCTGTCATCCGCAGCGCCGTCGCCGCCGTGGATCCGAACCAGCCAATTTCATTTTTTCAGACTCTGGAGACCGGACTCGCTCTGTCGCTCGGCGTGCAGCAGATTGTCGCCACGCTGACCGCGGTATTCGCCGGCCTCGCGCTGGCGCTCGCCGCGCTCGGGCTTTACTCGGTACTCGCCTACTCCGTCGCCCAGCGCACGGCGGAAATTGGCATCCGCATGGCGCTTGGTGCGCAACGCGGCCAGGTGATTTCGCTGGTAATGCACAGCGGTCTGAAGCTCGTTGCCCTCGGCGTGGCCATCGGCCTTGCCGCCGCGGCGGGCGCGGAGCGTTTGATCCAGACCCTGTTGTTCTCGGTAAAGCCGCTTGATCCGCTGGTCTATGGCGGGGTCGCGCTGCTCTTCGCCCTCATCGCCCTCCTGGCCTGTTTGGTGCCGTCACTGCGGGCATCCCGCGTCGACCCGCTGATCGCGCTGCGTAGCGAATGATTTTCCCCCACTGATGACGCGAGTGAACCGCTTCCCTCCATGCACAACCTCAGATTCGCCTTCCGTTCCCTGGCCAAATCCCCCGGCTTCACGCTCGTTGCTGTCCTCACCATCGCCGTCGGCATCGGCGCCAACACCGCGCTGTTCAGCATCTTCAACCAGCTGGTGTTGCATCCCATCGATCTGCCCGACGCCGGGCGCATTGTCCGCATTTGGACCAACAACGTGGAACGCAATGTGGTCGGGCCAGTCATGTCGGTGCCGAAATTCGAAATGTATCGCGACGCCCAGACTTCGTTCAGCAGCATCGACGCCTCGGCCTTCAACTCTGCCGTTCTTACCCGCGACGGCGCCGAGCCCGAGCAGCTCAGCTCGCTCGACGTCACCGCCAGTTTTGTGCCCACCCTCGGCCTGGCGCTCGCGCGCGGCCGCAACTTCAACCGCGAGGAGGACGCCCGGAACGGTCCGCCCGTCTGCCTGCTGGGTTACGATGTCTGGAAGACACGTTTCGGCCGGCGCGAGACCATTGTCGGCGAGACCATCATGCTCAACGGCGTGGCCACGACGGTCATCGGCATTCTGCCGGAGAAGCTCCCCGCCCCCATCTCATTCGTGCAACTGCTGTCGCCGTGGCCGTTTTCTCCGCCGGGCCTGACCGAGGCCCAGCTCCAGGGCGGTGCCGGTTACCTCCAGGTCACGGCCCGGCTCAAACCCGGCGTCAGTTTCGAGCAAGCTGCGGCCGAGGTCAGGGCCATCGCGCTGCGTTACAAACAGGCCTATCCCGGCCGGCTCGACGCCAACGCAGAAAACGAACTCCGCACCTGGATCGAGGAGCAGGTCGGCCCGGTCCGTCCGACGTTTGTCATGCTGCTGACTGCCGTCGGTTTCGTCCTGCTCATCGCCTGCGCCAATGTTTCCAGTCTCTTTCTTGGCCGGCTCTCCGCCCGGCAAAAGGAAATCGCCGTCCGCCTTTCGATGGGCGCAACCCGCGCCCAGTTGATCCGCCAGTTTCTCACTGAAACGACCGTCTTCTGTGTGCTCGCCGCCCTGCTCGGGGTCTTTCTGGCCATCTGGGCGCTCGACGGCATCCAGCGCCTGCTCGTGAATCAACTGCCGGCCAACACCGTCTTCACCCTCGATCCCCTGACCCTCGCCTTCACCATCGTGCTGTCGGCGGCCGCTTCGCTCGTCATCGGCTTCCTGCCGGCGCTGCAGGCCTCCAGTGTCAACCTTTCGGAGACGCTTAAGGACTCGGCCCGCGGCGCACCCGGTGGCGCCCGGGGCGCGCGCTTCCGGGGTTTTCTCATCGTTGCCGAAGTGGCCTTGTCGGTGGTGCTGCTCATCGGCTCCGGCCTGCTGCTCGCCAGCTTCATCAAGCTCCAGTCCACCCCGCCCGGCTTCACCGCACGGGGCATTGCCAGCGCCTTCATCAACCTCCCGGCACAGCGTTACGCGACCAAGACCCAGCAGGCGGATTTTTATTACCAGGTCATAGGGCAGTTGCGCGCCAACCCCCAGGTGAAGCTGGCGAGCGCCACACTCAGCCTGCCGATCTCGGGCTTCGGCCCGCGCGGCGTCTATGCCGTCGAGGGCCGCCCCATCCCCCCGACCTCTGAGCGCGCCATCGCCGCCATCAATTTCGTCAGCGAGGATTACTTCGGCATGCTCCAGATCCCGCTGCAGGCCGGGCGGCTTTTCGCCGCCACCGACCTGGAGAAATCACCGGGTGTGGTGGTCATCAACGCCTCGTTCGCCAAACGGCTCTTCCCGGACAAGGCCGCCGTGGGTCAGGTGCTCCTGCGCGGCCAGAAGGCGGACATCAAGCTCGAGATTGTCGGCGTCGTCGGTGATGTGAAGGCGCAGGGTCTCAACACCCCCCCGCCGGACATCATGTATCTGCCGCTGCGCCAGTGGGGCGGCGTAGGCATGTCCCTTGCCGTCTCCACGGCGGGCGATCCCGCCGCGATGCAGACCGTCCTCCGCACCGCCGTCGCCGCCGTGGATAAGACCCAGGCCATCGCATTTTTCACCACGATGGAGAGCGCGCTGGAGCAGTCGCTCGGTTACCAACGTGTAACGGCGTGGCTGACCGGTCTGTTCTCCGGTGTCGCGCTGGTGCTTTCCGCCGTCGGCCTGTACAGCGTGCTCGCTTACGCCGTCACCCAGCGTACGAGTGAAATCGGCATTCGCATGGCGCTTGGCGCCGAGAAGGGCCAGGTCATCTCCCTGATCCTGGCCCAGGGCATGAAACTGGTCGCCATCGGCCTGGTCATCGGTCTCGGCACCTCGGCCGCCGGTTCGCGCCTGCTCAGCTCCCTGCTTTACCAGATCGAGCCGCTTGATCCGCTCATCTTCGGCGGGGTCACCGTGCTCTTTGCCGTGGTCGCGGTCTTCGCCTGCCTGTTGCCGTCGCTGCGGGCGTCACGGATCGATCCTTTGGTTGCCTTGCGCTCGGAATGAGGGAACCTCGGCCCGAATCTCGTCTCTCATCATTTTATGCGACAACTCTGCGCTTTCACCGGTTTTCTTTTCTGCGCCCTCGCTTCCGCGGCCTTTGACCCTACGGCCTTCAATGCCGCCGTCGAGCTTTACAACCAGCACAAACTCCTCGAGGCGCAGCAGGCCTTCGCGATTCTCGCCGCCGCCAATCCGGGCAATGCCGACATCCAGTTCTACCTCGGCCGGCTCGCCCTGCAACGCGACGACCAGGAGAAAGCCGTCGCCCATCTCGAAAAGGCCGTCGAGCTTTCACCCGGCGACAGCCGTTTCCACCTGCGGCTCGGCGACGCCTACGGCCTCACCGCTCAAAAAGCCGGGTTCTTTTCCCAATTGAGCTGGGCGAAAAAATGCCAGGCCGAATATGAAAAGGCCATCGAGCTCGACCCGAAGAATATCGACGCCCGCTGGAGCCTCATGGAATATTGCCGGCAGGCGCCCAGCATCGTCGGCGGAGGCAACGACAAGGCCCTCGTGCAGGCGCAGGAGATCAAGAAGCTCGACGATACCCGCGGTCGGCTTGCCGTCGCCCTGGTACTGGCCAGCGACAAGAAATATGACCTGGCTTTCGCGGAATTTGAGGAAGTGCTCAAAACGAAACCCGATGACTACCAGGCGCTCTTCCAGACCGGCCGGCTCGCCGCGATTTCCGGCGAACGACTCGACCACGGACTTGCCGTACTGCGCCAATGCCTGGCGTTGACGCCGCCCGAGGGCCAGCCCGGTCATGCGGCGGCGCACTGGCGCATCGGCAATATCCTGGAAAAACAGGGCGACAAGCCAGGGGCCCGAGCCGCCTACGAAGCAGCGCTCAAGGTCGACCCGAAGTTCCCCCAAGCCATCGACTCTTTGAAGAAGCTGAACTGAGCGGGATCATGCAGTTGAAAGCGGGTTTCACTCTGAGAATTGCCGCACCAAATGGTGGTCGCCGATTTCCATATCGGCGACAGGCGTCGGTTGGGACACCGACGCCCACCCAATTGCATGAGTCTTTTGACTGAGCCGGTCGTACATCAATCCCGCTTGCCGCTGGCAGTCCCGGTTGGCATTTCTCTCGTATGCCGCCACCGCGCTTCCGCGTTGCCTCACCCCCGGTCAGCAAGCCGTTGCTGCTCTGGGATGGCGATTGCAGGTTTTGCGAGCTCTGGGCCGGACGGTGGCAGGAGGCCTATGGCGATCGAGTGGATTTCGCCACAGCGCAAACCCAAGCCGCCCGCTTCCCCGAAATCCCCGCGGCCGCCTACTCCGAGGGCATCCAGCTCATTGAACCGGACGGCGGTGTATACTCCGGCGCTGCGGCTGCGTTGCGCATCCGCCGCCTTGGACAGAGCGATCCGGTATGGTGGTCCTACGAGAATATTCCGGGAGTCGCTCCGGTCCTCGAAGCGGGCTACGGCTTGATCGCCCGGCACCGGCCTTTTTTTTCACGGCTGACCCGCTGGCTTTGCGGATCCGACCTTCACCGGCCGCAGTTCTCGATCAGCGCGGCGCTTTTCTTGCGCACGCTGGCGGCGATATACTTCATCGCCTTTGCCTCGCTCTGGTGGCAGCTCCGCG
The DNA here is from genome assembly GCA_964492635.1 of uncultured Oleiharenicola sp. GTDB lineage: Bacteria > Verrucomicrobiota > Verrucomicrobiia > Opitutales > Opitutaceae > Lacunisphaera. The sequence goes on from CAZBLQ010000063.1 coordinate 9,026, forward strand.
GCCTCATCGGCCCGGGTGGCATCCTGCCGGCGCAGCCTTATCTGGACACGATCGCCCGACAGCTCGGCGACAGTCATTGGTGGCGGCTGCCGACCCTGTGCTGGATTTTCGGCGCCGGGAAATTCCTGCACCTGCTCTGTCTGGGCGGTCTGGCCCTCTCGGCGTTGCTTTTTCTCCGCGTCGCACAGCCGGTATGCCTGTTGCTGTTGTGGATTTTCTACCTTTCGTTGTGCGGGGTCGGGCAGGTTTTCCTAAGCTATCAATGGGACGCCCTGCTGCTTGAGACCGGCCTGCTGGCGGTGTTTCTGGCACCATGGCGTCAATCTGCCGGTGAACGCCCGGAACCGCCACGGTTTGCGCGCGGGCTGCTCTGGTGGTTGCTGTTCCGCCTGATGTTCATGTCGGGTTACGTCAAACTGGCCAGCGGTGACACGACCTGGCATAGTCTCACTGCCCTCGCTTATCACTACCAGACCCAGCCGCTGCCAACCTGGATTGCCTGGTTTGCGCACCAATTGCCGCTGTGGTTTCAAAAAATGTCATGTGCCGTGATGTTCGCCCTCGAACTGGTCGCACCGTTCCTCCTGTTCGGACCACGACGCCTGCGTCTGGGGGCCGCGCTGAGCTTGATTGTGTTTCAACTGCTTATCGCCCTCACCGGCAACTACACTTTCTTCAACCTGCTCACGATCGCGCTCTGCCTGCTGTTTCTTGACGATTCGTGGTGGGCCCGCTGGTTCGGCGTCGCGCCCCGGCCTTACGCGACCGTCGCGGATGAGCGCCGGGCCGCTGTCGCCCGGTCAGGGCTGCGCCGCTGGACGGGGCGGATGGTCTTTGCCATATTTTTCGCCGCTTCGCTCGTCATCACGCTTCCGGCCTTTCTGCGCATCCGGCAGTGGCCGGAGTGGTTTGTCTCCGCCTACCATACCATCACGGTCACCCGGAGCGTGAACAGTTACGGGCTTTTTGCCGTGATGACCACCCGCCGGCCGGAGATCATCATCGAAGGCAGTCGTGACGGGCGCACTTGGGAAGCCTATGAATTCAACTGGAAGCCTGGCGACCTGCAGCACCGGCCCGGTTTCGTCGCCCCCCACCAGCCGAGGCTCGACTGGCAGCTCTGGTTCGCCGCGCTGGAATACCCGCGCATTGATCCCTGGATGTCCGCCTTCATCCGCCAGTTGGCGGCAAACGCTCCGGCGGTCACCCGCCTGTTGAAAAATAATCCGTTCGAGAAGGATCCACCACGCTTCATGCGGGCCGTGATTTACGATTACAAGTTCACCACCTCCACCGAGCGCGCGCAGACGGGTGCCTGGTGGAAACGCTCCGTCATCGCTTATTATTTGCAACCCACGCCGGTGCGCTGACTCTCATGCCCGTGCCACCTCTGGAGGAATTTCTCACCCAGCTTCGCGCCAGCCTGCGAGAGGGGAATTTCGTCAAGCTCACGCTCGGCAAGCCGCGCGGGCCCGATGCGACACTGCGCAATGTTTTCGGGCGGCTGGTGCCCATCGGCGGGCAGCCGCAGTTGTCGCTGGTCTGGCACTATGACCGGCGCGACATCACAAAGAATCACGCTCCGGATGATGCCATCGGGCTGATCGCGGGTCTGCTGGGAACCGACTTCTACAGCGCCCACCTGTTCACCGGCACCCGCACCGTTCAACTCGAATTCAACAAGAAGGGCGAACCCCGCCTGACCCATGGCAAGGCGGTGGTCGAGACGCCCGAGCCGGCCCATGACCACGCAAAAACCCGCATCCTGACCGCCCAAAGTCAGCCGTGGCTGCACGCACTCGGAGTCACGACTTCGACCGGCTCGGTCCGCGAGGCCATGGCCGACAAGCACCGTCAGATCCACAAGTTTGTCGAGATTCTCAGTCACCTCGCAGCCGACGCGCCCCTGCCCGCCCACCGGCCGATCGAGCTTGCTGACATGGGCTGCGGCAAGGGCTACCTGACTTTCGCCGCCTGCGATTATTTCAACCTCATCGCGTCCCGCCCCGCCCGCGTGCGCGGTATCGAAGCCCGTGAGGAGCTGGTCCGGCTCTGCAATCAGGTTGCCCGGGAGACCGGGCGCGAGCAGCTCAGTTTCCTCAACGGCACCATCGCTTCGTCGAGTTTCCCGGCGCTCGACGTGCTGATTGCGCTCCACGCCTGCGACACCGCGACCGACGACGCCATTGCCAAAGGCATGCAGGCCGGCGCCTCGCTCATCGTGGTGGCGCCATGCTGCCAGCGGGAGCTGCGCCTGCAATTGCAGGCCGCCCCGGTGCTGGCACCGGCCCTGCGGCACGGAATTTTCCAGGAACGGCAGGCGGAATTTGTGACCGATGCGCTTCGGGCGCTGTTGTTGGAATGGGCCGGCTACGACACCAAGGTGTTCGAATTCATCGCCACCGAGCATACGGCCAAAAATCTGATGATTGCCGCCACCAAGCGCTCCGGCCCGACCCGGACGGAAGAGGCGGCCGCCAAGGTGCGCGCCCTGGCCGCGTTCTACGGCATCAAGTCGCACGCACTGGCCCGGCACTTCTACTTCGACCTGAACCCATGACCAGTAAACCCGAGCCGGTTTGTAACGTATCATATTACAAACGGACCCACGACACGGGAGCGCGCCCATGAACTGGGAATCACTCGACTGGGAGGTGCTCGCCCGCCTGCGGGAAAACTTTCTGTCCGGCGCCGCCGCCGGCGGCCCCTACTGGCACACCCTCACCGATCTTGAGTGCTATGACTTCACCTATGGCGAGCGCATCGGCTGGAAGTGGGACGCCGTGCTGCAGGAGCTGAAACTGCGCGACTGGCGGCCGCCCGCCGGGGCCACGGTGCTTGACTGGGGTTGCGGCAGCGGGATCGCCAGCCGGCGCGTGGTGGAATTCTTCGGCGCGACCAGTTTCGCCCGGCTCCTCGTGCATGACCACTCGGCTCTCGCCATGGATTTTGCCTGGCACCATGGGAGAAGGAGATTTCCCCATCTCGCGGTTGAGCGAGCCACGCCCCGTTTCCTGCAAGGTGACGAGCCGATCGATGTCCTGGTCGTCAGTCATGTGTTGAACGAACTGCATGATCCCGACCTGGCCGGGCTCATCGCCTTGATGGGCCGGGCGGGGTCGATTTTGTGGGTTGAACCCGGCACACACGAAGTCAGCCGGGTGCTCGGCCACTGGCGAAAAAAACTCGTGGGACCGCTGCACGTCGTGGCGCCCTGTCCGCATCAAGCCGCCTGCGGCGTGCTGGCCGCCGGGAATGAGCGGCACTGGTGTCATTTTTTTGCTCACCCGCCGGCCGCCATCTACGCTGACTCCGGCTGGGTGAAATTCGGCCAGCGCGCCGGTATCGACCTGCGCTCTCTGCCCTATAGTTTCCTGGCTCTCGACCGGCGCTTTTTCGCCGCACCCGCCGGGTACTCACGCATCATCGGCGAACCACGACACTACAAGGGCTACGCGAAGATCTTTAATTGCGATGCCGGTGGCGTAAACGAGCTGATGCTGCAAAAACGGGATGCGCCGGAATTGTTCAAGGCCCTGAAGCATGCCTCCGCTCCGGCGCTCCACCGCTGGACGCATGCCCACGGCCGCATAACACAAATCGACCCGGCTTGATCGCTGTGTCTTGCGTGTTCGCCCTTCATCTCTTATTCAACTCCCCATGATTATTCTTCGCAGTGTCGACAAAGTGTATCCGCTCAAGGGCGGTCCCTTCTACGCTCTCCGCAACATCAATCTCACGATCAACGAAGGTGAGTTTGTGTCCATCATGGGCCCGTCCGGCTCGGGCAAGTCCACGCTGCTGCACATCCTCGGGCTGCACGACAGCGCCTGGCACGGCGAATTCCACCTGCGCGGCGAGCCCGTGCACAAACTCGACAAGAAGAAACGCTTTGAGCTGCAGAAAAAGCATATCGGCTTTGTCTTTCAAAGCTACCACCTGCTCGACGACCTCACGGTTTACGAAAACCTCGAGATTCCGCTTTCCTATCGCGACGTCCCCAAAAAGGAGCGCGAGAGCATCGTGTGCGACATTCTCGACCGGTTCGCCATCGTCGGGAAAAAAGACCTTTATCCCAGCCAGCTTTCAGGTGGCCAGCAGCAACTGGTGGGGGTAGCCCGCGCGCTGATTGCCAAGCCTTCCCTCATCCTCGCCGATGAACCCACGGGCAATCTCCACTCCGACCAGGGTCGCGAGATCATGGTGCTGTTCAAGAAACTCAACAGCGAAGGCACAACCATCATCCAGGTCACCCACTCGCAGGAAAATGCGACCTACGGATCGCGCATTATCCGTCTCGCCGACGGCTTGCTGGTCAGCTGATTCATTCGGATTCTCGCCACTCTGTGGCGCCCTTCCCACTTTCGGGATTTCAGAGTCCCGGTGACGAGTCGGACCAAGCGGCTGACACAAAAGCAACCATCACCCAACTTGCTGGCAGCCTGCAGGATAACTTTATCCTTTAGGCTGGCACGAGGGTTGCAAAGCAGGTGGCAACTCAAACACCAATGTTCACCCACCGGCGTTTCATCGCCTTGCTCATTTCCTCTTTTGTCGCGCTCAGTCTCGAAGCGCAGCCCGCCCCGGCTGATGGCACGGCGGAGAAGATTTCTCTCAACGACGCCATCCAGCGCGCACTGGCCAAGAATTTTGCCATAAAGATCAGCGGCTATGATGCCGCCATCGCGGCGGCGGGAGTGACCCAAGCCCTGGGCAAGTTTGATCCGGTGCTGAACGGCAATTATACCTATTCGACAAATTCAACGCCCGCTTATGTGGATCCCAGCCTCGGCCTGACCTCCGCGGCGAACAAAATCGATACTGACAACTACGGCCTGGATGTCGCCGGCCTGCTGCCTTGGGGCATGACTTACCAGCTCGGTGGCACCACGACCAACACCCGCGGTACGTTCAATGCCTACGCAGACAACTTCAGCACTTTCGCCGGCATCACCGGCACCCAGCCGCTCCTCCGCAACTTTGGCTTTGGCGCGACACTTGCCTCGATCCGCATCGCCCAGGCCAACCGGGGTATCAATGAGTGGCAGTTCCGGCAGTCGGTGATCGACACGATCACCAACGTCATCTTCGCCTACAACGACCTCAACTTCGCCTACGCCAATCTCCGCAGCGCCATGCGCTCCCGTGAACTGGCGGCCCAACTGGTCGCGGAAAACGAGAAACGTTACAAGGTCGGCAGCATGTCCGAATACGATGTCACCTCCGCGCGCTCCCGGGTCGCCAGCCGGGAGGAGGCCATTCTTACCGCCACGCACCAGGTGAGTGTGGCGGAAAATGCGCTGAAGCAGCTCACTTCCGACACCAAGACACCGAGCCTGCTCAGCCAGCACCTGGCGATTGAGCCGCCGCCACCCGCCCCCGTGATCGTCGTGGACGCCGCCGCTGATTTCCACACGGCCCTGGAAAAACGCCCCGACTACCAGCAGGCACAGCTCGCCCTCAAACGCGACGGCATCAACGCCCGTCTGCAGCGCAACCAGCTGCTGCCCCGGCTGGATCTCGTGGGCAGTTACGGCTACAATGGCAGCGGTACCAGCTTCAATACCAGCCGTCAGCAGGTGCAGAGCGAGGACTTCCGTGCCTACAGCCTGGGACTCGTCGTGTCGGTCCCACTCACCTTCACCACGGAACGGGGCCGCTTCCGCGCCGCCAAGATGCAGGAACGGCAGACCGAGACACGGCTCGCGCAGGTGGAACAGAACATTGTCGTCAGCGTGGGCAATGCCGCCAGCCAGATCGAAACGGTCCAGCAGCGCGTGCAGGTGACCCGCAAGGCGCGCGAACTCGCCCAGGCCACGCTCGATGACGAGGTGAAACGTCTGCGCGCCGGCCAGAGCAGCTCGTTCTTCGTCTCGACGCAGCAGGAAATTCTTTCCGTCGCCGAGGTCCTCGAGGCCCTCGCCCAGTCCGACTACCAGAAAGCAATCGCTGATTATGACCGCCAGCTCGGCCTCACTCTGGAAAAGTTGAATGTGAACGTCGATCCGCCCAAGTAGAGCAGTCCGTCATTTTTCAGATATATTGCGGGGTGGCACAATAAAATGTATAGCGACCGCCCCTGGTGAGCGGTATCACTTAATGCCGTAGACTTCCCGCGAACCGCGCCGGTGGAATTTCATTCAACAACGGCTTGAATCACCGCACCGACCTGTCAGGCTGGCGGCATGAACCTCCTTCTCCGCCTGTTCGCCGTGGGCAGCCTGCTCACCGCCGCCCACACCTTCGCCGCCGATGCCTTCGAGGGCAAGGTGAGCCTCGCCATCAGCACTGACAAAGGCCGCACGCAGGAGATGAACTACACGATGAAGGGCAAGAGGCTGCGCATGGACATGAACGCCGAGGGGCACTCGATGAGCACCATCATGGACATGGAAAAACTGGAGATGCTGATGTTGATGCCGGAACAGAAAATGTACATGGTCATGCCCATCAAGCAGGCGGTCGACAAGGCCGTCGAGCACGCGAATCAAAACCCCGGAGCAGCCGCGGATATCGAGCGGACCGGCAAGACGGAGAAGATCCTCGGCTATCTTTGCGAGCAAATCCTGGTCACGGACAAGGCCAAGGGAACGGTCACCGAGCTGTGGGTCGCATCCGATCTGGGCATGTTCATGGGCCTGGGCAGCGGCGGCGGTGGTGGTCCATTCGGCGGCCGCCGGGGCGGTGGCGCGGCCGCGGCCAAATGGGAGGAAGTGCTCAAGGGCAAGGGCGGTTTCCCACTGCGCGTGATTTCCCGGGACGCAAGCGGCAAGCAGTCGTTCAAGATGGAGGCCACGAAAATCGATCCAAGTTCGCAACCCGATTCACTTTTCGTTCCGCCCGAAGGCTACAAGAAATTCCAGATGCCCGATTTCGGTGGCATGATGAAGCCAGGTGGCTGATCCGGAAGCATCCAGCTAAAGTTGCAAGGCGGGATCCGCGAATCCTGCCGTCGTGGATCTTATTGCGTTCGTGGCGGGATCAGCGATCCCGCCCTACAGAATTTTCAGCCCAAAGGCCGGGCGCGAGGCCCGCCTTTGGGGATTCTCTAAATACGTGCGCACCTCTTAATTTCCGACCTTCAGCAATTCCGGCACCGTCCACGGCTGGGTGCGGCTGCCGATCTCAGCGCGGATGCGGGCCACCGTCTCGGCCTTCACCTCGGGTGCCTTGTTGCCCCATTCCTGGCGGACGTAGGTCAGGGCGTTGGCAATCTGGTCATCTTTCAGCGTGCCGCCCAGCGGAGCCATGGCATTGTTGAAATCCCTGCCCTCAACCGTAATCGGACCATTGAGCCCAAGCAGGACGATGCGAATGATGCGCTCCTCACTGCCCTGTGCCCACTCGGAACCAGCCAAAGGCGGGTAGACGCCCGGGAGGCCCTGGCCGTTGGGCTGGTGGCAAACCTGGCAGATGGTGGTAAAGACGCGTTTGCCCAGCATGGCCGGCGTGACGACAGGCGCGGCCACGGCTCCGGGCTTTTCGCGCCGGGCGTTCTCGTTGACCACGAGCGGATCAAAGCGGATTGAATAGTGGGCGAGGTAGATCGAGCTGAAGAAAACCGCCGAGCACATGAGACCGAGGATGCCCAGCGGCAGGAACGAGTAGCCATGGGCCTTGTCGGGCTTTTGCCTTTGCAGCTGGGCATGAATCTGCTGGATGCTGTCATCGCTGGCACAGGCCTGCTCGAGGCGGAAATTGCTGTCGGGCGTGGAGCTCATCTTAGTGACCGCCCTCCTTGGGCTTTTCAGCAGGAGCACCGGCCGGGGATTTGGCTTCACCGGCTTTTTCTTCCTTCGGCTTTTCGGCGGAAATGTTCAGGTTGCGCTCGGTGGGGTAATCGTACGTGTCCTTCAAGCTTTGCAGGTAGGCTACGAGGGCCCGGGCCCGAGCGGTGGGCACGACTTCCTGGCCGGCCGGAGCGGACGCCTTGCCGGTGAGCTTGAGCGCCTTGTCAGAGGGCTGGCGTCCAGCAGTCGGGTGCACATCAAAGAGAAAGGTGTAAGCCGGCATGTTCGTGCCGGGAGCGGCGGCCTGCGGCGCATAGAGAAGCTTGTAGAACCAGTCGCCATACTCCTCCGGTTTGGCGAGGTCGCCGAGCCGACCCCCGACATTGCGCAGGTCGGGCCCCAGCCGGTTCTGGCCGATGAAAACCGTTTTTTCGCTGATGTAATCGCGGGCATAGCTGCCGCGCTGGCCCCACTTGCGCTCGACATCGGCGCCGAAACCTTCGCGCCGGACCTGCTGGGTATGGCAGGAGACACAACCGAGATCCTGATAAACCAGCCGGCCTTGGTCCGCGAGGCCGGAGAGCGGCTGGGGATAAAGCGTTTCCTCAACCGGATCCTTGAACTGACTGAGGCTGCCGAGCTGCCGGTGCGCGGTCAGCAGCAAACCGGCCCACGAAAAACCAAGGATGGCGAAGGCGCCGACGAACAGGGCGAGACCGTTTTTCATGCGTGTCCCTCCGTCGCAGACCCTTTCGGCAGACTCAGGGGTGGCGGATTACGGATTTGCGCGGGGGTCGTGCTTTGCGAGCAAATCGGGCAGGCGATCCACACGAAGTTGATCAGGAAGGCCAGATGGCCGACCAACAGGAGCATCAGTCCGACCGAGTGGAGGGTGAACCAGAAGGTCAGCACCTTGGTAATGTCACCAAAAGACACGGCCGCATCGTTCAACATCTGCCCCTGTTGCCAGCCACCATATCCCAGACCGGCTGTCAGGAGCAGCACGCCCAGCACCGTGGCGCCAAAGTGCGCCTTGACCAGGGCCGGAGAGCGCCACTCGCGTTCGGTCAGGCGCGGCAGGATGAAATAGGCGGCGCCAAACATGGCGGTGGAAAAGCAGGCGTAGAAGATGAGCCAGTCCCGGAGCCCCGTCAGCAGGGTGAACTGGGCAATCTGGGTGAAACCGCGCATCGAAAGCGAGAAGTTGAGTACGGAGGCGAGCACAAAACCCAGCATGCTCACGAAAATGAAACGGAGCGTGACGCTGCCGCTGAGGGCGCGGTAGCGGCCGGAGAGGGTGCCGAACAAATTGAGGGCGATGATGACGACCGGGACCACGAGCAGAAAGTTCGCAACCGCGCCGAGTGTCGGGATCCAGACCGGCACCGGGGCGCCGATCAGGCGGCTGCCGCCGGCGAAGGCCGTCGTGCCCACGAGCCACCAGAAGGCCAGTGGCGCGAGGTAATAGTTCGCGATGGGTTTGCCCAGAATCTTGGGCAGGAAATAATAGGCGGCGGCCAAGGCGACCGGGATGAACCAAAGTCCGTAGAGGCCGTGGACATACCAGGCGTTGACGACCGGCTGCAGCACCCCACGCACGGGGGCCTTGAAGAGCATCACCTGCGCAATGGCATAGAGCCATGGGAACCAGAAGGCCGCACCGAAAAGATACCATTGCGAAGCGAAGACATTCTCGGTGTTGCGGATGCTGAAGGTGGTGACAGACCACGCGCCAATCAGGGCGTAGGCGGCGAGCAAAATCAGCGTCACAAAACGCGGCATCTCGAGCAACTCGAAGGAGGTCGAGTAACCGCCGAGGATGCCCAGTACGCCGAGCGTGACCCCGAGGTTCCAGAACTTGGCGGCAATAAAAAGCCAGCCGCCATGCCGGAGGGTGGTGGCCGACAGGCGGGCCATCAGCCAAAGTCCAAAGGCAAACGCCGCGTTCATGCCCCAACCGTAGACCAGGGCGTTTTGCGCCGCGGGCGCGACCCGGCCATAGGTGAACCAAGGATACTGGCCGAGAAAGGCCGGAGTATGCAGCTGGATGGCGGCAATCAACTGGAGCGCGCCGCCCAACATGAGCCATAGCAGAGCCGAGCCGAAGAAGATGAGCACCGGCCATTTGGCCGAGGCATCGATCTCCATCTGCTCCGTGCGGGCGTTGTTTTCTGTGGAATTCATCAGCAATGGTTACTTCTTCGCGTACTCCCTGACGGTGAGTTCGATGGCCCGGTCAATGGGCAGGCGGACGACACCGGCCTTCAGGTCGACCCAGCCGTAGGTGGTGGAGTCGTGCTGCTCCTTGTCGCGATGCTCCAGGAGCAGCTTCTTGCGCTCCTCGGGGGTCTTGACGCCCTTGACCGTATCCACGGAGCGGGCCTGGGGCGCGTAGATTTTCAGCGCGAGCCAGCCGAACACCGCGAAGCACACGAGCACGATCATCGTGGTGAACACGGGAGTGCGGTGCGGGAAAGAAAAATTAGAGGAGGAATCACTCATGGCGCGGTGGCTTCGTAATGCGTGAGGGACTCGACAATCCGCGGGTCGCGGATGGGAATGAGTTTGGCGGTGGGGAAACTCTTCAGGTAGGCCCAGACGCAGATGCCGCCAACGCCGATGACGGAGGTCAGCACCCAGAACAGATTGAAAGAAAGGAACGGCAGCGGCTCGTCGTTGGCGTCCTTCAACGCCGGCAGCACGTTGTAACAAATATCCACCAGAATGATGAAGGCCACCCAGAGGCTGATCCAAAGCGCCGGCTTGAGAGTAGATTTGCGGCGGTAGGACAGCCACAGGAGGAACGGTACAAAGAAGTGGCCGAAGAGCAGCAGCATACCCACCCACAGCCAGTCGCCATGCTCGCGGATGTTATACCAGAAGGTTTCCTCGGGAACGTTGGCATTCCAGATCAGGAAATACTGGGAAAAGGTGACGTAAGCCCAGAAGACCACAAACGCATAGGCGAGCGCCACCAAGCAATGCAGCTGGTTGGTGTTGAAGATGCCCTTGTAGTCGCCCCGGGTGACCAGCCACCAGGTGATCACCACACCAAAAGCCATGCCGGCCCGCATGCAGTTCGAAAAGAACCACACACCATACATGGTGGAGAACCAGTGATATTCGAGGCTCTTCATCCAGTAGATGGCGGCGAAGCTCAGGGCGAGCGCGGTGAGCGGAATGCCAAAGGCCGCGGTCTTGCGGTTCATGAAGGTCCACTTCGCGTCGCCATCGGTGTCCTGCGCAAACGAGGCCTTGCGCAGACGCCAAGAGAGCCCGATCCACACGATAAAAAAGCCCACCGTCATAAAGGTGAACATCGGCAGGTTCAGAAAGGCTGCTTTCTTCAGGTAAAGCGGATCGTCCCCAACGGTGTGCGTGCCATGCAGCACATGGAGCTTGTCCATCCATGGCCAGATCAGGCCCGGTTTCATCCACGCACAAATGAGCAGAGGGAGAAAGAGCAGGCCGAGCCACTTGAAGGCGGAGAGCCCGTGTTCAAACTGGCGGCGGATAACCGTGGACCAGCCGGCGTCGACGATATGGTGGATCAACACCAGCAGCAGCATGCCGATGCAGACGGCGGTCCAATAAGCGACCCCGACCAGGTACGACAATGCAAGCGCCTGCGGCTCGGCCACGAACAATCCCAGCGCGGTGACGGCGAGGCCGGCCAGCCCGGCGCCCAGAAATTTATTGGCGAGGGCGGTGGCAGGAACCGGCATGGAGCTGGCAGGTTGGGCACTCATGTTACTTCAGCCCTCCGCGCAGTTCGGCGGGCACGTCATCAAGGGTGGCATGCTGCGCGCGCTGCAGGGCGCGGACATACGCGATGACGGCCCAACGGTCATCGGGTGAGAGTTTGTCCGCGTAGGGAAACATCGTGTTCTTGCCGTTGGTGATGGTGTTGAAAATCTCGCCCTCGGGCATCGAGCGGATCCGGTCGTCATGGTAAGTCGGGGTAACGACCATGCCGTAGGATTTGGTGATGCCGTTGCCGTCACCGAGCGCGCCATGGCAGGGATAACAGTAAACCATGAAACGGTTCTGGCCGCGACGGACCAGGGTCTCGGTGACGGCCAGCGGGAATCCCCGGGCAAAGGTGCCGTCGGGGTTCTTGCCGGCATAGCGGAAGTCGTCGGCCCTCAGAAAAGCCGGGTCATGGAATTCATGGCCGGGTTCAACCCCGACACCTCGTCCATACGGCACGGTCCCGGCGGGAATCGGCCGGTCGGCGCGGCCGTCGGCAAAGAATTTGGACTCGGCCTGCGGCTTGTACTTGGCCTGACGCTTCATATCGGGAAATATCTCGATCGGGGGCCGGGTCGAGCGCAAGCCGCGGAAGCCCATGACGGACAGCAGGAGCACCACGAGGAAAGCGAGCGTGTAGTAGGCGTAACGCATCTTATTCCTCGAGTTCGGCGATATCCCTGCCGCCGGACTGCTCGAGCAGGGTGCGGGTCTGGGCCGGGTTGAATTTCGGGTCGTTGGCCTCGATCACAATGTAGAAACGGTCGTCGCTCGCGCGGACGAACTGCGGCGCCTTCAGCACGGGGTGGTAGTGCATCGGCAGCTTGT
>CAZBLQ010000064.1:0-21255 GCA_964492635.1 uncultured Oleiharenicola sp.
GGCAATGCTCACGGCCCGCGGATTGGTGAGGGGCCGCCAGATCCATTCGCCCGCTCCCGTTTCAACGAGGAGCCCGTCCGAATCATGCACCTCGGGACGGAAATCGGTCTGGGACCAGCCGGAGTTTTCGCCGTGGGCAAACATGCTGGTCAGCGGCGCGATGCCGAACACGCGGGGATTCTTCCGGCAGTAAACCGCCGCGCGCACCCGCATGACAGTCTCGACGCCGGGCGTGATCACAAACTTGTAGGCACCGGTCACGCTCGGGCTGTCCATGAGCGCATAAACGGTGACGGCCTTCGCGTCGGCGGCCGGACGCTCGATCCAGAATTCCTCAAAAACCGGGAACTCCTCGCCGTCGGGCTCGCCGGTGTTCAGCGCCAGTCCGCGGGCGGAGAGGCCGTAGCGCTGCTCCCGGGCCAGGGCGCGGAAATAACTCGCCCCGAGGAATACGGCCACCTCGTCCATCTTGCCCGCCTGGTTGAGGGCGTGCTCGATGCGAAAACCGGCGAAGCCGATGTTGGCCGGAATCAACCACGGCTTCCTGCCCCCGTAGATGAACATCTGCTTGGAAAAATCGATGTGCCGGTTCTCCGGGCCCACCAGCTCGTTGAGCTGGACGGTCTTGGTGTAAAGCCAGCCGGGGTGAAAAAACTGCAGCTCAAACGGCAGCCGCTCGCTGCTCCACCAGGCGTGCGCCTGATCAAACTGGATCAGGCGATAATCGTCGTACGTGTATTTCTGGAAAGAGCCTGGCACGCGGGACGGCTTCTCCTTGTAAGGCTGCGCGGCGATGCTCTTCGCGCGGAATTGCAGCACCTCGAAGTCAAACGCGGCCTCCCCCGCGCGCAGGCCAGGCAGGACGCAGAGGACCACCATCAACAGGAAATAGGAACGCTGGCGCATAGGTTAGAGGAAAAAACCGCGCTGCTTCTCAGACACGGGCAGGCCGGCGCGTTCCATCACATTCAAGAGGTCCTCCCAGGCATCGCGCTTGATCTTCTTCGCGGAGTGAGAGGTAAGACCCTCTTGGCGGAGAAGGTACGAGGGGTGGTAAGTGGCGCGCAACGGCGTGTCGGCATAGGTGTGCCATGTGCCGCGGGCCGCGCCCATGGTCTTGAAGCGGTCGGCGCCGAGCAGGCCGTCCACCGCGGTCTTGCCCAGGGCGACCACCACCCGCGGCCGGATGAGCGCGAGCTGTTCCCGGATAAACGGCAGGCAGTACGTCATCTCCGCGGCGCTGGGCGGGCGGTTGCCCGTCTGCGACCCGTCAGGGTTGCGCGGCATCTCGGGGCGCCAGTTGAGAATGTTGCCGATGTAGACTTGGCTGCGGTCGAGGCCCATGGCCTTGATCATGCGGTTGAGCAACTGGCCCGCGCGCCCCACGAAAGGCTCGCCCTGGTCCTCCTCGTCGGCTCCCGGAGCCTCGCCCACGAACATGATCGCGGCGTCGATATTGCCCACGCCGAACACCACCTGCTTGCCGGGAAATACATGCGCGCGACAGACCGGGTCGTTCAGGACCAGCTCACGGAGCGCGGCCCAGCGGGCCGCCTTGTCGCCCTCGGGCAGATGCACCGAGGGGGCAGTCGAGGGAATGGACGAAGACGACGGCGCGGGCCCGCGCGGCGAAACCGGCGACGTAAGCCGCGATTCGGCTGCTGCCGTCGGAGAAACCGCTGCCGTCTGCTCCGCGACAACTGCGGCGTGTTCGGCCATGCTGGCGTTTACCGCCGCATGCAGTTGCTCAAGGCTCTCGGCCGAGACCGTGACGCCCCGCTCTCCTCCGGCCTTGAGGCGGCGAAGTTCGTCAGTGAGTGCTTGCAGTTGGGCACGGGTGGGCACGGCGTTCAGGTGGTCCGGTAACTCATGAGCTTTTCGATATGCTTGCCCAGCAAGTCGAATTCCAAATTCAAGGTGTCACCGGTTTGCCGCGCGTGCAGGTTGGTCACGTGCATCGTCGTCGGGATGAGCCACACGGCGAACTCATCGTCCGCAATTTCCGCGATGGTCAGGGAGATGCCGTCAAGGGCGATGCTGCCTTTCTGGACAATGTAACGGGCAAACGTCCCGGGCACGCGGACCCGCAGGTAATGGTCCTTGCCCCGCGGCTCAAGCACCAGGATTTCCCCCGTCGTGTCGATGTGCCCGGTCACGAAGTGCCCGCCGACCTTCCCGCCGAAGCGCAGGCTGCGCTCAAGGTTGACGAGCGAGCCCGGGCGGAACGAGTTGAAATTGGTCAGCCGCCTGGTCTCCTCAAGAACATCAAAATGCAGATGCCCGTCAGTCAGGCGGGCGATGGTCAGGCAGCAGCCATTGATGGCGATGCTGTCGCCCAGCGCGGCATCCTGTCGCACCATGTCAGACGCGATGACCAGTGCCCAAGCCTCGGCTTCCGGCTGGAAACTGACCACGCGGCCCGCTTCTTCGACAATTCCAGTGAACATAAAAAATCAGTTGAGTTTCACCCGCAGGACCGCCGTTTCTCCCCCACGGCTGACGAGCAGGACATATTCCGGTCGCTTGGCTCCCGCATCAATGTTGTGCAACTTGTCGACGGCCTGGGCGTAGGTCTTGACTTCATCGCCATCAATCTCGCGCACCCAGTCGTCGGGCCGCAGACCGGCGGTGGCGGCCGGACTGCCCGGCTTCACAAAATGGACGATCACGCCTGACTGCTCGGCCGGTTTGATCCGGTGAGTGATGCCGTCGGTGGGAAGGAATTCCCGCACCGTGAAACCCAGCCGCTCAAAATATTGGCGGTCGGCTTCGCGCACGAGCTTGGGTTCGTCGCCCAGCGTGACTTTCACCTCCTGCCGGCTGCCATCGCGCAATATTGTCAACGTTATGACCTCACCCGGGCGGTGGCGCAGTATTTCCTGGCCCAGGAAGCCGGCAACCACGCGGTCGGGTTTGAGCCGTGGCAGCGGCTGGCCGTCGAGCGCGAGCACGATGTCCCGCTCCCTGAGTCCGGCCTGGACCGCCGGGCTGCCTTCCATGAGGTCGCTGAGGACAACCCCGGACTGGTTCTCAAGCTGCAGCAGCTTGGCCACCTCCGGGGCCATCGGCTGCAGGCCGTAGGCGCCGAGCCAGGCGATGGGCCGCCCGGTCAAGGTCTGCGGAATCCGGCCCACATAGGGCAGCACCTCGTCAGCCAGCAGGACCACGCTGCTTTCCTCCACATTCACCAGTACGATCGGATCGCCGTTATGTTTGCGGGAAAAGAAAAGAAAATTCTGGCCGAACGATGTCTGGGCAAGGCCCGCCAACTGGCCGGCGGAGTTGAAAACCGGCAGCCCGGGTCCGGCAATGTCACTGCCGGTGATGGCGGTTTTCTGCGGCAGCTTGGTCACCATGGCGACGCGCGCACTGAGAAAATAGGGCATGAAATCCTCGTCCTTGTTGCGCAGCCCGATGCCCCAGAGTTCCTCGCTGAGCGCCGGATCGGCGGTGATCGCGGCATATTTCGTGATCGGGACCAGCTGGCTCCAGAGTTTTTCCTCAACGCGCAGAAAGTGCCAACCGGTGAGCGCATCCTGTCCGAGGTAACTGGCGTTGGCCGGCTCGGTGCTGCCCGGCCGGTAAACCTTGAAATCCTTGAGCTGACCGGGGGCCACGCCGGGTAAAATGGCCGCGGCGGGCAGAACAATGGTGCCACTGGCATCGACCACCGTGCCCTGCACGCCCACCGGGTGGCGTTCGATTTCGTCCTGCACGAAAAACTCGACGGCCACGACGGACTTCAGGCGCTCATTGAACAGATCCGGCAGGGCGGTCGCGGAGGCGGAAACAGCGGCCGTAACCGCGGACAGGAGAAGAATGCGGCGCAAAAAGGTCATGGTTTGATCACATAGAGCGAAATGCGGTGGTCGCGCTGGGCCTCGACCAACTGCGGTTCGGGCCGGGTGGCGTAGGCTTCGTAGACTTTTTTAATTTTATCGAGCTCGGTTACCGGCACGCTGCCGATCTTGGTGATGATGTCACCCCGCGCAAGGCCGGCCTCGGCCGCAGGATAGCCCGGTTGCACGCCCAGCACGATGACCCCTGATTCATCCGTCAGCTGGTTTTCCCGCGCGAAAGCCCGCGTGACTTTGCGCACGCTGAGCCCCCATTTCTCAAAGGCCCACTCCTGCCCCATCTGGCTCTCCAGCTTTTCCGTGACAGCGCTGAGTTCCAAGGTCTGCCCGCCCCGCTTGACGCTCAGCCGGACATTCGAGCCGACGGTGAGGCTCGCGATCATGTTTTGAATCGGTGGCAACTGCTCGGGGAAACGCCCGTCAAGTTTCTGACCGTTGAGGGTGAGCACGACATCGCCGGGCCGGAGCCCGGCGCGGGCGGCGGGTGAACCGGGGTCAACGCCATTGACCAGCAGTCCGGTGTTGGCGGCCAGAGTATAGAAATTCTCGAGATCCTGCAACACCCCGGGCACCAGGCCAAGGTAGCTGCGCGTGATGGTCCCGCGCAGCACCAGCTCGTCGGACACGCGACGGGCGATGTTGGCGGGTATGGCGAAGCCGAGATTGTCGGCGCCGATATAGGCCCGGGAGTTTATCCCGATCACTTTGCCGTCCTCGGTCACCAGCGGGCCGCCGCTGTTGCCCGGGTTGATTGCGGCATCGGTCTGCAGCCAGTTGTTGAACATGCCCGTCTCGTAGCCACTGACGCCACGGGGATCCTCGAACGGACGGTTGTTGTTGGAAATGATGCCGCGGGTCAGGGTGCGCTCGAGTCCGTAAGGTGTGCCAACGGCATAGACCGTCTGCCCGGAATAGAGCTGGCTGGAATCGCCAAAGTCAGCGGAGGTGAACCTGAGCTTGCGCCGCCGGACCTCGTTGAGGTCGAGCCGGAGAACCGCCAGGTCGGTCCAGTGATCCCAGCCGACGAGCCGGGCGCTGACCCGCTCCAGGCTGGCCAGCGTGACGGAGATCTCGACGGCTTGCGGACTCGCTACATGGGCGTTGGTGAGAATGAGACCGTCGGGTGAAATGATCACGCCCGAGCCAATGCCACCGGTGAAACGCTGGGCTCCGTCCTCGAAGGTAATTTCCCGCACATCGATGCGGACGACCGCTTCGAGCAGGTGATTGAACCCCCGGCTCATGGCGGCGACGGCGGGACAGTGGATCGCAAGCAAGGCCAAACCGGTGGCGGCAAGCTTGCGGATGATTGACGGTGTTGGGGAATCTCTCAATGTGGCGGATTTACTTGATGGCTACTAATTGCAAAGACTACGACTTTCTCAAGATTGAGCCGCATTGGCAATCTTTCTGGGAACAAACCAAGGCGTTTCGCGCGGACAATCACTCCTCGCACCCGAAATTTTACGTGCTGGACATGTTCCCCTACCCGTCGGGCTCGGGTTTGCATATCGGCCATCCCGAAGGATATACCGCCACGGACATTCTGGCGCGGTACAAACGCGCCCGGGGCTTCAACGTGCTCCATCCGATCGGGTGGGATGCCTTTGGTCTGCCCGCCGAGCAGCATGCCGTAAAAACCGGCACCCATCCGGCATCGAACACCCAGAACAACATCGTCAATTTCCGCCGGCAGATCAAGGCGCTGGGGTTTTCCTATGACTGGGATCGCGAGGTCGACACGACGGATCCGAAATATTTCCGGTGGACGCAGTGGATCTTTCTCCAGCTCTTCCGGAAAGGCCTGGCGTATGTCGACGAGCGCCCCGTGTGGTGGTGCCCGGAACTCCGCACGGTGCTGGCCAACGAAGAGGTGATCGACGGCAAGTCCGATGTGGGCGGCTTCCCGGTCGAGCGCCGCAACCTCCGCCAATGGGTGCTGCGCATCACCGCCTACGCCGAGCAATTGCTCGACGGGCTCAAGGGCGTCGACTGGCCCGACTCGACCAAGCGCATGCAGGAGGCCTGGATCGGCCGCAGCGAGGGTGCAGAGGTGCATTTCAAACTGGAAAATACTGCGCTGGGCGACCTGAAGGTTTTCACCACGCGGCCCGATACGCTTTTTGGCTGCACCTACATGGTCGTCGCGCCGGAGCACCCGCTCGTCGATGAGCTCACGTTGCCCGAGCACCGCGACGCCGTGAAAGCCTATCGCTTCAAAGCCGCCAGCAAGAGCGATCTTGAGCGCACCGACCTCGCCAAGGACAAGAGCGGCGTCTTCAGCGGCAGCTATGCGATCAACCCGGTCAACAATGAGCGTGTGCCCATCTGGATCGCCGACTACGTGCTCATGGGTTACGGCACCGGAGCTATCATGGCCGTGCCGGCGCACGACGAACGCGACTTCGAGTTCGCCAAACAATATGAACTACCCGTCATCCGTGTAATAGAAGCAACGCAAGGTTCGGGCGAGCTGCCGTACACCGGTGATGGCAAGGTCGTGAATTCACCCGGCTACAACGGCCTTGATTGGCCCGAAGCCAAAAAACGGATTACCACCGATCTTGCCTCACGGGGCATCGGCAAAGGCACGATCAACTACAAGCTCCGCGACTGGCTGTTCTCGCGCCAGCGCTACTGGGGCGAGCCATTCCCCATCGTGTGGGTCAGCGAGACCGACTACAACCGCGCCGCCAACTTGCGCCGGGATTTGCCGGCAAAGCCGGTAACCTTCGTGGAGAAGGGAGTCACACATTTCGCGTTGTCGTTGCCCGACGCAGCCCTGCCGCTCGTGCTGCCCGAAGTGCAGTCCTATCTGCCCAGCGGCACCGGGGAGAGTCCGCTCGCCAATGAAACCGCGTGGCTCGAAATCTGGTTCGATGTCCAGACCGGCGCTGCGGTGCCGGCCGCGCAAGCCAAGCCGTCCGGCGAGGCCTGGGTGCGCGCGCGCCGCGAAACGAACACCATGCCGCAATGGGCCGGCTCGTGCTGGTATTACCTGCGCTACCTCGACCCGCAGAACCCAGATGCCATCGCAAGCCCTGAGGCCTTGAAGTATTGGGACGTGCCCGACCTCTACGTCGGCGGCGCGGAGCATGCGGTTCTTCATCTGCTCTATGCCCGGTTCTGGCACAAGGTGCTGTTCGACCTCGGCATCGTGCCGCAGAGCGAGCCATTCAAGAAACTTTTCCACCAGGGCATCATCCTCGGTGAGGACGGCGCCAAGATGTCAAAGAGCCGGGGCAACGTGGTGAATCCCGACGACATCATCAGCGCCTACGGGGCGGACTCATTGCGGATGTATCTCATGTTCCTCGGACCGTTGGAAGCGATGAAGCCTTGGAACACCAAGAACATTGAGGGCGTGCACCGTTTCCTGAAACGAGTATGGCGCGAATGCATCGATGTCGAAGGTGCCATCAGCCCGCGGATCTCCTCCGCGGCCAACCTGTCAGCAGAAACCGAAAAGATTTTCCACGCATCGATCAAAAAGGTGGGCGAGGACATCGAGGGCCTGCATTTCAACACGGCCATTTCCCAAATGATGATCCTGCTTAACGCGCTCCAGAAGGAACCTGCCCTGCCCCGCGCGGTGATGCTGGATTTCCTGCGGTTACTCGCGCCCTTTGCTCCCCACATGACGGAAGAGTTGTGGGCCCGCTTGGGTGAGTCAGGGTCAATCATGACCGCAGGCTGGCCCTCGTTTGATCCAGCCAAACTGGTGGCGAGAACGATTACCATTGTCGTCCAAGTGAACGGAAAGCATCGCGGCGAAGTCACTGGATCCCTTGATGTCACCGAATCCGAATTGCTGAGACTGGCCTGCGCCCAGCCTAAGATTGCTTCTCATTTAGGAGGCAAACCGATCAAAAAGACCATTTACGTTAAGGGTAGATTAATTAATATGTTGATATAGAAATAGTAGCGTTTTAGGTCTAAACTGGATTTTTCTTGTAATAGGTAATATACCCTATTTATATCTGGGAGATTATTACCGAGTACTCTATCTTCACCGTGAAGTGTATAAACTTACAAATGCCATGAAAACCAAGTTCCCTCCCTTGCTTATGATCAGCGCCATCTCACTGACGGTGCTGTTTCAAGTCGCGTCGGCGCAAGTTCAACTCGGCAAGAACAAAGGGCCGACCAGTAAAATCTATATCGCTGAGACAAAGGGCGAAACCCAGATCGTGAATAACGAGAAAGTTTATACCGCCCGCCAGGCCACCGCGTTCGACGCCCCGGGCACGGTGATTGAAACCAAGCCGGATTCGCACGATGCGCTCGTCTATTCCAACGGCACCGGCATGTATGTGGATCAGAATACCCGGGTTGAAATTGCCCGTTTTGTGCAGGAGCCCTTTCACCCTGACCGCAAAAACAGTGCCGACTCACAATTCGAGCCCTCCATCTCCCAGAGCAATGTTTTTGTGCCGCGTGGTGCCATTGGCATCTGCACCAGCCAGCTCGTGTCGGGCAGTACCATGACTTACACCACCCCGCTGGCGCTGGTGAACATCCGTAATGGCAAGATGTCGATCGAGGCCAGAGCCGATAAAACCATCATCGATTTGCTCGAGGGGGACATCACGGTGCACAGTGGGGGCAAGGATCTGGGCGGACAGATTCTCCGGCCGGGTGAACGCGCCGTCATCCGTCCCGGTCTGGCGGGCGAGCCGCCGTCGCTTACGATCAGTGAAATTCCCAAAAATGAACTGGAAGTCATCGACGAGCGCGTGAGCATTGCCTGCAACGCCAAAAAAACCGTCACCTTTGAAACCATCGACAAGACCGGCGCCTCGGGACAGGACTCCGGCAACCCTGACCAGGAGATCGTCCCAAAACCCACGGTGCCCAACCAGTTGCCGGCCAACATAACCGTCAGCGCTGACCGCCTGCCCTAAGTTACGAAGTGATACGCGTCCTGCCGTGATTTTACCCGCCAAAACCAAATATCTTCTCCTGAGTGTGCTGCTGGTGGCTCTGCCTGCCCATCGGGCGCTGGCGCTGCTGAATCTCGACGGAACGCGCAATCAGGTCTTTGTCTTCGGCAGTGTCTCCTTCGCTTACAACTCGAACATCTTTTCCGAGTCCACGGCGCGGGGCGATTACAGTGTCACCGGCGAGGCGGGCATCGAGTTGAAACGCCGGGCGGGCATCATCGCGATCAACTGCACGGCCAAGCTGGCCTACCAGCGTTACAACACCTACACAGGGGAAAACGCCCTGAATCCCAATTTCTACATTGAGTTCGCCAAAACCACGGGGCGCACCACCGGCTCTCTCACGATCAATGCCTACCGCGAAAGCCGCGCGGACAGCGCCGTGAACATCCTCACGCATTCCTGGAATATTCCCGTCGGACTCAGCATCAAGTATCCGCTGAACGACAAATTCTACGTCACTTCGGCAACCGGTTACCTGGATCGCCGCTACATCGCCAACGCCGCCCTCGCCAACTACCGCGATTACACCGAATCCGTCGATGTGTTCTACGTCTACACCTCGAAGCTCGACCTCGACGGCGGCTACCGGATTCGTCTTTCAAAAACCTCGATTGGCCGCGACACCTACGATCACTGGTTCAATTTCGGTGCGACGGGCGGCTTGATGGCGAAACTCAATGGCTCCATCCGTTTTGGCTACCAGATCCGGGAGATTAACGGCGGAGAAAAATTCAACCACTTCAATGGCCTGGCGGCGCTGAACTGGCCGGTCACCCGCAAACTCACCTTCAGCAGCCAGGCCAGCCGCGATTTCAACACCATCGCCACGGGCGACTCGGTTGACTCCACCAGCGTGGCCCTGCGGGCCAATTATGTTTTCACCCGCAAAGCGGACATGGAGGGCGGCGTGTCCTACGGTCGCAATCTCTTCCTCGGGGGCCTCCCCCCGCAGCGCCACGATCATTTCATTGGCTGGGATATCAGCGGCGGCTATAAATTAAACGATCACTTGCGGCTGGCCGCCACGTACAACTATCTGCAAAACTGGTCCACGCTCAATTTTTCAGAATTCACGCGCCACGGTTTCTCCCTCGACATTGCCAGCCGCTTCTAACCCCGCCATGAAATCCGCCCGCTTTGTTGTCTTGCTGCTCACCGCCCTGCTCTTTTGCACGGGCCAGGTTTTGCGTGCCCAGAATTCCGAAAATCAGAAGAAGAACTACATCCACACTCTGGCTCCGGCCGACCGGATCCGGGTGGCGGTTTACCAGGAGGAGGACCTCACCAGTCTGACCCGCATCGATGCCCACGGCCGAATCAACCTGCCCCTGCTCGGAGAAATCGTGGTCGGCGGGATGACGGTGATTGAGGCGCAGGCGGCGATAGAGAACGCCTATAAGGAAGGGCGCTTCCTCCGCAATCCCCAGGTCACCGTCAACGTCGAGGAATATGCCGCGCGCGAAGTTTCGATCCAAGGCCAGATCCGCAATCCCGGCCGGTATACCCTGCCCATTGAGTCCACCTTCACCGTCGTCGAACTCGTCACCAAGGCCGGCGGCATCACGGATATCGGCAAGGGCTCGGCGGTCAGCCTGACCAGGCTGCTGCCGGATGGATCGAAGAAGGTCTTCACCATCGATGTCGACAGCATCATCAAGGGCAAAAAGGACCGGAAGAACGACGACAGCACTTTCCTGCTCCAGCCCGGTGACATTGTCTACGTGCCCGAGAGCCTGTTCTGATCATTCAACCACATGTCCGCAATCGACATCACCCCCCTTCCGGCCCCGGGTAAATATCCCGGCCCTTCGATGCATGGCAACGACCACCAGGTCGTCGAGCGGCGTTCTTTGCGGGACTACTATATCATTCTGCGGGAGCGGCTCTGGATCGCGCTGCCCGTCGCCCTGCTGGTTGCTCTCTCTCTTGGGTATTACCAGGCCCAGGAAACACCCATGTATACCAGCACCGCGACGATGCAGTTCGAACGTCCCGAGCGGGTGGTGCTCAATGAACAGGTCGTGGACACTTCCGTGCGTTCCGACGTCGACCTCAACACGTATCTCCAGATTCTCAGAAGCGGCCGGCTGCGCTCCATGGTGGCCCAGTCGCTCACCCCCGACGAAGTCAAGACTCTGCAGCGCCCCTATCTCAAAGATCTGGCTCCAGGCGTCAACCCGCCGTCGGTTGGTAGCCTGCTGGGCACCATGGAGCCCCTGTCCATCCGGAACAGTTTCCTGATCAATATCACGGTCACCAACCGGGATGCCGAGGGCGCGGCGCTCGTGGCCAACCGCTTCGTCGACCAGTTCATGCGCTACCTCATGGAAAAGACCGGTGGGCAGAACGAGTTCGCCGTGGACTACCTCCGGACCCGGGCCGAGGAACTGCGCAAGGAATCCGAAGCCGCCGAGGGCAAGCTGCAGGAATACCGCCGCAAGCATAATCTCGTCTCGCTCGACAACAGCATGAACATCGTGGGCGAGCGGCTCCGCTCCATCAATGCCACCCTCACCACCGCCCGGCTCAGCCGTCTCGATACCGAGACCCTGCTGGGCCAGATCGAGCGCATGCAGAAGGCCAATGGCAGCCTGCTTGAAATCGGCTACATCTCCAGCTACGGCACCATCGCCACCCTCAAGGGCCAGCTGGCCGAACTGAACAAGCAGCAGTCCATCCTCAGCGAACGCTATCTGGAGCGTCATCCCAAGATGATCGATCTCGCCAATTCCATCGATGTGGTCACGGCGCAGCTCAATCACAACATCGAGCAGTCCATTGCGGATCTGCGCACCCAATACGTCAAGCTGCAGGAGACCGAGGCCTCCTATGAGCGGGAATACCGCGAGGCCGAGAAGGACCAGCTCCGGCTCGGTGAACTTTCCGTCGAGTTCAAAAGCCTCGAGAACCAGTCCCAGGTGGCAAAGAACAACTACATTCAAATTCTGGACCGCCTCAACCAGACCACCACCTCCAAGAATCTGGAAAACATCCCTGTCAAACCCCTCGACCGGGCTCTGCCCCCGGGTGCACCGTATACCCCCAATCTGCGCAACATCATCAAAACCTGCCTTTGGCTTGGTTTGGTTGTTTTTGCCGTTGTGGCCATTGGGCTCAGTTTTCTCGACGACCGGGTCAAAAGCGCGTGGGACATTGAGGGCTTCATCGGGACCAATCTGCTCGGCATCATCCCCGAATTGGGCGACGTGCCCGATTCCGAGAAATATTCCCTGGTCAACAGCAACAAGACCTCGCCCGGCTCCGAGGCGTTCCTCAGCGTCTACAGCGCCGTCAAGATCCAGTCCAAACTCGATTTTCCCAAGTCCATCCTCGTCACCAGCACCATTCCCGGCGAAGGCAAGACGATGATCAGCTGCAATGTGGCGGCGGCGTTTGCCCGCCACGGGAAACGCGTGCTGCTGATGGATTGTGACATGCGCCGGCCGATGTTGCACCGTCATTTCAAGCTGACGAACGACGTCGGCCTCATCGCTTGGTTCGAATCCGGCGCCAAGATCCCCGCCGATCCCTTCACCGACCAGTCGCTGGGCCTGACCAAGGTCGACGAAAATCTCTACCTGCTCCGCTCCGGCGGTCGCTCCAAGAGTCCGACCGAGCTGCTCGAGACCCCCGTGTTCGGCCAGTTCATCGAGGCGATGAAACAGCATTTCGACCTGATCGTGGTGGATTCCCCGCCCATGGGAGCCGTTACAGATTCGCTGCTGATCTCCGAGCGCACCGACGAGGTCATCTATGTGTGCCGCTTCAATCGCGCCTACCGGAAACACATCCGCCTCTACATCAAACAGCTCCAGGCAAGTAAAAATGAGTTGCTGGGCATCGTGCTCAACGGCCTGTCGGCCCGCCGCATCGAATATTACAGCAACTACCGCTATTACCGCAGCTATAAGAAATACTACGGTTCCCAATCGTAAGTTTTGCTCTTTCCGCCGCGCCCCCCGCCGCGGCTTTTTAGTTTGGCGGAGCCGGCTTGCAGACAATTCGATGGTGCTTCAATTTTCTCCCGAATGTCCTCCGCCTTTCTCCCGCCAGATTTCGATCCGCAGCGTCCCGTGGCCCTGATTGCCGGCCGCGGCCGCTATCCGGTCATCACGGCGGACGCCATCCGCACGGCTGGCGTGCCTTTGCGGCTCATCGCCATGGATGATGAAACCAGCCCGGAACTGATCGCCAGTTTCCCGCCTGCCGAGTGCATCACGCTCAATGTCGGCCAGGTCGGCAAGATGCTCACGGCGCTCAGGGATTTTGACGCACGATATGCCCTCATGGCCGGGCAGGTGAAACCCAAGCGTCTGTTCCACGGCCTGACTCCCGACCTGAAGGCCGCCTCGCTGCTTTTCTCCCTCAAGCGCCGCAATGCGGAAACCATTTTCGGCGCCATTGCCGCCGAGATTGAGAAACTCGGCGTCACCCTGCTCGACGCCCGCGCCTTCATCGACGAGCACCTGGCGACCGTCGGGGCCATGACCGGTGGCCGGCTGTCCATCGAGGAGGAATACCTGCAGCACGGCATCCATATCGCCCGGGAGATCGCCCGGCTCGACATCGGCCAGGGCTGCGTCGTGCGCAAGGGTACCGTGCTCGCCGTCGAAGCCTTCGAGGGCACCGACGAGATGCTGCGCCGCGCCGGCACCTTCAAGACCGACGAGGCTCTGTTCGTCAAGACCGTGAAAGCTCGCCAGGATTTCCGCTTCGATGTGCCCGTTTTCGGCCTGCGCACCCTCGAAACCATGCACGAATCCGGACTCGCCGCCGCGGCACTCGAGGCGGGCAAGGTCATCGTGCTCGACCGGCCCGCTGTCCTGAAACAGGCCGGGGCCTGGGGCATGGCCTTGCATGGCTTCTGACCGGCAGTAGCCATCGCGCACACTTGCACTTTCCCTCTTCCGGCCCACCTTCTCCTCATGCCCGCCGACATCGTTGAAGTTTCCATCAAAGGCCTGATGCCCACGGCCAACGGCTGCGCGGTGTTCCTCGGCAACGAGGAGAAAGTCTTTGTCATCTACGTCGATCCCAGTGTCGGCAGCGCCATTTCAATGACCATCAATGGCGTCAAGAAGGAGCGCCCGCTCACCCACGATCTCGTCGGCCACCTGCTCCTCGGCTTCGAGATCAACCTCGAGCGCATCGTCATCAACGATGTCAATGACGGCACCTACTTTGCGCGCATCATCCTGCACATGCAGAATGAGCTGGGTCGCAAGTTTCTCGAGCTCGACGCCCGCCCCAGCGACTCGATCGTGCTCGCGCTCCAGCAAAAGCGCCCGATTTTCGTGGCCCGCAAGGTCTTTGATCTGGTCGAGGACATGAGCGAAATTCTTGAGCGCGTGCTCAAGCAGCAGAAGGAAGAGCCCCGCGAGGAAGGCGACCAGTAAGGTGATGACCGTCCCGGCCCGTCCGCTTCCCTCCGGTGTCATGCCCGGCCAGCCGTTCACCGCGCTCGCCCCGATGCAGGATGTGACCGACCTGCCCTTTATGCGGGTCATCGCCCATTACGGCGCACCGGATTTTTTATTCACGGAGTTCTTCCGCGTGCACAGCCAGTCCCGGCCGGAGAAACATATTCTCCGCTCCATTACGGAAAACCAGACCGGCCGGCCGGTCTTCGCCCAGCTCATCGGCGAGCACATCCCCGACATGGTCCGTACAGTCAAAGAACTCCTGCACCACCCAATTGCCGGCATCGACCTTAACCTGGGCTGCCCCGCGCCCAAAATCTACAAAAAGAATGTCGGCGGCGGCCTGTTGCGCGATCCCGCCCGGGTGGACGCCCTGCTTGGCGCGCTGCGCGACGCCGTGCCCGGCCTCTTCACCGTCAAGATGCGGATCGGTTTCGACTCGACTGACAACTACGGACAAATCCTCGGACTCATCAACAAGCACGCGATCGACCTGCTCAGCGTGCATGGGCGCACCGTGAAGGAGATGTATCGCAGCGATGTGCACTACGAATTCATCGGCACCGCCGCGCGCACTGTCCGCTGTCCGGTGCTGGCGAACGGCAATATCACCTCTGCGGCCAAGGCCGGCGCAGCCCTGCAGCAGACCGGCGCGGCCGGCGTCATGATTGGCCGGCATGCCATCCGCAATCCGTGGATTTTCCGTCAGTGCCGCGAACATCTTTCACGACCGGTAGGGGCCGTTGCCCACAATCGCCCAGATGTTTTCCAACCTACGCTGGCCGACGTCCGTGAATACATTGAACGACTTTATCGTGAAACCCAGTTGCCCGGCATTCCCGAGCACGCCCACGTCGCCAAGATGAAGAAATACCTGAACTTTGTCGGCCAGAGCGTGGACGCCACTGGTTCATTCCTCCACGACATGCGCCGGGCTATGAGCGAAGCCGAATTGTTCGTCGTGTGCGACCGGCATTTGCTCACCGAACCGGCCACGCTTTTCGCCGCAGAACCCTACCCCGGCATCATCGCCCGGCCCAACTGTGAAACTCCCACCGAAAGCTGCTCGCTTGACACGGTGACGGCCTAGTTTGGTTCAGCGCCATACAGATCCGGTCTGCCCCGCGCCCCATGCCAGAACCGAGAGATGACGACCCGGCGCTCTTTCTCCTCCACCCGATAGACAATCCGGAATGACCGAAAGATCCTTTCCCTAATGTCCGGCAGCTTGAATTCCGGGACCAGCCGGCCAGCGAGCGGCATCACTCCGATGGATTCAGCCTCCTCCAGCAAGCGGGTGCCAAATTTAATTGCCGCAGTTGGATTGTCCGTGGCGATGTAACGGACTATCTCCTCAAGATCCCGCAATGCACGCGCAGAAAGAGCTACTTTGTAGTCCATTCACTGAGTTTGGCCCTGGCTTCTTCAACGGTGAAACCGCCCTCTCGCTCGAAGGACTCAAACCCCTCTCGCACCCCGGCGACAAACTCCAGTTCCTTGGCAATCTCGCGCAGTGAAACTTCATCCGGCAACCGGCGGATCAAATCAATTGCGAGTTCCTTGCTGCTCATGCCGACAGACTAGTCCTCTCCCCTCCCGATGCAAGCTCGTGCCTTCGGTCATTATATTCGCCCGGCCCAACTGCGAAACTCCCACTAAAAGCTGCTCGCTCGATACGGTGACGGCGTGAGGCCCCGCCAGCTGAAATGCAAACTAGCATGCCTAGCCCGACTCTGTGTCCAGGAAAGCGTCAATCATGCTTCGCGCCGGCATCTTTCTGCTGGAGTAGCATAATTATCGTCCCAAGTGCCAACAATAGAGGCCACCATAAATTAGTTCCATTTCGGACATAGTTCAGCAGCCATATGAGGACAGCGGCTAATGCCAGTGAAGCTGCTAAGTATGCCTTCTTGTGTTTCACATTGCGATCTTTCTAAAGCAAGTCAGGTTCGCTTTATTACGATCTGCGATTTTCTATACGCACTTCTGAACGGTGTGTTGCCCGTATCAAAACGCATCATTCCAAACCCAAGACTTTCCGCCCCATGTCCGAGATCATCTGCGGAGTCCATTGGGGATCCCATACAATATGAACCTTGGCTGACTCGACCGTGGGCAACGCGGCGATTTTCTGCCGCGCATCCTCGGCGATGACCGGACCCATGCCGCAACCCGGCGCGGTCAGCGTCATCTTCACCTCCACCTTGTTCGCCCCCGTGGGCGTTTTCTCCAGGGCCAGATCATACACCAGTCCAAGATCAACAATGTTGACGGGAATCTCCGGATCAAAGCAGGTCTTGAGGGCATCCCAGACTGCTTGTTCTGAGAAGTCAGCTTGCCCGGGGCTTGGTGAAGGGCTCACCGCCGCAGGCGTGTAATCCCCGATCGCCGTCCCGTCCTCGCGCGCGATCCGGAAAAGCCCCAGATCGGTGCGCACCGTGACATTGCCGCCCAGTGACTGGGTGATGAAAACGCTGGTTCTGGCCTTCAAGGTAATCTTGTCGCCCGCGGGAATGGCTGTCGCCGGGCAGTCTCTTAACAGTGTGTGCTCCCGATTCATGGCTGGCAGATTACTTCAACCCCAATTCAAATGGCAACCGGGCATAAAGGCCACGTGGGTCGTTGAATTTGCCGAGAGATTGGAGATCCGCGGCCGCCTCCCGAACAAACGCGCCAAGCGGGCCGGCAAATGACTGCTCGCGCCGGCGGCCGGCGAACGCCTCGGCGAACGCCTCGGCGAATTGTTGTTTCTTCGGATACTCGGCCACCTGGAAATCATCTCCCAGTTTTGCCTTCTGCGCGGCGTATTTGACCGCGGCGGCAAGACCGCCCATTTCGTCGACGAGACCGAGCTTGAGCGCCTCACTGCCCGACCATACGCGCCCCTGGGCAATCTCCTCGGTTACCTTGCGGTCCAGCTTGCGCGACTCGGTGACCTTGCTGATGAACTTGTCGTAGACCCAATCGACCATGTTCTGAAAGATGGCCAGCTCCTCGTCCGTCTTGGGCCGGGCGATGGTGCCGATATCGGCAAACTTGGCCGTTTTCACCGTGTCGAAGCTTAACCCGAGCTTGTCGTTAAACAGGCCTTGGAAGTTGAGAAACATTCCGAAAACGCCGATGGAGCCGGTGATGGTCGTCGGCTCGGCGAAAATGCGATCCGCGTAGGTGGAAATCCAATAGCCGCCGGACGCGGCCACCGTGCCCATGGAAACAATCACGGGTTTTTCTTTCTGGATCAGACGGAGTTCGCGCTGGATGGCCTCGGACGCGGAGACGCTGCCACCCGGGCTGTTCACTCGGAGGACCACGGCCTTGATGTTGTCATTCTGCCGGATCTCGCGCAGCAGCCGCGAGGTCTTGGCCGCGTAGACATACCCCTGCTCGTTGCCGTTGCCGTCGACGATATCCCCCTCGGCGTAGACAATGGCGACCTTGCCGTGACCGCCGTAACCAAGCTCAATCCGGCCCTCGTTCTGCCGTTTGGCCACCAGCCCGTTGCCGGAAACCAGTTTGGCATAATCTTTCAGCGCGATCTGCTTGAAAGACTCCGTCGAACCTTTGCGTCCGGTCACAGCCTTCAGTTCAGCAAGCACCTCATCCAGGTAGGCAATTCGATCAACCAGCTTGAGGCGCTTCGCATCATCGGCGCGGATGAGGCCTTTTTCGTCCACGGCCGTTTGCAGCGTCCCGGGGGGCAGCTTGCGGGTCTGTTCGATGGAAGCGGTCACAGCCTGCCAGACATCGTCGAGCAGTTTCTGGGTCTGCGCGCGGTTTTCCGGGCTCATGTCCTTGCGCGTAAAAGGTTCGACAGCACTCTTGTATTTGCCCACCCGGGTGACCTGCACACCAACGCCGAATTTCTCGAAGGTCCCGGCGAAAAACATCGGCTGCGAGGCGAGCCCGGGCATCACGACGGCACCGTAAGGATCAAGCACGATCTCGCTGGCCACCGAGGCCAGATAGTAGTCCTTGGTGCTGGCAAATTCGAGATAGGCTTTGACCGGCTTGCCCGAGGCCTTGAAATTTTCCATGGCCTCGCGCACTTCCTTGAGAGCGGCAAATCCGGAGCCATAGCCCATCGGGCGGAAGGAGCCGGTGAGGTAGAGGCCCTTGATCTCGCCATCCTTGGCGGCGGCCTGCAGCGCCCGGGTCACTTCGCGCAGTTGCAACACGTGCTGGGCATTGCCCCCGAACGCCTCGGTCAGTTCCTCCAACCCTTCAATCTGCGAAGGGGAGTCCTGGATATTTGTCGAGAGATCGAGCACCAAGTAAGAACCGTCTTGCACCATCACCGGCTTTTTGTTGCCCAGCGCCGCCATGGCGCCAAGCAGCAGGAGAAACAGCACCACCCCGCCGAGGGCGAAAACAAACAGCGCGGTCAGGGTCGCAAAGAAAGCGGTGAAGAAGTTCTTCATGACGCGAAGCTAGGCAAGCGGCCGGCATCCGCCAGCGAAAAGCGTTTGCTGGTCTGTAACTTGGACAAGCGGTCATGGCGCCGTACGATTGGCATTCATCGGGCTTAATAACCCGCCCGAAGCGTCGATTTTACCATCCAGTCCTTTCATTTGGGAACAATGCATCCTATATTACCGCGCCATGAGTGACAAAAAAGAGCTGCTGACCACTAACCGCAAGGCGCTAACCATCAATCTGGATGGCACGCGTTATGGCACCATTGCGGAGATTGGCGCCGGCCAGGAGGTCTCACGCATCTTTTTCCAGGTCGGCGGCGCGTCGGGTGCCATCGCCAAGACCATGTCGGCCTACGACATGACGTTCAGCGACGCCATCTACGGCAAAGCCCCCCGCTATGTGTCGCGCGAGCGCCTGCATACCATGCTCGATCATGAATACCGTCTGCTCAAGGAACGGCTTTCCGAGAAGCGCGGCGACCGCACCAAGTTTTTCGTTTTTGCCGACACCGTCGCGACCAAGAGCTTCAAGGGCAACTCCGACGGACACGGCTGGCTCGGCATTCGCTTCCAGCACAACCCACTGGAGGAGCCGAGTGACATCATCATTCACGTCCGAATGTGGGACAAGGAGAACCTCTCGCAGCAGCAGGCGCTCGGCATCGTCGGCGTCAATTTGATCTATGGCGCCTTCAACTACACCAACGACCCGTTGCAACTCGTCCAATCCCTGGTCGATGCCGTGGGTGCCGACCGGGTCGAGATCGACATGCTTAAGGTCAGCGGACCGGCATTCCAAAACGTCGACAACCGCCTGCTTTCGCTCCGCCTCGTGCAGTATGGGCTGACCAATGCCGTCATGTTTGCCCCCAACGGCGACGTGCTCCAGCCCTCCGAGGTGCTCTACCGCAAGGCCGTGCTGGTGGAGCGCGGCAGCTTCCGCCCCGTCACCCACGTCAACGTCGACATGCTCAACTGTGCGGCCGCACAGTTCATGCAGGAACCGATCGTGAAGGGCAAGGAGATGCTCGTCCTCATGGAAATCACCATGAACAACCTGCTCGCCTCGGGCGACCTTGATGCGGACGACTTCCTCGCCCGGGTCGACATGCTCGGCCACATCGGATTCACCACCCTGATTTCCAACTATTCGGAATTCTACCGCCTCGTCTCCTACTTCCGGCGCTACACGAAGGAAATGATCGGCGTTGCGATGGGCATCAACACGCTCCTCGAGATCTTCAACGAGAAATATTACGAGGAACTCGAGGGCGGGATTCTCGAGTCCATGGGCCGCATGTTCCGCCATGCCGTCAAGCTCTACGTATATCCGATGCAGCAGGACGCCTATGACCGCTACCACGCCGGCGGTCACCCTGCCAGTGCGCACAGCCCAAGCAGTTCCCAAGGCATCACTTCGGGTGTCATGATCACCGCCCGCAACCTGCAGGTCTCCGACCGCCTCCGCAATCTCTACGCGCACCTGCTCGAGAATCACAACCTCGATTGCATCGTCGGCTGCAATCCGGATTATCTCAACATCTTCTCCCGCGACGTGCTCCAGCGCATCAAATCCGGCGACGATTCTTGGGAACGGCTGGTGCCGGCCAAGGTGGCCGAGATCATCAAGCAGCGCGGTCTGCTCGGCTATACGACCAAGCCTCACGCCGCCGCCGTCTGAGCGCCAGATTTGTGCGTTTGAAATTGCAGGGCGGGATCGCTGATCCCGCCTCAAACCCTATAATATCTGTGCCGAAGGGATCAGCGATCCCGCCTACTGCCAATGCCAGACAGAACATTTTTTCCGTGTATTCCGTGTGTTCTGTGGGCAATTCTAGTCCTGCCACCATGCGCTTCTACAAATACCACGCCCTCGGCAACGACTACCTCGTGATGAATCCCGCCGATTATCCCGGCTGGACCGCCCCCACGCCGGAGCAGATCCGCGTCATCTGCCACCGCAATTTCGGCGTCGGTTCCGATGGCATCCTCTGGGGTCCGCTGCCGGCGAAGGACGCCCAGTTCGGTCTGCGCATCTTCAATCCCGACGCCTCCGAAGCGGAAAAGTCCGGCAACGGCACGCGCATCTTCGCCCGCTACCTATGGGACCAGAAGCTGGCGAAGACACCGGCCTTCACCATCGGCACGCCCGGCGGCACGGTGCAGGCGGTGATTCAGGACGGCGGCGGACTCATCGCCATGGACATGGGCAAGGTGAGCTTCTCCAGCACGCAAATCCCCGTCACCGGTTCGCCCCGCGAAGTGCTCAACGAGAAAATCAAGGTGCAGGACCGCGAGTTCACCTACTGCGCCGCGACCATCGGCAATCCCCATTGCGTGATTGTCCTGCCCGAGATTTCCGCCGCGCTGGCGCTGAAGTACGGCCGCGACCTGGAGGTGCATCCCTTCTTCCCCAACCGCACCAACGTGCAGTTCCTGCAGGTGCTCGACCGGCGCAACATCCGGATCGAAATCTGGGAGCGCGGGGCCGGGCATACGCTGGCCTCGGGCACCAGCAGCAGCGCCTCGGCGGCCGTGGCGCGACGCCTCGGGCTGGTCGACGAAAAGCTGACGGTGCACATGCCCGGTGGCACCCTCAGCATCGAGATCGGGGCCG
>CAZBLQ010000065.1:0-21208 GCA_964492635.1 uncultured Oleiharenicola sp.
CCGTCGCGCACCGCCGCCTTGGCCTCCTCGACCCGCGGATAACGCAGCCACCACTGCCAGGTCAGGCGCGGCTCGATGGGCACATCGGCGCGTTCGGAGTAACCGACATTGTTTTCGTAGGGCTCCTCCTTGAGGAGCGCGCCCGACTCCTTGAGCAGCTCCGCGGCCTTCTTGCGGCCGGCGAAACGATCCAGACCCGCGAGCTGCGGTCCGGCGGAATCGTTGAGTGTGCCATCGGGGTTGAGCGTGTCGATGATGGGCAGCGAGTGGCGCTGGCCGATTTCAAAATCAGTCTTGTCATGCGCCGGCGTGATCTTGAGCGCACCCGAGCCGAACTCCCGGTCTACGGCCGCATCAGCAATGACAGGAATTTGCGCCCGGTTGAGCGGCCGCCAGACCTTTTTCCCGAACAGCCCGGTGTAACGCGGATCATCCGGATGGGCCGCGATGGCCACATCGCCGGGGATGGTCTCAGGGCGCGTGGTCTTGACGGTTACAAATTCACCGGGGCGGTCGGCCAGCTCGTAGCGCACCGTATAAAGCATGCCCCTCGTGGGCTTCATGATCACTTCCTCGTCCGAAAGCGCCGTAAGGCTGGCCGGACACCAGTTCACCATCCGCTTGCCTCGGTAAATGTGCCCTTTCTGGAAAAGTTCGACGAACACCTTCAGCACCGCCTGTGAATAGTGCGGGTCCATCGTGAACTGCGTGCGGCTCCAGTCGCACGAGGCGCCGAGCGCCTGCAGTTGCTGGAGGATGATGCCGCCCTTTTCGTCACGCCACTCCCAGATTTTTTCCAGGAACTTTTCCCGGCCAAGGTCATGGCGGGTTTTCTTTTGCTTGCGCAGCTCGCGTTCCACCACGGTCTGCGTCGCGATCCCGGCGTGATCGGTGCCGGGCAGCCACATGGCTTCATCGCCTTCAAGCCGGGCGCGGCGGATGAGAATGTCTTGCAGCGTGTTGTTCAGCACATGACCCATGGTAAGCACGCCCGTGACGTTGGGCGGCGGGATCACAATGCTGTACGGCGGCCGGCCGGCGACGGGTCGGCTCGCGAAGCAGTCATGCTCCAGCCAAGCGGCATACCATTTCTTTTCGACGTCGTGCGGTTCGTAGCTCTTGGTGATCTGGGCCATGGGTCTGGATGAACCGGCAGTCAATGGTGCGGCTTGTCGAGTGACAAGCCGCTTCCGAATGATCATCGGTCGGGGCCGTTGCCCCCCCACAGCCCTGCGCTTGACAGCCTTCGCCAAGGCTGTGGCCCAACCGGGGGCCTGCGGGCCCCTGCCCCGAGCTTCGAGAAATCACCCTTTACGCTTTGGCTTTTCGGAGAGTTCAAGCCGCTCGGCCCCGCGGCCGCCCTCTGCCTGCCCCGGGGCTGCGGGAGTCTTTTCGTGCGAATAATACGAGTAATTGTTCGTGTAGTACCCGTAGTCCTCCCCCGAGCCGGTGGGCACCTGGTTCAGCACCACGCCGATGATCGGCACCTTCAGGCCCTCGATGATCTGGCGGGCCCGCTGCACCATGCTCTCGGGGTTGCGGCGGTGCTGGATGAGCAGCACCGTGCCGTCGGCGATACTCGCCAGCACCGAGGCGTCGCTCACCCCGATGATGGGCGGCGAGTCGAACAGGATCTTGTCGTACCGCTGCTTGAATTCCCCCACCAGTTCGCGGAGCTTGTTCGCATAGAGCAGACTGAGCGTGACGTTGTTGCTGGCGGAACCGCTGGGCAGGAAGTCGAGCAGGCCGGACTTGTCGCGTTTCACGGCGTCGGCCCATCCGGCCTTGTTCAACACAATGTCGGTCAGCCCGGGATCGCGCGACAGCCCGGCCAGCTTGTGCTGCGTAGGGCGGCGGACATCGGAGTCGATCAGCAGCACCTTTTCCCCGGCCGCGGCCATGCAGAGCGCGAGCTGCCGGAGCGTGGTGGATTTGCCTTCGCCGGGACCGGAGGAAAGCATGACCAGCGCGGAGGGCTGGCCGGCGCGCAGGGCGAGATTAAGATTGGTCTGCAGCATGCGGTAGGGTTCGCCCTCGGGCGAGCTGGGATCGTGGGTCTCCCCCGGTTCCCGCATGAAAGGGATGACCCCCAGCACGGGCAGATTGAGCTTGCTCTCCACATCGGCGACATTGCGGAAGCTGGTGTCGAAATACTCCAGCAACACGGCGGCGCCGACCCCGAGGATACCGCCAAAAACAAAGGCAAAGAGGATGTTGAGCGCCCAGTTGGGCTTGCTGGCATACCCGGCCGGTTCGGCGGTGTTGAGGATTTCAATCGTCTTCTTCGGCACGGTGAAATCGATTTCGCGCTGCCGGAGCGTCAGCTTCAGCGTGGTGAGAAGGCGCTGCTCGTCCTCCAGCTTCGTGGTCGCCTCCTCGAAAGGACGCATGCGCTCGCGCGCAGAGAGAATCTGGTCAACCTTGGCCTGGGCCAGCTGGCGCTCAAGCTCGGTTACGCGGGCATCGGCCTCCTTATAGGCCATCTCGAGCGAGCTCTCGTAGCCGCGCAACTGGTTGTCGAGCTGTTCCTGGATCTTGGCACTGTTCTCGATCGCGGCGATGAGATCGGGATGCGCCGCTCCGAGGCGGGCCTTGAGCTTGGTGACATTCTGGTCGGAAATGAGGTAAGCCTGCAGAAGATTCTGGATGTTGGTGTCCTGAATCAGCTCGGAATTCACCAGATTGCGACGGTCAACCACGGGGATGCTGCGAAAGCGTTCCCAGCGGGTTTTGCGGCCGATGCTGTCAACCCGCAGGGCGATCAGTGAGTTTTGCATCTGGCGCAGCGTTTCCACATCCATGTCGCTGTACCGCTGGCTGAGATCCACCCCGGCGATATCGAGTTCCTTGCGTACTTTTTCCACCCGGTCGCGCTGGGCCACAACCGTCTGCTCCTGTTTTTCAAGTTCGCCGCGCAGCTTGGCGAGACCCTCGCGTTGGTCGGACATGGCGAGACTGAGCCGATCTTCGGAATAGACGCGGGCAATGTTGTTGGCGATGGCGGCCGCGAGCGCGGCGTCGCGGGCATAAACGCTGATCTCGATGATCGAGGACGCGCGGGGCGCCTCCACCCGGAGCATTTTATCGGTGAGATACTTAAAGGTGATGCCTGACGGCAGCGGCACGCCGTCATTGAGTTGCTTGCCAAGGATGGCGTTCAACCCGAGGTTGTTGATCACGGGGTAGAGGATCTTTTCTGCCTGGATGATCTTGTACTGGTCCTGGATGAAATACGGATCGTAGTAGGAACTGCCCTGCTGCTGGAAGAGCTTCACCTCGCTCTCGGGCTTCTGGACGCTGATCTTGGCGGTGGAAAGATACCACTTGGGCAGAAGTGCGGTCACCCCGAGGGTCGTGAGCACGACGATGGCGAGGACAATGAAAACGAGTGACTTGCGCAGCCGCAGCAAGCCGACGAAATCACCGAGAGTGGCGCTATCCTTGCTAACCGGAAGGGAAACCATGGGCCAGCGTGGGCCGGATTAGAACGTGTAGCGGGCGGAGACGCCGAAGCGAGTGCGATTCTGGCCGCGGCTCGGATCGTCGGAGTTTATATCGTCAAGATCATAGGTGGCATCAGCCGTCCAGTTCTTGGTCGGCTGCCAGGACAGGCCGAGGCCGAAACGCGTCGTGGTTTCGTTGATATCCACATGCACGCCACCGCGGCCCTGTAATCTCGATGGCTCGTAAGTCAGCGAGCCCGATGCCGTGATCGTGCCAGTGAGCCGGTGCTGCACGTTGGCGAAGAACCGGTTCACGTTGGTGTCGGTATAATTCACGATATCCGACGGCTCCTCGATGGTGTAGGTATAACCGACGGCGAGAAAGGAGCCTTCAGCGTATGTGTAGCGTGCGCTCAGCTCGGCGTATGGCGCAGTGGCGTTGGGCTCGGAATCGCGATGGCGGCTTTCAAAGCCGGCGCGGGTCGAAACCAGCAGATCCTTCCCGGGATTGTAATCCACGCCACCCATCAAGAAATTGGATGTTTTGTCTTTCGTGGACGAGCCGGACCGGTAGTCGATGCTCTGGTAGCGGTATTCCCCCACCAGCTTGGTCTCGGGCAATAGGGCATAGGAAAGCTCGAGTCCCGCCAGGCTTTCCGAGTGATCGAGGTTGGTGCCGAGGGTGGCATCGTCGTAACTATAATCAATGTACCGGTATTTCACGACCACGCCGGTTTTCTGGCCGGCGGCGGTGGTGTAGCGCGCATCAAACTGGCCGCGCTTCAACGACTGGTCGGTGTTCAACGGGACGCCGTTTAGCAGTGACTGCGGGTTCTGGGAAATGTTGTAGGCACCGCTGACATCAATGTTGCTCGCCGAGGAAAACGAATGGGCCAGCCGCGCGTTCAACGAATGATTGGTGAGATTTTTTGTACCCGGGCGGTCCGTCTCGTAGTCGTTGCTCAACTCGTAGGAGGCCGAGGCAAACGTCTGGTCGTCGATGGAGCCGTTGTAGGAAATCGCCCCGGTGAAATTGTAAACCATGCTGCTGATTTCACCACTCGCGGCGCCAAAGATGTTGCTGTCTTGATACGCGGACGTACCGACGCGGAAAGTGAGGGGCTTGCCTTGTTCCTGTTCCGGGATGGGAGCATAAACCGCCAACGCCAGTGTTGGAAGGAGGACAAAAGGCAGGGCAAAATGGCAGAGTGTTTTCATCGTGGAGGGCAAGGCGTTTGTCGCTGCTGACTTAGGTCAAATCCCCGGTCTCTGGCAATTCAATTTCCCGGCCGCATCACGGTTTCTGGATTTACCAGCAAAACCATGTTCTCGGTCAACTTCTGCGGTGGCATGTTCAAGGGAAAGCTTGCGGGCATCCGGCGGGTGACCAGTCCGGTATAGACTCCGCCCCACCCGCCGGAGTCGCTCAGGCTGATCGCATCCTCATTGCGCGCTGCCAGCTCGGAAAAAAACGGCCGGTCGAGTGTCACTGGGGTCAGCAGCAGGGCGCCGATATTCTGCTCCACGATGATCCGCGAAAAATCGTGCAACCGCTCCGGCTTGGCCCACACCCGCATCCGGCCATACCAAGCCGTGCCGGCGGGGACGTCGGTCGACACTCCCGTTCCGGGCAGAAACCGGGCCTGCATGTCGTGCTTAAGCTCCATGAACAGATTTGGGTAATAGGGTGGATAATAAAAATGAATCTTCCGCGGTTCCATGCAGTCGCGTACCAGCGGCAGGCCTTGGAGAAGCAGCAACCCTGCCACCGCCCACCGCCAATGCAGGGTCAATTGAGGTTGACTGTCCACCAGCACGAAGAAAAAACCCGCACCAAACACGATGATCAAGGGCGCCAGGTAATAGGC
The DNA here is from genome assembly GCA_964492635.1 of uncultured Oleiharenicola sp. Lineage (GTDB taxonomy): Bacteria > Verrucomicrobiota > Verrucomicrobiia > Opitutales > Opitutaceae > Lacunisphaera. Next base: position 5,312 of record CAZBLQ010000065.1, read on the forward strand.
CGGCAGTCGCGGACTCTCGCCTGAGTTGAAAAACGGCTGCGCCGCCAGCAGCACCAGCAACACCGCCGTGAAGCACCAGCGTGCACGATTAACCGGTCCGTGCCGGAACTGATACATCAGCCCCGCGATGAAAAATGCCGTCAGCATCAGTCCCCCGCCCGACCAGATGCGCTCGCGCAGGTTAAGCTCCATGCCCGTCAGTCCCTTGTTGCCAAGCTTCTTGATGTCGAGCCCCGGCGCCTCGGGACTGGCGATATTGCGCTGCGCCGCCGGCTCCGCCGTCGGGTCGCCCGCTTTTAGCGCCAGGTTCTGCCATGCCAGTCCTAGCGGATGACCCGTCACCAGTGTGTTCCGGACCAGCCACGGCGCGATCAGGAGAAACATGGTCGCGGCAAACACCCCCACCGCCGGCCATCGCACCGGACCGCTGAGACGAAGCAGGAGATAACCAACCAATACCAGTGCCACGAGGCCACCGGAATACTCCGTCATAAACAGCAGGGCACAGAGTCCGCCAAGCACCACCAGGCGGCCGGCCAGCGTTTTTCCAACCTGTGGAGTGTGGGGGAAGCGCTCTTCCAGTCCGGCCAGATTGTTAAACACCGCCAACATGAGCACCATGAAAAGCGGCAGCCCGGTCAGTGACACCGTCTGCTGCCAGAGCGTCACCGACACCGCAGTGGCAAGTGCGGCCAGCCATGCCGCGCGTTCGTCGAAAAGTTTTCTCGCAAGCCGCCACACCAGCCAGACCGCCAGCCAGAATAAAACCAGATTGACCAGCAGCACCAGATAGTCAGGCAGCCAGCCATCAGGCGGCACAGGTTTTTGCGCCCATGCCGTCTCCGGCAAAAGCGCCAGGGCTGCGCCGAGAGTCACGGCGTAGAGCGGTGCATGGTGCAGTTCCGGGTAGGGCCGCTTCTCGTCAAAGGGCAGACCATGCGCCTGCATCACCGCGTAAGTTTGCGGGTAGTTCACCAGCGTCGTAAAACCCTCGCCACGAGCCAGCTGACGCCCGAGCACGGCCTGCTGCATCACGAACTCGGTCGGGATCCCGTGAAACTGCTTCCACGAATAAACCGCCGTCAGCAGCAGCGCAGCAAAAACCACCACAGCCCGCCGCATCCATTGGGCGCCACGGCCTTGCTCCAGCCAGTGGATGATCTCCTGCCCGGATTTCATGATTCGCACCCCACCCTTCCGGGCATCCTGCCCAAGAGCGAGTACAAGCCACCCTCAGGACAAATCCCCTCCAGAAGGAGAGGTGGCGCGGAACGCCGCGGTGGGTGGACTTTCATCCCCGATCGAGCACATCCAACTCGGGCCACTGCGCAATCTTTCGGTGCAGTGTCCGGCGGCTGAGGCCGAGTAGCGCAGCCGCTTTGGTGCGGTTGCCCCGGGCCTTCATCAGGGCCTCGCGCAGCAGCCGCTTGGCGTTGTCCTCGACCGAATACGGGTTGGCCGGCGTGGCCGTCATCATCACGGGTGGTGCCACCACCTCGCCGCGGAACTTCGGTTCGAGATCAAACTCGCTCAGTTTGCCGCCGCGGCGCAGCACGACGGCATTTTCGGCAAAATTGCGCAGTTCACGAATGTTGCCCGGCCAGGGGTAGGCTTGCAAATGCCGCATCGCACCGGGCTCGATCGTCACGGCTTCGTAACCGTTTTCTTTTGAGTACACCTTGATGAAATGCTCCAGCAGCACCGGGATGTCGTCGGTCCGCTCCCGCAAAGGCGGCGTGGTGATACGCACCACATTGAGCCGGAAAAACAGGTCTTCGCGAAACTTCCCGTCCTTCACCATCTGCTCGAGGTTGCGGTTCGTGGCCGCCACCAGCCGCACATCAACCGTGATGGTTTTCGTGCTGCCAATGCGCTCAAAGCTCTTGGTCTCGATGAAGCGCAGCAGTTTCACCTGGATCTCCGGACCGATCTCGCCGATTTCATCCAGGAAAACTGTGCCGCCGTCCGCCATCTCGAACCGACCGATGCGCCGCTCTGTCGCGCCCGTGAATGATCCGCGTTCGTGCCCGAACAGCTCGCTTTCCAGCAGTGTCGCCGGCAATGCCGCGCAATGCACCGGGACAAAACCAGCGTGCGCCCGGGGGCTCGCCTGGTGGATGGCCTGCGCGATCAGTTCCTTGCCCGTGCCGGTCTCGCCCTCGATCAGGATGGTCGCCTTGGACGGGGCCACCAGTTTCACCCGCTTGATCACCTCGGCCAGTTTCGCCGAATGGCCCACGATGCCCTCCATGCTGAATTTCTCATCGAGCCGCTCGTGCAGTTGCTTTACTTCCACCTCAAGGGTTTTCGTCTTCAACGCCCGTTGGATGAGGATTTCGAGCCGTTCGATCTGCACCGGCTTCGTTAAAAAATCCACCGCGCCTCGCTTCATCGCTTCCACCGCCGACTCGATGTTCCCGTAGGCCGTCATCATCAGCACCGCCGGTTTGTTCGTCAGGGCAAGGGCCTTGTCGATCACCTTCAATCCGCTCTTACCCGGCATTCGCAGGTCGGTCACAATCACCTCAAACTCCTGCGCCTCCATCAGGTTGAAAGCCTCGTCCGCGCTCCCTGCCACGGACACGTCGTAGTGCTCCTGCAAAGCCTGCTGCAAGCCTTCGCGGGTGTGCTTTTCGTCATCAACGATTAGAACGCTCGGCACCATGCCGCCATCTCACCGCCGCCCTCGCGTCCGGTCAACGGGAAATGAGACGAGGTGGCACAGGAATGCATAGTCCGCATCACATTTCACAAATTAATAAGAAAATTGCGGATATTCCGGACCAACCTATCATGAACCTGCTCGGACAGAGGCCGGCTTTGCCCTCGACTCGATTTGCCGTACAAAGAGTATCTACCCGCATCATGCTTTCCACCTCCTTTTATTTTCTATGAAAAAACTCCTGCAGCTTGCCCTGGTCGGTCTGCTTGCGGTTGCCGGCTTTGCGGAAAAAATCAGCCTGGATGCAGGCAAAGCGGTGCACCTTGATATACCGGATGCATGGGTCAGCGCTGAGATGGATGCCGGATCTCCGGGCCTGACCGCAATGGGCAAGACCGTGCGGTATGTGACTAAAAACGGAAGTAACGACGCCGTGCTTGTCACTATTGTCACGGTCCCTGACGACCGGTTCAACGATCTGGAAAACCTGAAGGCCATGGTGGAGGAAACCACGCAGCAATTCGTGTCAGGTTCGGTCGAGGGCAAGGCCGACCTCAAGAAAATCCGGCTCGGCGGCAGGCCCGGCTTCTCCGTCACATTTACCGACGCTGAACTGGTTGGCAAACCAAGCGAAAAAGACAACTACAAGGCCCTGACCACCTGTTTTGTTTATCTCGGCGAGCACTTTATGCTGACCGCAACGGTGTTCAGTGACGACGTGACGGGCAAAGCTTACTCCGAGGGAATGGGCATCCTAAAATCCCTCTCGTTGGAGCTGCCGAAGAACACGCTGTGAGTCCCGGCTGTTAGCGACCTGGGCGCGCTCTGGCCAACAGCATCAGTGCCGGCTGACGTTGGCTGGGGCCCCCCGAGGCAACAGCCAAGCAGGGAATCATGATCAGGCCTGCGTTTACCTCTCCAGTTTCCCACGGACCGGCCTCCTCGGCAACTACGGCCACCTAACCCGCCGCTGACCGGCAGGGCATTTAGACAATTGCCACGGAAACATTTCAGCGCAAACTAAAGTCATACCAACCAGCCCCCTACACCGTGATCCTGAGTCTCCCGAAATTCTTCCCTCAAACAATTTTCTTCCTGCTCGCCGGCTTCCTGCTGTTGTCCACCGGGTGTTACTATCCCACGTCTGAACGAACCTACGTAACCGAAGGTCAGCCGCCTTACGCCAAAGTACCCACCGCTCTGGTCATTGTCATGCAAGATGAAAGCTCCGAGGCTGAGTATCAGGCGCGACGCGGTGAGATCATCAACTATCTGATCGAGCGGGGTTACATTGCTGATGAGAACGATCTGGTCGGCGATCCCGCCAGCGCGAACCGCATCATTCGCGCCATTGTCAGCGGTGGCGGATTCACTTTGTCGGTCTTCAATCAGAACGCCGCGACCGGCCCCCTGCCCGATCTGGAGACCACGGACATCCTGTACCCGGCAGACCCGTACTTTATCGCCGGCTTCTATTATTTCAGCGAAATCGGCCCGCGGCGGCTGCCACCCCGGCCGCCCGGTTATCGTCCTCATCCGCGACCACCGCACGAGGGCCCGCCACCGGGTCATCCAATGTTTGATCACGACCGGCATTGGTCGCAATCTGGCCAACCCTACCGAAAGGATGACCGGCATGCTCCCCTGCCAGATCGACACCCTCGCGGCGAGAACCATCCCCAGCCGGATCATTCACCTGCGCCGGCCCCGGACAAGAAACCGCCTGACCGCACCCAGCCACATCCGGACAATCACTCGACGCCTCCAACTGCCGGCAGTCCGCCGAAACCCGGTGACCATTCCCGCCCCGCGAACAACGGGCAGGTGCCGCCACCGTCCACTCCGTCGAGGAGTGTAGACCGGCCGCAACCCACCGACGTCGACCATCGCCAGCGCAGCAATCCGCCCGTCACCAACCGTCCGCCTCCCATCCAGCCAGGGCCCGCTCCGGCACCGGCGAGGTCGCCTGACACGGACAAGAAAACTCCGCCGGTCGACAATAGAGACAGCCGCGTGCAGCAGAATTGAACTCGCTCAACAGCCCGGCTAACCGCTCTTGAGCATCCGCACCCGGCGATGCTTCTGGGGGAATTGCAGCGTCACGATGGTACCGGTGCCTTCCTTGCTCTCAATGCCGACATGTCCGCCGTGATCGCGCATGATGCGCTGCACGATCATGAGTCCCAGCCCGTGCCCGCCCGTTTTCGTCGTGTGATAGGGTGAGAAAAGCTTTGCGAGATCCTCCTGCTTGATCCCCGTGCCGGTGTCGGCGATGCGGATGAAGACCGAGTCGTCGTCCGCACCCACGCGGATGGCGAGGGCGCCGCCGGGCTCCATCGCCTCCATGGCGTTTTTCACCAGGTTGAAGAACACCTGTTTGAGCTGGTTGCGGTCGGCCATGATGACCGGCGTGCTCGCGGGCAATTCCCCCTCAACCTTGAGGCCGCGATCTTCCAGCTCCTTAGCCTGGAAGCGCAACACGTCCTCGATGACCTCGACCACGTTGACCTCGGTCAGGTCGGGCGGGCGCGGGCGGATGGCCTCAAGAAAATTGCGAATGATGCCGTCGAGCCGTGTGACTTCGCTCTGGCAGATCCGGATGGATTCCGCCAGCGAGGCGGTCTCCTTCGATTCCCTGAGCTTTTTCAGCTTCCGCTCGATCAACTGCAGGTGAATGGTAAGTGAATTAAGCGGGTTGCCCAACTCGTGGGCGACGCCGGCAGCCAGCAGCAGCACCGAGGAGATTTTCTCGTTCTCGATCAGCTCCTCGGTGGATTTCTTTTCGGTGGTGATGTCCGCAAGAATGAGGGCGAAGCGCGGCTCCTCCGCCTCGCTCTCCTGGAAGGGCACCATGTAGAGCCGCACGACCAGGGGCTGCGGATACGTCAGCTCAAATTCGCGCGTGACCAGCGGCCGTCCGTCTTTCCCGCCCCGCAAGCCCTCTCCTTCCAGCGAGGCGCGCAGACCCGGCACCAGCCGCCACAACGTCACCGGGACGCCGGCCTGATCCTTGAAACCGATCATGCGCGCGGCCGCGTCGTTGGCGTAGTCGATTTCGCCGTCGCTGGTGATGACAAGCACGCCCTCCTGCAGGGTGTTGAAAACGGTGTCGAGCAGCGCCCGCTCGCGCGCCAGCCGCTGCACCAGCGTTTGCAGGCCCGCCGCGTCGAGCCGGTCAATCCGGCCGAGAACTTTGTCGAGCGAGGTGTGTTTCTTGCCAGCCATGGAGCAGGCTCAACTCAGCACACGACGGGTGCTTTCGTCAACCATCAGCCCGCCAATGGACCCGCCAAGAGAAATACCAGCCGGGACTGATCATCAAGGGTGGCGGACAAAGTCCAACCCATAGCCGTCGCAAACGTCCGGGCCAGGGAGAGGCCGAGACCGACGTGCTGACCCCCGCTGCGCGCCGCTTCCTTGCGCCAGAAAGGATCAAAAAGCCTGGCTACGTCAGCCGCATCCAGATCGTCCGCCGTGTTGGTAACCCGTAAAACGACGCCGGATCCGTCACTTTCAAGGTTGATGTTTAACTCGCCGCCTTCCGGCGTATAATCCACGGCATTGTCGAAAAGATTGGCCAGGATCGAGCGAAACATCACGGGGTCCGCCACAGCGTTAGCCGGTGTGAGTACCAGACCGACTTTAAGCCGCCGTGCGTCCGCTCTTGGCGCGTAGGTGTGCCAGACCTCCTTCACCAGCGGCGCAACGGCGAGCAACTCGGTTTGTACGTCCAGCTGGCCGTGTTCACCCCGGGCCAGCGCCAGCATGTTTGTCGCCAGTGCCTCCATGTGCCGTGCAATAGCCAGCACCTCGGTGTCAGTCGCACCATCGCGCGACTCGGGCCACTTGAGCGCGCATTCGGCCAGACTGCGCAACTCTGCGATGGGCGTACGCAACTCGTGCGCCACGTCTGCGCTGAAGCGGCGCTCGCGCTCGAAAGCTTGCTCAAGCCGGGCGAGGAGGTCGTTCAACCGGCCGCCTATGGGCTGGAGTTCATCCGGCAGGTCATCCACGGGAAAACGCGCTGCCAGCGACCCCGCGTCGATCCGGGCGGCCTGTTCGCCCAACCGGTCAAGCGGTTGCAGTCCGCGCCGGAGGATGCGCGGCACGACCCACCCCGTCGTCCCGAGAAGCAGCACGCCACAGCCGGCCGCCAGGCCGGCCAATTGCAGCAATGTTTCGTCGAGGTCTTTCCGATCGGTGGCGACAACCAAGTCAAGCTCCACCGACCGGGTGATTCCGCGCCCCTGCTTGGGCTTGAATTTAAACCCGAGGGCGCGGCCTGGGCGGCCGTTGGGCAGCGTGCACAGAAAATAGCGCGGCTGGTCATATGGGCCGACCCGGTGCGGCAATTCCGCCAGGCCAAGTGATTCGGAACGCGCGAGGGTCGTTCCGTCGGGCAGCCAGACCTGGAAAAAATCCCGCGGACGCTCGTCATCAAACCCGTGAAGGAAGCGATCGGTGAAATCCACCCGCACCGTGTCGGCCGTGACAACTGTGACGGTGCTGATGGCCAACGCCTTGGTGCGGAGGGCAACATCGAACTGCCGCACAACCGCATAGCAGGCCACCGCCAGCAGGGCTGCCAGACCGAGGCCGAGCAACCCGAGGGTCGTGCCGAGCAGACGGCGCGTGAGCTGTCGGCGGATCGAAATCACGGGGAGGAAGCAACCGGGGTCGCGTCATCAAGCACGTAACCGAGGCCGCGGCGGGTGTGGATCAGCGCCGGTTGACCGACCGCGCCCAGTTTCTTGCGCAGGCTGCAAACGGCGGAGTCCACCACATTGCTCATCGGGTCCACCTGCTCGTCGTAAATGTGCGCTTCAATCTCCGCACGTGAAACCACCTGGCCGCGGCGGCGGGCCAGGTATTCGAGCAGGAGATATTCGCGCGCCGTCAGGTCAACCGGCAGGCCGGCCCGCCGGGCGCACCGGGCAAGCGTATCAATTTCAAGATTACCCACCATGAACCGCGGCTGCTTGGTCCCATAGGCCCGCCGGCCCAGTGCCTGCACGCGGGCCAGCAGCTCTTCCAAGGCAAAGGGCTTCACCAGGTAATCGTCCGCCCCGGCCTGCAGACCCTGCACCCGGTCCAATACCGTATCCCGAGCGGTCAACAACAGCACATGCACTACCTGACCGCGCCGGCGGAGCTCGGTCAGCAAGGAAAGCCCGTCGCGCTTGGGCAGCATGATATCGAGGATGATGACGTCGTAGTCGTGCGACCCCGCCAGCCACAAACCCTCCTCGCCGTCACCGGCCACGTCGACCGCGTAACCGGTCCTGCGCAACGCCGTGCCCACCGAGCGTTGGAGCCGCACGGAATCTTCAACGAGCAGGATGCGCATGGTGGCGAATACCGGACGGGCCGGGCGTAAAACCCACGGGCGGCTAGTTCATCCCGTACACCAGCACCTTGAAGGTGCCCGGAATCATTTTCGGCCGCTGCCGTCCGCCGCCCGCCGGCGGCGGGGTGACCGGCGCCTCAAACTTGGCCGAGGCGAGGTAGATTTTGTGCGTCACGGAATCCAGCGTCATCGTACGGGCGCTGCGCTCGGTGGCCAACGTCTGCACCACCGTGAATTTGTCCGGAGTGTCTTCGTGCGCAATGGTGACCGTGCCACTGCCGCCGGCTGAGGCAAATGCGAGCTGGGTGCCGGGATCAAATGAAGTCGCGTCAATCCCCTTGCCCGCGTCAAGGCTCGCGACAATTTTTCCAGATTCAATGTCCATGATGATCATCTTCTCGTTGCTGCAGCCGAGAATGAGCCGGTGGTGGGCCAGATCGATGGCGAGGCCGCTGGCTTCCTCACCCGGGGCGATCGGCCAGTGGTTCACGATCTGGTGCGTCTTGGTATCGAGGGCAATGACCTCGTTCTTGTCCTCGAGATTGAAGTAAACCCGGCCGATCGACGGGTCGGACTGCGCAAACTCCGGTTTGCCGCCCACGGGAATCGTGGCCACGACTTTGCCCGTGCCGGCCTCGAACACCGTGGCTGACTTGCCGCGGCCATTGAAAGTATATACCTCGTTGCGGCCCGGTTCATACAGAATCGCATCGGGATTCTCGCCGGTGTCCACTTTGGACAAGGTCTGCAGCGTCTTGAGGTCAACAATGCTGGCCTTGTTTTCCCGGCCATTGCTGGAAAAACCGCGGCCCAGGTCCGGGGCGAAGGCGAATCCATGGATGCCCGGAGTATCCGCGATTTCACCGACCACCGTATCCGTGGACGTGTCAACAACCACGATCTTGGTGCCATGGGTCACGTACAACCGGTGGCTCGCGGCATCCACCGAGAGGTAGTCCCAGCCGCCCTCGCCGCCAATCGGGATTTCCTTGATAAAGTGATAGGGACCGTCCGCCCGGCAAACCGGGGCGACGGCAAGACCCGACAGAACGAGCAAGAGCGAACCGAAGAACTGACGATGATGGTTTTTCATGGAGGACATGCTTGATATTGGGGATTCTAGATTGATGCCCTGGGGCAAGGCAGCCGGCAAGCGTACTGCCCTGTAATTCCAGTAGACCCTCCAAGTTACCAAATCGAGGATTATGGGAACATGATGACGCCACCGGTAATGTTGGCATAATAAACCCTTCGTTAGGATGGCGCAGGCTCAAAACACCCCGTGGTCCCAGAACTTGCCGTGACATTTCTCTCATATATTCCAGGTTCCGGAGCCTCGGCTCTTTTTGCCTCGGCACTATTCATTCCTCGCTACTAGTCTGCTGACGTTGAATCGTTCCGCTTCTGCGTCTTCAAAAGATTCCATGGCCCCGTCAAAACCGCTGTCGTCTGCTGTCATGGGGATACTGGCTGATAGGATGATCGGGCTGGTTGGTGCGGCGGTACTTGGCCTGACCGCGGGCTGTGCCACCCACCGGGTGGAAAACCGGCCCCTGGCCGCCGAAAAATCCGCCGCCGCGTACGATGCCCGCTCGCTGGCCAGTGAAGCTCTGCACAATTTTCTGACGGAGAATGTTCCGCACCAGGTTCCAGCTTGGCCCTTGCCGGCCTGGGATTTCGAAACCCTTTCGTGGGTGGCGTTCTACTATAATCCCACCCTTGAGGTGGCGCGCGCCCAGTGGGAAATCGCCCGGGCCGGCATAAAGACCGCTGCGAGCAGGCCGAATCCGACCCTGAGCATCGCGCCGGGTTACGACACGAGTGCCACTGGCGGGTTGTCGCCGTGGTTCCCGGCGATCAACCTCGATTTTCTTTTCGAATCCACCCGCAAGCGCGATCTGCGCCAGGAAATCGCCCGGTTCAGCGCCGAGTCGGCCCGCCTTGCGGTGCTCACTGTGGCATGGCAGGTGCGCAGTGATCTGCGGCAAGCGCTGCTCGATCACCTCCTGGCGGGGCAGCGGGTTGCCTCGCTGCAGGCTGAGGTCGATGCGGAACAGCATGTCCTGACCTTGCTTCAGCAAAGACTGGAGGCCGGCGCCATCTCCGCCAGCGAGGTTTCCAATGCGCGGCTGGCGCTGGTCCGGGCCGAGGCCGCCGCCGCCGAGGCGCAACATCTGGAGCCGCTCGCCCGCCAGCATGTCGCCGAGGTGCTCGGGGTGCCCGGCGCCGCGCTCACCGGACTGCAATTGCTAGCGCCCCCGCCGGTGGAACCGCTCTCTCCCGGACAGCTTGCTGCGGCCCGCCGCCAGTCGTTGCAGACCCGTGCCGACGTGCTCGGGGCCCTGGCCCGCTACGAGGCCAGCCAGGCTGAACTCGCCCTTGAGGTGGCGAAACAGAACCCGGATCTGCATCTCGGTCCCGGCTATCAATGGGATCAGGGTGACAACAAATGGAGCCTCGCGCTGTCGCTCGAGCTGCCGATTTTCAACCGCAATGAGGGCCCGGTTGCCGAAGCCGAGGCCCGACGCCGTGAAGCCGCCGCGCAATTCATCGCACTTCAGGCCCGCGCGCTGGCCGAAATTGACGGGGCCGCTGCGGCCCAATCGGCCGCGCAGTCGCAAGTCGCCAGTAAGCGCCAACTGCAGGATGAAATGGAACGGCAGCAGGTGCGCCTAGAGGCACGCCTGAAGGCCGGTGGGGCCGACCAGCTTGAAATCCAAAACGCCCGGCTTGAAGTGGCCGCCACCGCTCTCGCACTCGCCGAGGTGCGAGCCCGGGCCGCCATGGCCGCGGGGCGGCTCGAAGACGCCCTGCAGGTTCCATTTGCCAATCTGGCTGCCCTCGAAAAGTCCGGCGCCACGCTTCCCTCACCCTCCTCGCCATGAAAAAAGTCATTATCGGTTTGCTGGCCGGTCTCGCCGTTGGTGGCGGGACAGCCTGGCTGCTGTTACATCATTCCGGAGCGACTGCACCCGAATCCGCCGCCAAACCGGAACCTGCCGGGGAATCATCTCCATCCGGGCTGCACCTCTCGGACGAGCAGCTCGCCCAAGCCGGCCTGACAGTCGCCACACCCGGGACCGTCACGCTCAGTGCGGAAATAAAAGCGTATGGGCATGTGCTCGATCCCACGCCGCTGGTGTCCTTGGTTGCGGAAATCGCGATGGCGAAAGCCACGCTGAACGCCTCGGAAAAGGAATTTGCGCGCGTAAAATCACTTCATGAACAGGACCAGAATGCCTCGGCCCAGGCAGTCGAGACTGCGGAGGCCGCAGCACGGCGCGACCGTATCGCCCTCGAATCCGTCCAGGCCCGCCTCGTGGTCGGCTGGGGCCGCCCCGTCGCCCGGCACGCCGATCTTGCCGCGTTGATTCACGCTCTGGTCGCCGGCGAAGCCTCCCTTGCCCGACTGGATCTTTTGCCTGGCGATGCCCCGGCCAAGCTCCCCGCCACCGCCCGGGTCGGCCTGCTCAGCGGAGACCCCGCTTTGCGTGCAGCCGAAGTGCTGGGCCCCGCACCCACGACCGATGCCCTGACCCAGGGTGCCAGCTACCTGGCGCTCTGGCGCTCTGATCCGTTGCCACCGGGGACAGCGCTGCGGGCATTCCTGCCAGCCGGTGGCGAGGCCCGGCCGGCGCTGGCCGTGCCGCGCTCCGCTCTCCTGCAGCACGCCGGCAGCATGTTTGTCTACGTACAGAAGGGCAAAGGCGAGTTCGCGCGCAAGCTGGTCGAGCCCGGCCAGACGCTGCCCGATGACACGATCGTTATCACCGGGGTTGGGGAAAAGGACCAGGTCGTCACGGTCGGTGCCCAGCAGTTGCTCTCGGCGGAGCTGCAAGCCGCAGGAATCACCGGGAACTGACCCCATGCTGCAGGCCATCGTTCAGTTTTCGCTGCGATTCCGTGGCATCGTACTGTCGCTCGCCTGCCTGTTGCTGGCGTACGGGCTGTATGTGGCGCTGCGGGCGAAACTCGACGTCTTCCCTGATTTTGTGCCGCCGCAAGTCACCGTGCAGACCGAGGCGCCTGGCCTGGCGCCCGAACAGGTGGAAACGCTTGTCACCCGCCCCGTCGAAACCGCCATCAACGGTCTGGGCAATCAGGAATCGCTCCGGTCCGAGTCCATCCAGGGTCTCAGCATTGTCACCGTCGTGTTCAAGGACGGCACCTCAATCCTGCCCGCCCGCCAGCTCCTCGCGGAAAAACTTGGCGAGCTCGCGGGGACGCTGCCGGCCGGGGTCCAGGCGCCCAAAATGTCGCCGCTCACTTCCGCCACGATGGACCTGCTCAAGATCGGCCTGGTGAGCGACAAGCTCTCGCCGATGGAATTGCGGACGTTCGCCGACTGGACGCTCAAACCCCGTCTGCTCGCCGTGCCCGGCGTTGCTAAATGCAGCATCTTTGGCGGCGAAGTGCGCCAGTGGCAGGTGCAGGTGCACCCCGACCAGCTGGTTGCCCATAACCTCGCGCTGGCCGACGTGCTCAATGCTGCCCGGCTGGCCAGCGGGGTACGCGGCGCGGGTTTTATTGAAACCGCCAACCAGCGCATCGTCCTCCAGACCGAGGGCCAGTCCCTCACGGCCGAATCGCTGGGCGGCATCGTCGTGGCGGCGAATGCCGGCGGCGCATCCCTCCGGCTGCGCGACATCGCCACCGTGACCGAGGGCGCGGAACCGAAATTCGGCGACACGCTCGTGATGGGCCGCGCCGGCGTGCTGATGACGATGTCGTCGCAATACGGCGCCAACACGATGGAAGTCACCAACGGCCTCGATGCGGCACTTGAGGAGTTGAAACCCGTTTTTGCGCGGGAAGGGATCAAACTTTATCCGCATCTGCACCGCCCCGCCTCCTTCATTGAGGAGTCGCTCGCCAACATCCGCCATTCCCTGCTGCTTGGGGCGGGGCTTGTGGCGGTCGTGCTGTTTGTCTTCCTCGGCCACTTCCGCACCGCGTTCATCTCGCTCACGGCCATCCCGCTCTCGTTGCTGGGCGCCATCATTGTGCTCGACCGCCTGGGAGTGTCGCTCAACACGATCACCCTCGGCGGCCTGGCCATCGCCCTCGGCTCGGTGGTGGACGACGCCATCATCGACGTGGAGAACATCCTCCGCCGCCTGCGCGAAAACCAGGCGCTCCCCGCGCCGCGACCCGCCCTGAATGTGATCCTTGATGCCTCGCTTGAGGTGCGCTCGGCGATCGTCTACGCCACGTTCATCGTCGCCCTCGTCTTCCTGCCCGTGCTTACGCTTACGGGTCTGCAAGGCAGTTTTTTTGCCCCGCTCGCGCAAAGCTACATCCTCGCCATCATGGCCTCACTGGGTGTCGCGCTCACGGTCACGCCCGCGCTGACCCTCCTGTTTTTTTCGCGGGGCGCACGGGGGGCCGAAATGCCGTGGCTGCAGCGTGCCCTGCGCGGAGGCTATGAGAGAATCCTTCGTTGGGTCGCTCGCCACCCCGTCGCCGTGGTCGGTACGGTGGCCTTGTTGTGCGCGCTCGCGTTATCCCGGCTGCTCTTCCTCGGCGGCGAATTCCTGCCGGAGTTTCGCGAGGGTCATTTCGTGCTGGCTGTCTCCACCGCGCCGGGCACTTCGTTGCCCGAAATGCTCCGCATCGGAAGGCAAATTGCCACCGAATTGTTGAAAAACGGACGGATCGCCACAGTCGAGCAGCAGATCGGCCGCGCCGAGCAGGGTGAGGATCCGTGGGGGCCGCACCGCAGCGAGTTTCATGTCGAGCTCAAGCCGGGGCTGCCGGGCCGGGTGCAGGCGCAGGTCGAGGACGAAATCCGTGGCGTGCTCGGAAAAGTGCCCGGCATCCAGTTCGAGGTGATGACTTTTCTCGGTGACCGCATCGGCGAGAGCATCAGCGGCGAAACTTCGCCCGTGGTCGTGAATGTGTTTGGCGACAATCTCGACGACCTCGATGCAGCCGCCCGGGACGTCGCGCAAGCCCTGGCTACGGTGCCCGGAGCCGCCGATGTGCAACTGAAGTCACCGCCCGGCGCACCGCGGATCGCCGTGCGCCTGCGACCTGGGCGGTTGACCGAACTGGGCCTGCGACCCGTCGAGGTGCTCGAGGCCATCCAGACCGCCTACCAGGGCACGGTGGTGGCCCAGGTTTACAATGAAAACCAGGTTGCCGATGTCGCTGTGACCCTGGATGCCCAAAGCCGGGGTGACCCGCAAAATGTCGGCGCCTTGCTGCTGAGCAACTCGGCCGGTCAGCACGTGCCGCTCAACCAGGTGGCGGAAATCTATCGCACGAGCGGGCGGTTTTCAATTCTGCACGAGGGAGCTCGGCGGCGTCAGACCATCACCGCCAACCCCGCGGGACGCGACGTGCAGTCGTTTGTCGCCGAGGCGCAGACGCTCATCGCCCGCAAGGTGAAGCTGCCGGCGGGCATGTATGTCGAATACGCCGGGGCCGCGGAGACCCAGGCCGCAGCCACGCGCGAACTGTTGGTGCATGCCGCCATCGCCGCCGTGGGCATCCTCCTCCTGCTGTCCGTTGTGCTGGGGCACTGGCGCCATGTTTTGCTCATGCTGGTGAATCTTCCACTGGCCCTCGCCGGTGGCGTGCTGGCCGTGTATGTCACCAGTCTCTTCAGCGGACCCGGCGAAGGAACGCTGACGATGGGAGCGCTGGTCGGCTTCGTGACGCTCTTCGGCATCACCACGCGCAACGGCATCATGCTTCTCTCCCACTACGAACATCTGGTGCAAAAGGACGGACTGCCGTGGAATCTCGAAACGGCCATTCGCGGCGCATCGGAACGGCTTGTTCCCATCCTGATGACCGCGTCGGTCACTTCGCTGGGGCTTTTGCCGCTGGCTTTGGGCAGCGGCGAGGCGGGTCGGGAAATCGAGGGTCCGATGGCGGTTGTCATTCTCGGCGGCCTGCTGACGTCGTCGGTCCTGAATCTTCTCGTGATGCCGACCCTGGCGCTGCACTGGTCTGTCTGGCGGCACACCCCAGCAATCCGGCAAGCATGACCGCATTTCCTGCGGGTGTGGCAAAAGCCCGGAGTGGTCCGAATGCCTCGCAAATCCAGACCGCGAAGAGATGACAAGTAACCTAATAGGTTACTTGTCATCTCGAAAATCGTGAGGCTGGGTGGTTGCTTTCCCTGCCCTCATCGGGGCCATGGGATTTTCGGACAATCTCTATTCAAAGAGCGTCATCTGTCCTTCGAGGTCGCGCGGCTGGGCAAATAACTTTCTCAGGAAACTGTCGCGGTGCACCGGACTGCGGCCGCGCCGGAGGATGGCCTCGCGGTGCTCCTCCGTGCCGTAACCCTTGTGCTGGGCGAAGCCGTAGCCTGGGTGCACCTTGTCCAGCTTGTCCATCAGCCGGTCCCGCGTCACCTTGGCGATGATCGACGCCATCGCGATGCAGAGCGAGCGGGCGTCGCCGCTCACGACCCCCTGATGCGGATACGGGAAATGCCGCAGCGGCAGGCCGTCGATCAATATCTGGCACGACACCGTCGGTTGGAACGCCTCTTTCTCGGCCTCACTGGAAAATAGATCGGGCTCCACCTTTTGTTCAAAGGCGGCCGGCGGATAGATGCCCTCGAGCGCCCGGCGCATCGCGAGTTTCGTCGCCCCGAGAATGTTGACGGTCTCGATTTCCGCCACGCTGGCGGTGCCATAGTTGGCGTGAATCTGCCCCTGCGCCACCAGTTCCTCGAACTCCGTCCACAGCTCGGTGCGCTCAGCCGCGGTCAGTTGCTTTGAGTCGTTGACCCGGCCGGACTTGCTGACGGCCCAGCGGCCCTCGAGAAATTCCTGTGACACCAGCACGGCCGCGGCCACCACCGGTCCGGCCAGCGCGCCGCGCCCGGCCTCGTCCACGCCGATCAGGCTGCCGAAGCCGTAGATCTGCT
>CAZBLQ010000066.1:0-11372 GCA_964492635.1 uncultured Oleiharenicola sp.
GCCCTCTGAAGCCTTGGCGAAGGAGGGCGTTTGATGTGGCAGCAGCACAGGCTACGCATGGCGGGCCAGCCTTCGCTCGTGCCGGATCGTGTCGAGGGCTTCATGGCCATTAATCTTGAAGGCCGTCTCTAGTCTGCTTAGTTTCATGACCGTTGGCGAGGCCTCGGGCCAGGGGTGTCAGACCAGCGACTCTTTCCAATCGAGATGGTTTATTGCGTGGCTGGGTAATAATTGCCGAGCCACTCCCGCTTCCCCGACCGAGGGGGTGCTTTTGGGCCAATATTTTCCCTTTCAACAAATTCCCGATTTCAATCAACCAACCCTGGATTGGCATATTCATAGTTCGGCGCGAATAGCTGAAATCTACCCTGAATCATGAATACGAAAACATGTCTCGTCGCCTTTGCCCTCGCTTGCGCCTTTGTCGGCGGCTGCACAACTGCCGACCAACTTAACAACATTCGGATCGGGATGACCAAGGAGCAGGTGATCGCCATTCTGGGGAAATCCGATAGCATGAGTGCCCAGGCGAATGTCGAGTATCTGACATATTTTCTCGACGCCCCGAATCTGAACGGTCGGGAGCAGCCGTACATGGTTAGGCTGGTGGAGGGGAAAGTGGAGTCCTTCGGGCGATTCCGGCAGCTATTCGATCTATACAGTCGGCCTGTCACCACTGCCAATCCCGGCGACCCTAATTTCCCACAGGTCTTTGGTTCGAGTGTGCCTGCGGTGGCACCTTCGGTGGTGCCTGACTTGGCGGGGCAGATTACCAAGCTAAAGGCCCTCAAGGACCAAGGAGTCCTAACCGATGCGGAGTTCCAAAAAGCCAAAGACAAATTGCTTTCGGATCAGAAGTAGATCGATGACGCCGAACCAGTCAATGGAACCGGCGCTGAGCGCGGTTCACTGAAACGTTCGGCAGGAACCATGCGCGCATTCATTTTTAGCATCTTACTCGGGGCCGTCTTGATCAGTGCTGGTTGCACGACCGACGGAAGTGACGCTCGCCCTCCCGTGACCGAAACTGATCTCCGGATCGTTCAGCGGGCGGGCCAGATCCTCAGTTCGGAAGCCGTCTGGAATCGGGCTGACGACCGGATCTACCACCCCGAAGCCACGACCTTCAGTCTCTACACCGCGATTGAGAAGGCCACTCTGGAACTCAGCGGAAAATTTGCGCACCGTGGCGCGGCCATGCAGGAAGCTCGCTTTGCCGTTGAGGAAGTTGCGCCCCACAAGGACTACGACCATCGCTTGATGGGCTACAACAACGACCCGAGCACTTCGTTTGCTGATATAAAGCATGTCCTTGCGCTGACGGAAGCTCGCATCGCAAACAGGCTCAAAAATGAAAAACCATAAGCCGAACCACTTTCTACAATCGGTGCCAGCCGCGGTTCATTGAGACGTTCGGCAAAATACAAAGGAGGCATATCATGAATCGGTGGCCTATCGCAGTTTTCGCCGTGGCGGTGCTCTGCAATGGAGCATTTGCCAGTGAGCCGGGACACTCGGAAGCATTGCTCGATCGGCTCGCCGGAAATTGGGTGCTGAGCGGAAAGCTGGCGGGCCGGGAGACCACCCACGATATCTCAGCCGATTGGGCGCTGAATCGCGGCTATCTTCGCATCCACGAGATCTCGCGCGAGAAAGCGCCGTCGGGAGCAGCCTTCTACGAGGCCATCATCTTTATCTCCTACAATGCGAAGACGGACGATTACACGTGCCTGTGGTTAGACTCCACGTCGAATGAAGGATTGGTTACCGAAGGGTTCGGGCATGCGAAGAGGAGCGAGAATTCGCTGCCGTTTGTATTTCGAGATGCGAACGGGCAGGTATCGTTCGAGAATACTTTCATGTATGATCCGGCTTTAAATTCGTGGAAATGGATCATGGACAATGTTGAAATGGGAAAGCGGAAGCCCTTTGGCCGAGTGACGCTGGTGAAGCCAGGCTCTCAAGCGCAAGGCATGCCCAACCACCCGGCGGAACCAGCCTCGCCAAGCCGAGCTGGTTCACCAATACGTAACGTCTCGGCCGTCAGACCAATTCACCCGGATTTCACGGAGACTTCATCAGCCAATCACACGCCAGCATATACTGATGATCATGAATACCGAAAATAGCATTCCCGAAACCTTCAAGCGCCCAAGCGCTTTTTTCCCGATCGCGATGTCACTGGTCGCATTCATGGTCGTAGCACTACACGTCGCAATGTTTGGCGCCGTGAAAGAACGAGACGAGGGCGCTGCTGCCCACATTTGGCAGTTACTGATGGTCGGACAGATTCCGGTAATTATTTTCTTTGCGGCAAAGTGGCTGCGTCGGGCTCCTCGAGAAGCAAGGGTGATTTTAGCAATGCAGCTCGCAGCCGCAGCCGTGGCCGTTGCTCCAGTTTACTGTTTTGGCCTTTGAAAATGCCTAACCAATTTGCTCATCCGACGCTGGCCAAGGGCCAGCGCTGATGACATTAGCTCTGAGGTCATCCGTCGAGGGAAAATTGAGGGTTATGTGGGTTGGGCCGCGAGAGCCGGTGGGGTCCAATCGGGAGGCACAAGCGGGCTGCCTTTGGCGCGGAGCAAAGTAAGGTAGCGAACTTCGTCGTAGGGAGATTTTTCACGCCAGCATTTCCACAGGATGCGGATCCATTTGTAGGCGAGTGCGCGCAAGCTGGCGTTGAAGCCGTGCCCCTGGGCTTTGCGTTGGTCCATAAATCGCTTGGCCCAGATCGAGCGCTTATACGCCCCGTTCGCCCATTCCACAAAAGTCTGTCGAGTGTGATTATCGCAGCGCAAGCGGCGGTAAACCCGGTGAGCTTTGCCACTCTGGTCGGTGATAGGGGCAATGCCGACAGCGACCGCCAGTTGATCGCCGGAGTCACAGTGATCGGCATAACGCGCCAAAGCCACCCACAGTCGCGGCGCCAAAGTGGGGCCGGCTCCGGGCAGCGCTTGCAGTGTTGCGGCCTGCTCCTGCGGGGCAAACAGGCGGGAGATTTCCTGCTCATAGCGGATGATGGATCTATTCAGCACCTCGATCTGATCGACGATTACGGCGACATCCAACTCGTCGGCAGTCAAATCCGCGTCTGGTGCGGCCAACGGCACGAACTGTTGCAACAGGGTCGCTCGCTCGGTCCAACGCTCCGCGCTGCGACTGCTGTATCGGTGATAAAACGACTTGATAGTGGTCAAGCGGCTGGCTTGGAGCGCGGCCGGAGTCGGCCAGCGGCGCAAAAAGGCAAGGTTGATGGGCCGCCAGATGTCCTCGTGCATCAGGCCGAGGGCTTGGGGAAAATAGCGTTTGAGGGCCGCCTGCAACCGGTTGGTCAGGCGGATACGTTGCTCGACGAGTTTGCGCCGTCCCTGCGTCAATCGGTCGAGGACGACCACCACGGCGGGCAAGGGCTGCCAGGCCGTCAGCTCCGCCCGGTGGTGCAGGATAAACAACGCCTGATGCAGCGCGTCCGATTGATCGGTCCGCGCATGGGACACGGTCAGCGATTGGCGAAAGGCCCAGGTCGCCGAGGGATTGAGCGCGTAGATCGCCGCCGGCTGGCGCGGGGCAAAGAAGGCCAACAGGTTGGGCGCCGGTTGCTCGAAGGCGACGATCAGGTCGTGCTCTGGATGGGTGGAGACCACCTGCTGCCACCACGCGGCCAGCGCTTCGGGCGCCGTGCTCACGGTCTGCTCGACGCGTTCGTGGTTGGTGGCGTGGAGCAGCACGACGGCCACCGAGGCGTCGGAGCGGTCCAGGGAAACGATCAGTTCGGGACGTGGGATTGCCTTTTTCGGGTTCATGGGTTTTTAGGTTGGCTGTGTATCACGGCTTTGCGGACCAGCCACCTGACGGCAGCAATAGGGAGGGAGGAGTGAAGCCTCGTTCTCTGAGTAGTCGTTCGTGGTGGCTGCGACCCGGAGTGGCGGAAGCTAATGTCAAAGCGCTCGCAGCGCACAACGTTTGGTTCCTGCCACCCCGGGCCGCAAAGTTCACCTCACGCTCTACCAAAACCTCGAACCAAGGGAAGGGCGGGGAAAGGGCTACGCCCTCTCCCCAGCACCCCTCTCCATTCATCTTGGTATCCATGCAATCCACCCACCAATCCTCTCGCCGGCTTGGCGCGAGAAGGTGAGCCTGGATCAGCCCTATCAACGTTTGGCAACAAGATGAGCACAGGTGTCGCGATGCGCCGACAGTCACGCGCAATCGTCAGCTCTTTTTTTCGTGTTCCGCCGCCAGCTGGAGCGCGACGAAAAGCCTCATCTCTGTGTGCGCCCGCAGAAGCGAATCGTAGTGCTCTTCGGGTCGCGTAGAAGGGGCAATTTGCCGGATGATGCGTTCGTGATCAGGGTGGAACGCAAGCGGCCGGTAAATCACGACACCTAGATAAGCTTTGTTTGTTCCTTGAACAAGCGAAGCCATACCGCGATCCCACGTCAGGAGCAGGATTTGCGCACCAGCCGGGGCGGCGGTGCCGTAGTCCAGCACGGTCACGGGGCCGTCCCAATGAGCCGCCTTGGCCAATTCCGTGGCATGGGCTTTCAGGGTTGTCATAACGATTTCGTGGCCGTTGACGCGGGAATACCGCTCGAGTTCAAAATTGGTGTCGTCAACGTTTTCCACCACGACGAAAAGCGTCCGATCAGGGGCCGTTGGATCCGGAGCGCCGACGGCGCGGACTATAGACGCAATCGCCGCAAACATCACAACCAGACCGACGAAACCGCGGGTTTGATTTGTTTTCATTTTGAATGGGGCCTGGTGGCAATCTTACGTATTTCGTTGGCAGCGGCAAGAGTTCTTCCGCCTTCCGTCCGGGGCATCTCCAGGCTTGGGCAAGGTTTCCGCCTTTGCTTGCCCCCTATGTAATCTCATAAGCCGAACCAACCGGCGGAACCACTCTCGCCAAGCCGAGGTGGTTGATATAATGTCTGGTCAACCACCGACGCAACCCGCTCTCCATGACGATGAATTATTCGGCTTGTCCCACTGAGATCGTCGAGGCACCGGTCGGCGTCGTGTGGAAGCTGCTCACCAACATCTCCGGCTGGGGCAGTTTCTTTGACCTTCGCGTCATCAGCGTCGAACCGCCGGGGCCGGCGGCCAAGGGCCAGCGCATGCTCGGTGAGACGGGCCCACGCTGGCTGCATCTTGGTGGCCGCTTCGAATATACCCTCATCGACGAGAAGCATTACAAGCTTGAGATGGACGTGAGGTTGTCACTTGGCCTGACGGTTCACGAGGCGCTGGACTGCGTTCCGCTTGAGGACGGGCGATGTCGCGTCAACTACCATTGCAATTTTGGTTTCCCAGGCGGTTGGCGAGGTCGGCTCATCCGCGTCCTGCTCAGCCGCGGATTGAAGGCAGGCCCTGCTGATTCGCTGTTGCGGCTGAAACGCGCCGCGGAACAAGAACATCGGGGCCGGAAGACCGTGCCAAACCACCCGACGGAACCAGCCTCGCCAAACCGAGATGGTCCATCATAACGCGCACAAGTCATGATCATCAAACGCCTCTCTCGCTTGGATGTGCGGGCCTATCGCTTGATCCGACTCCGCGGTCTGCGTCAGTGTCCAACGTCTTTCGGGAGTTCCTACAGCGAGGACGCAAAGCGCCCCTTGAGGGAGTTTGCGGGTTTGTTGACCCGTGCCGCCCACAAATGGACCTTCGGAGGGTTTGAAGGCGAGCGACTGGTCGGCGTGGTTACGCTGGTTCGCGACCAGAGGAGAAAGGAGCGACATAAGGCTTCGATCGTGGGTTTGTATGTGGATCCATCAATGAGACGAAAAGGCGTCGCGCGGGCCTTGCTGAGCCACGCAATGGAAACTGCACGAAAGATGCGAGGACTGAGGCAGCTCAGACTTTCTGTGACCGAGGCGAACCAATCTGCCGTCCAACTGTACCGGAGTCTTGGCTTCAGTATCTATGGACGAGAGGAGGACGCGCTGTACGTTCGTGGCGCTTTCCATGCGGAGCTATTGCTCGCCCGGTTTATCGAGAAGCAGCCGAACCAGTCGCAGGTCAGGTTGCCCTGATTTGACGGACAGTGGGTCGACTTCACTTCCCGAGAATCTCGTCGGTGGGTCGCACCAGATCCTTCTCGTGCTTGCCGGCGTTGTCCTTGGCCTTCTCCACGGCCTTGCCGTACATCGTCTCGGCCTTCCGGGGTGGCGGCGTGGGCTCGCTGGGTTTCGCCTCTTCCTTCGCTGCCGGGGTGTCGCCGGTCGCGGCCACGCTGCTGGCCGGGATGGTGCCGGTGAGCTTGTTATAGCGCACCGTCAGCGTCTTCTCGTCGCGGGACAGCAGCTCGACGACCGTGCCGGCCTTCAGGGAAACCGCGTTGCGCTCGGCCCGCAGCATCGTCGACTTGGTGATGGTGACATCCTCGGCCGAACAAACGAGGGCTCCGGCCAAAAAGAGCAGGACGAGTTTTTTCATGGCGGGATACTCGTTTCCCGAGACGGGATGGCAAGGCGCACGTTTTCAGGAATTGGTAAAAAGGAACCTCGGGCCGGGCATTCCTGCGCTTTCTCCTTCCTACCGGTTTCGCTCTTTCCGGTATCCGCCAGTTGTCGGGCAATCCGGGACACCATAGTTCCGCCCATGGCTGCAGCTTTCGATGCAGCCATGGATCAAACCAAACACACCTTCCCGGCCAGACGTATCTGGTCGGGGGCAGGATGGGTAACGGGCTGGAGGGCGGGCGGGGAGCCGCCCACCGTCGCTTACTTCTTATCGTATTGCAGGGCCAGTTTCAGCTGCTCAATGGCCTTGTCGCATTCCGCCAGTGCGTCGACCCGATGTCCGCCGAAGTCATGATCGGCTGCCTTCATCTCATCCCGGGCGCGTTCCAGCGCACGGATGGCCGCCTTGATCGCGGGATGATGCTCCCGGCCCTCGTGGTGCTCCGGAGCCGTCGTTGGCGGCGTGTCGGCGATCGCGGTGGAAGAAATGGCGAAGGCCAGCGCAGCGCCGGCCACGGACAAGGCAATGAGGTGTTTTTTCATGGGGATGGTGATTCGTGGTTGAGAAAGCCGTTCACCTATAAGGCTTCGCGCTCCGAGATAAAGGAAAAGCAGCCGACGAAGGCGGATTTGGAGTTCATTTAATAGTTTCCGCAGGATTTGCCTCGGGGCTTGCGGCAGATTTCGCCAACCACAAACATTTGCCCATGTGGCGGATCGCCGGGCTTTTTCTGTCTTTGGCCGTTGCGGTTGTCGCGGCCGAGCCCGGGCGTGATTTTGGCCAGGTCGTGGCGGCACGGGTCATTGGCGAAGTAACCGCGATTGATAACGAGGATGGCTCCGAGACGCCGCTGCATAATCGCGATGTGCTTTACGAGGGCTACACGGTTGTCACTCAGGCGCAGGCCAGTGTCATCCTGATTTTTTCCAACGGGTCCAACGTCCGGGTCATGCCCAACACCCGGCTGGCCCTTGAAGTATTCCGGCAGGATCCGCTCGCCGAGGACGTTGAGGCAGGTGGCTTGGTGGCGGAACCCTCGGCCTCCGAGACCAAGCTCAACCTGGCTTACGGTGAAATGGTGGGTGACGTCTGCAAACTCCGCACCAGCACGAGCTATAGCATCAAGACGCCGGTGGGCTCGGCGGGCATCCGGGGCACCCAGTTCCGGCTGTTGCACCGCGAGCGGGAGGGCAGCCAGCAACAATTTACCCTGAGCACGCATGAGGGGATTGTCCATCTGGACGACGACTCGGCGCGTGGTGGAGTGGACGTGTCCGCCGGCAAGGAATTGGGCGGGCGGTTTCGCGCGGGCGTGCAGCCCCGGTTTTTCCGGGCCCAGCTCCGCGGCATCTCGCCGCGGGCCAAAAAACTTATCGAACACACCACGCCGATCATTCATGAGACCGCCCGCCATGTGCGTTTCCGCCCGGCGGAGCGGAAGGGCGCACCCGGGCAGCGTCCGAAAATACGCCGTGATCCCGCGCAGCAACGGGAAAAGGAAAACGACCTGAAGGAATTCTCCAAGGATGATCCGGACTGGAATCGCACGCCGGCAACGAAGAGCCCGCCGGAAAGGGCGAACCGGGGCAACCCGGAACCGAAACCAAAAAAAGGCAAGTAAACCACCGGCCTGAAATGCCGGGTAGGTGGGCCGGAAATTTCGCGGCCGGCCTCAGGCCGGTGAACTTGGATTGGCCGGCGCGAAGGTCACGGCGGTGGCCGGGTGGAAGCCGGCGAGGGCGTCGAGCTGGTCGGCGATGAGCCGGTCCGCGCGACAGCAGGGCATTTTGCCCGCGGTCTTGTGCTGGCTTTGCGCCCATTGCTCGAACACGCCGGGCATGACCAGCCGCACGGAGGGCAGTTCAAGGCTGCGGTTGTTGCGCTTGGCGGCGTAATCGCTGTTGCGGCGGGCCAGCTCGGCGTCGAGCTCGGGCGCGAGCACGTTGGCGGTCGGCGTCTTCACGGTGTGCGTGCGCAGCTCGAGCCACCATTCATGGCAACTGACGGTCTGGCCGGCGGCGACACGGCGCCGATAGGGGGCGACATGGAAGTTGACCACCTGCCAGCCGTTGCGCGAGCAGACGGCGAACAGGCTCTCGAAAAGCTCGCGCTCGGTCACCCGCTCCCCAAAGGCGTTGAGCTGGAGTTTGGTGCGGCCGGCAAACTGCACCCGGGGCGGATCGACGGACACGAAGCGGACGATGTCACCCGGCACATAGCGGCAGAATCCGGCGGGCGTGGTGACGACCAGCACGTAATCGACGCCGGGCTGGACTTTCTCGAGCGGCAGGCAGAGACCGCCGGCGTTGGCAATCGTGTCCTCGTTGAAATCGCGCAGCGGCAGGAATTCAAAGAACAGGCCTGCATCGGTGAGCAGCCGCAGGCCGACCGGCACCCTGTCGTCCTGGGCGGCGATTATGCCCTCGGCCGCGGCGTAGACTTCATGGAAATTTACCGTCGGGCCGAGCGCGGTGCGCAACGCCTCGGCATAAAGGCCCAAGGGTGCGCCGGTGTGAACACAGCATTCAAGGTTGGGCCACATGGCCTGCAGGTTGGTCATGCGCCTTTTGCCGACGCTGGCGGCCTCGCGGGCGGCAAGGGCGACAGCGCCGACCGTGGCCGGGGTGCCCCCGATAAGGGTGACATCGCGGGGCACCATGTACTGGGCCGTGGCCTGGTTTTTTTCCGTGCCTTCCGGGAGGTTGGCCACGATGGGTGGTGGCGAATGCAGGTTGGCCTCGACCCACGGGGTCAGGCAAAGCGTCAGCATGCCGTCAAGGCTGGTGCGGTAGGCGCCCTTGTCCTCCGTGAGTGCGGTGCTCGCGCCCACGTGCAAATGCCGGCCGAGAAAAACGCCCGCGTGGCCGGCCTTGGCGGCGTAGAAGAACAACGCGTCGCGCAAGCCGCGGCGGTAGTGCTCCAGCATCGCCTCGGGCACCGGCAGGAGCTTCGGCTTGTCGGCGGTCGTCCCGGCGGTCTCGACAAAAAAAAGGCAGCGCGCCGACGTGAGCACCCCCGCTTCACCCGCGGCCATGCGCTGCACCAACGGCTGGAAATAATCGTAATTGCGCGGCGGCACACTTTCGCGAAAATACTCATAGGTCGTACCGGCGCCGAGCCCATGGCTGCGGCCGAACTCCGTGTTGGCCTGCCGGGCCATCAACCGGGCAAAGGCCTGGTGTTGCGCCTCCACACCGCGGCCCAGCGCCCTGAGCCGGCGCACAAAACGGGTCACGCAATAGCCTGCCCAGATGTTGACCAGAAATCGTGGAGCCAGTGTCATCGCCGTCAGTGATGACAAAAGTTGGGCCCCAACGCTACAGAGATTTCGCTGTTGTACCGGAAAAATGCGTAAAGAGAGCCGCCTTCGGGGTTGCCGCGGCACATGGGCTGCACACTGTGGGCCAATCTCCATGCCGCTGCCGCCAGTCCTTTTTGAAGACGATGCCGTGATCGCATTCGCCAAGCCCGGCAGCCTGCTCCCGGCCCCGGACCGCCGGGACAAGTCGCGGGAAAATCTCCTGGATCTGGTGCACGCCAGGCTTGGCGCGGGCGTCGCCAACGTGCACCGGCTGGATGCCGACACCAGCGGGGTGGTGCTCTTTGCGAAGACCAAGCCGGCGCTGGATTTCCTGAGCGGGCAGTTCCAGTCGAAGACCGTGCGGAAAACCTATCAGGCGCTCACCGTCGGGCTGCCGGCGCAGGATGAATTTACGGTCGACCTGGTGTTAAAGGAGGACGAGGCGAAGCCCGGCCGCATGTGCATTGTCAAGAAGCACGGCCACGCCAGCGTGACGGAGTTCAAGGTGATGGAAAAATTCCCGCGACCGGCGGGTCGCGCCAGCTTCGCCTTTCTCGAGTGCCGGCCGCTCACCAGCCGGCCGCACCAGATCCGGGTCCATCTGGCTTCCTCAGGCACGCCGGTCCTCAACGATGATCTTTACGGCGATACCACGCTGCTGATGCTCTCCGACCTGAAGCGCGGCTACAAGGGCCGGGCCGACGAGAAACCGCTGATCACCCGGCTCGCCCTGCACGCCGGAGGACTGACCTTCACGCATCCGCTCACGCGGGAGAAGCTGACGCTGACCGCGCCGTTGCCGAATGACTTTGAGGTGGCGTTGAAATACCTGCGAAAGTTCGGAACAGGTCCGGCCCGGCATTGACTCTGGAGGGGCCGGCCGGTTCCCTCCTTGGCTTTACTTCCCCGGTGGAGAACGGTTGTCTTGAACCCAACAAAGCATGCCCCATGAGCAATCCTCCTCCGGTTACTCACTCGGTTGACGCCGACGGCATCGGCTGGATCACCTTCGACGATCCGGCGAGCCGCGCCAACGTATTCAATCCCGCCACCCAGGCCGCGCTGCGGGCCGCCCTCGATGCGCTGGCATCGCAACCCGTCAAGGCGGTGGTGATCGTCAGTGCGAAGGAGAAAATCTTTATCGCCGGCGCCGATCTCAAATGGCTGGCCGGGCTGACCGATGCCCAGGCCGCCACGCTCGCTTCGCGCGAGGGCCAGCAACTGTTCAACTTGATTGCCTGGTTCAAGGTGCCGGTGGTCTGCGCCATTCATGGTGCCTGTGCCGGTGGTGGCTTTGAACTCGCGCTGGCCTGCCACTGGCGCATCGCCAGCGACGCCCGCGAAACCGTCATCGGCCTGCCCGAGGTGGGCATCGGCCTGATTCCCGGTTGGGGCGGTTGCACCCGGCTGCCGCGGTTGATTGGCGTGCAACCGGCGGTGGAGCACATGCTGAAGGCCGCGCTGGTGCCGGCCGCCGAGGCGCAGAAGGCCGGGCTGGTCGACGAGGTCGTGCCGGCCGCGGAATTGAAAACCCGGGCCCGGGCGGCGGCGCTGCGGCTGGCCACCGGGGGAGCGCCGGTGCGCGCCGAGCCGCCGGGGGCGA